>CAZKHT010000217.1:0-4664 GCA_964552595.1 uncultured Burkholderiales bacterium
GTGGGGTGGTCTTCGCCCAGCCCCAAGACTCTCACGAATGTGCCCAGGGCGACAATATCCAATAACTGAGCCAGATTGGGTTCTGTCTTATTTTGAAACGCGCCGCGCCGCCGCAGTTCGGCGCGCAAAGCCAGCATCACGTAAAACATCACGCCTACACCCGCCAAGTGTTTACTGGCGAAGGCGCAACCGGGCTGATTGGGATTCACAATAATGTCGGCGTCGGGCAGGGTGTCAGCGGGTAAATGATGATCGGTGACCCACACCCGCATCCCTAGGCGATGCGCTTCATCAATGCCGGCATGGCTGGCGATGCCGTTATCCACGGTGATGAGCACATCCGGTTTTTGTTGCGCAGCCAAGCGCACGATTTCCGGCGTCAGGCCATAGCCGTACTCAAAACGGTTGGGCACTAAATAATCCACACGCGCGCCCATGCCGCGCAAGGCGCGCAATCCGACGGCGCAGGCGGTCGCGCCGTCGGCATCATAGTCGGCAATGATTAATAAATTTTTTTGCGTGTCTATGGCATCGGCGAGCTGCTGCGCCAAACGATCCACATTTTTAAGCGCGCTTAAATCCTGTAATCCTGCGAGATCGTGTTGCAATTGTTTCGGGTGCCGCACCCCGCGTGCCGCATAAATACGCGCCAGCAAAGGTGGAACGCCCGCCGCGATTAAACACGCGACAGCGGCGTCATCGTAAGATCGAGTGTGGATTTGGGTCATGGTAAAAAAATCAAGGCGGGGCGTAATGGCTTAAGCAATAAGGCCGCCGCCAAATATGCCAGCGGGCGCTAGGGTGCAGCTGAGCATGTAGCGTAGAGCGCACTGATATCGCCAGCACGTGGAGTTCACCTATGGCTCCAGAATATAAGGCTTGCAATAAGGGCGCGATCCACCTTGCCTCTAATTGCTGTAAGGCGACGCGCCAGGCGTCTAGATCGCGATACCAAGTCGCGGGGCGCAAGGCATCCAGCACTACATAATGCACAGTACTTTTATCAAGCTGCGCCAATAAGCTCGTGGCATCGGCGGGCAGCTCGGCTGTCTTTGCGCCGGCCGAGAAGGCCAGGCCGCGCGCAAGCGCATCGCTGGTCCAATACATCGCCTCCGGTGTTTTATTTAAGACTTGCGTCGGGCCTCCGCCCCACAGCCAAAGGCTATTAATCAAAGGCGCGCCACGCGCTTCGCGCGCCGCATTGACCGCATGGGCATGCATCAGCATTTGCGCTTCGTTGACGCGCTGATGCCACCCCATGCCGTCTTCCCCCGTGGGTAGACTTGCATTCATGCCTTGCCCCGCCACTTGAGGTAGCGGAAAAGTGGTCAGCGCCGGCGCCGCGGCTAAGCCTATATACCAACGATGGGGATGCGGTGCATCAATATGCAAGCCGTCCTGCGCGAAATGCTGATTCAAGGCCGCTACCAATTCCCGCGCTTCTTCAATGCTAATCGCCAACATACTGGCATCGACGAGCATCAGCTGTTCGCGCTGCGCTTGCAAATAAACCGGATCGGCGCGTAGCCAATAGGGAAAATTTTCGGTCAATCCATCCGCAATACGCGTGTAAGGCGCGACCGATTCGCTGTCGTGTAGGCCAAAATGCGCGCATAAAAAACGCTCTAAACTCAGGCCTGCGCCAGTACGACGCTTTGCTCGAGCCAGCAGGGTTTCCAACGCCGGCACTTGCAAATCGCGATACGGATCTTGCCATGCTTGGGGCGCACGCTGCGGCAAAAGGTCGGGGATGAACAGCGGTGTTATCACGCCGTTTAGTGTAACATTCGCGCTCTACCTTGCTCGGCTTTGTCTGGAGCAAGAATGGATTTAATACTGTGGCGTCACGCTGAAGCACAAGACTGCTTACCCGATATAAGCCGGCCCTTGACCGAAAAAGGCCATAAGCAAGCGCAGCAAATGGCGGATTGGCTGAGCGCGCGTTTACCCAAACAAACGCGTTTACTGGTGAGCCCGGCGCTACGCGCACAGGAAACCGCGGCAGCTTTATCCCAAAATGTGGAGACCGAAAAAGCCGTCGGATTAAGCGCCACGCCCTTCACGATCTTAACTGCGGCCGCTTGGCTGGATGCGCAAGGGGCGGTGGTCGTGGTCGGGCATCAACCTACTTTAGGCCAGCTCGCCGCGTATTTAATTTGTGGTGAAGCAGCCGACTGGAGCGTTAAAAAGGGCGCAATTTGGTGGTTAAGTAATCGCGTGCGCCAAGACGAAACCCAAACCGTGTTGCGCTGCGTCTTATCGCCGGAGATGCTGTAAGCCGCCTTGAGAAAAATTTCGCGCGGACCTTGTAGCGGTCGCGCGAGGCGATTAGTCCATGTTGCGCGGTTCACCGCCGCCTATTTCAAAAGCGACATGCCGGCTTTAGCGGCCTGCTTATCAAAGGTGACAACGTGTTTACAACCCTGGGCGTGCGCGCCCCGCGCGATCAGGCAATCAGCAAAATCGGCCTTGCCCGCCTCGAATAAGTGCAAGGCTTTCCAGACGACCTCGGCGTTTTGAATCATGAGTTGTTTAATGCCGAGTAAACGGCGCACGATGTCCGCGATGGTGGCTCTATCGGCTTGGTAACAACTTTCACTGACCCAAATGACCTCGACCAAGACCACTAAACCTACATAGCCTGGCACGGCTGCGCTGCACTCATTCTCTATGCAACGGGTGGCGCGGGCGGACTGCGCGGCATCATCTTGCGCGATGTAGCGCACCAATACATTCGTGTCTATGCCTAGCATTGCTTCGCCCTTGCGCGCAGACTAACGCTTGCCGCCACGGGCCCGGATCGCGGCGTTCATGTGCTCAAGCGTCACCGGCTTGGCCGGTTTACGCAGCAGCCCTTTTAAAGAACGGACATCGTCCAGCGCCGCCTTCATCGCATACATGCCGTTTTCTAATTCCACAAACTCCACCCTATCTCCCGACGCCAAGCCCATTTTTTGCCTGACTTCCGCCGGGATGGAAATTTGCCCTTTGCTGGTGACGGTGGCGGTAGCCATGGCCGCTTCCTTTCCAAAATTAAGTTTCCTTACTTTATGGTAAGGATAATAAAATAGCAAGGGGCTTTAGGCTATTTATGGCACACTGTGCGTCTTCTTGTTTTGAGTTTTTTCCGTGCGTCCTTACGAACTGCTGATAGGCCTGCGCTATACCCGCGCCAAACGTCGCAATCATTTCATCTCATTTATTTCGCTGATTTCCATCGTCGGCATCGCTTTGGGCATTGTGGTGCTGATTGTCGTGCTATCGGTCATGAATGGCTTTCAAACCGAATTGCGCACCCGGATTTTAGGCGTGGCATCGCACGTGGAAATCAGCCAATTCGATGGCACGCTGAGCAATTGGCCGGCGGTGGCGCAAGCCGCGAAAGCCAATCCCGAAGTTATCGGGACCGCGCCTTACATTATGGCGCAAGGCATGTTGTCCTTTGACCAAAGCGTGCAAGGCGCCGTGATACGCGGCATTTTGCCGGCGCAAGAAGATCAGGTGGTCGACTTAGATAAACAGATGAAGGTCGGTCATTTGGCGGATCTGCATCCCGGCGAATTCGGCATTATTCTGGGCGTGGATTTGGCCCGCGCCTTGGGCGCCAGCCGAGGCAGCAAAATCACCGTGATCGCGCCGCAAGGGCAAGTCACCCCGGCTGGGATTTTGCCGCGCTTAAAACAATTCACCGTCGTCGGTATTTTTGAAGCCGGGATGAGCGTATACGACTCGGGTTTGGCTTTAATGCATATGGACGATGCCGCCAAGCTGTATCGCATGGACGACAAAGTATCGGGAGTGCGGCTCAAGCTCAAAGACATTTATCGCGCACCGCGCGTCGCGCGCGAATTGGCGACCAGCTTGCCGGGGGACTACTATGTGCGCGACTGGACCACGCAGAACGTGAATTTTTTCCGCGCCGTGCAAATGGAAAAAACCGTGATGTTCGTGATTATGTTTTTCATCGTCGCGGTCGCGGCCTTCAACATTGTTTCCACCTTGGTGATGGTGGTCACGGACAAACAAGCCGATATTGCGATTTTGCGCACCTTGGGTGCCTCGCCCGCTAGCATCATGAAAATCTTTATCGTGCAGGGCACTATCATAGGCGTGTTCGGTACTGCCCTAGGCGTGATCGGCGGTTTGGCACTGGCCCTGAATATCGACGTGGTCGTGCCCTTCATAGAACGCATGCTGGGCATCCATTTCTTGGCGAAAGATGTGTACTACATCAGCGATCTGCCGTCCCAAGTTGGAATGTGGGATGTGGTTGCCATTAGCAGCTTGTCTTTCGTGTTGTCCTTAGTAGCGACTTTATACCCCTCCTGGCGCGCGTCCAGGGTCAATCCGGCGGAGGCTTTGCGCTATGAATAATGTTATTCAAGCCTCGGAACGGAATGACACTAGTGCGGTGATCGCTTGCCAAGACTTACAAAAAACCTTCAGCCAAGGCGATCTACAAGTGCCGGTTTTGACCGGCGTGGATTTACAAGTCGCGCGTGGTGAGCGCGTTGCCATCGTCGGCGCTTCAGGATCCGGCAAAAGTACCTTGCTGCATTTATTGGGCGGCTTGGACAGTGCGACCGCGGGCAGCGTGCAAATT
Organism: uncultured Burkholderiales bacterium; assembly: GCA_964552595.1. Classification (GTDB taxonomy): domain Bacteria; phylum Pseudomonadota; class Gammaproteobacteria; order Burkholderiales; family Thiobacteraceae; genus RBG-16-58-11. The sequence continues at coordinate 4,604 of CAZKHT010000217.1, forward strand.
TTAGGCCGCGACATGCAGAGCTTGAGCGAAGAAGCGCGGGGTCAATTGCGTAACCAGTCTC
>CAZKHT010000218.1:0-4630 GCA_964552595.1 uncultured Burkholderiales bacterium
AACGGTTCTTCGAGATTAGAGTAGACTTTAAAAGGCAAAAAGGTCGAGATGGCAAGCCGCTATTTGCCATTCCAATCGATAAAAGTTCACAAGACCCCGAATGGCTGGCGCTAGATGAAAGCACTATGGCGCAGTGGTTGGATAGACAAGGTTTTAGCGCGCGTGGCTTACGCTGGTATGTGAACTATTGCTGCCGCGATGACTTTGGCACCACCGTACACGACACTTCCGCCTGGGCGGGTATTCATTACTTTGCCTCACGCGCTGGCGAAGCGGCGAATACCGAGGCACAAAATGTAGTGACCTGGCCCGAAGGTAATGGTTGGCTGGCACACAAACTCGCGGAGCCCTTAGCGGACGGCATTGTGCCGAACGCCCTAGTATTTAAAATTTCCGACAGAGAAGGGCAAGTCACAATCGATTATTGGGATAGCGAACATCATCAGGTAACACGGGTAGAAACCAAAGCAGTGGTGATCGCGACGCCGCGTTTTATCGCCTCGCGTCTATTGGAGTCGGATAGGTTTTCAGTTTCGGCTGAGAAATTTAGTTATTCACCGTGGGCCGTTGCCAATATTACGCTTAGCAAAATGCCTGCAGGAAAAGGGGCGCAATTGAGCTGGGATAATGTGATCTATAACAGCCCGCTCCTCGGCTACGTGGTCGCGACACATCAGCTACCTCGGATGAAGCCTATTGAGACGGTGATTACCTATTATTGGCCGCTTAGCCATTTACCGCCCGCGCAAGCCCGCGAACAAGCATTGCAGCGGCCATACATAGAATGGCAGCGCATTGTGCTGAAGGAACTGCTCGCCGCGCATCCGGAATTAGACGGCCATATTGCGCGTTTCGATCTATGGCTTTGGGGTCACGCCATGATACGTCCCACGCCGGGATTTATTTGGGGGGCAACGCGTAAGCAGGCCTTAAGGCAATATCCGCCGGTCTTCTTTGCGCATTCCGACATGAGCGGCATCTCACTCTTTGAAGAGGCCTATACCCGTGGCGCGAGCGTCGCCGACGGCGTGCTGTCTTATCTAAAACAGGGCGGATCTCTGACGTGAAAAATAGCGATCAGCCTTGGTTATTTTCGCGGGCCTTCGATCTAGCTTTTATTTTGGCGCCGGCATTTGTCATATCGGCGGTGGTGTTGCTATTCCACAATCACTTCGAAGCATTGAAGACTATACCTGCTTGGCTATGGCTTCTGCTGGTGGTCGGGGTAGATGTAAGCCATGTTTACAGCACGCTATTTAGAACGTACTTGGACCGGGAAGAATTACGCCAGCGTAGCGGTCTGTATACGCTCGCGCCCTTACTCGCCTGGATAGTCGGCTGCCTGTTATACAGAATAGATGGCATGTTGTTCTGGCGTGTCTTGGCTTATCTCGCGGTGTTTCACTTCGTGCGCCAGCAGTACGGATTTATGATGCTCTATGGCAGGCAGGAAAGGGATGTGCCATCTTATTACCGTAGCTTAGACAAGGCAGCGATTTACCTCGCGACGCTTTATCCGCTTATTTATTGGCATACCCATCCCCGGGACTTTAATTGGTTTATTGAGGGTGATTTTCTCCAAACCAATATGCCCTTTATCGCCAGCATCGCGGGGCTGGTGTATCTCGCTGTCCTGGTGGTATATGTTTTTAAGGAGATGAAGCTTTGGCAACGCACGAAACGCTTTAACTTACCTCGGAATTTATTGCTCATGGGGACGGCGACTTCCTGGTTCGTCGGCATCGTGACCTTCAATGATGACATCGCTTTTAGCTCGACAAACATTCTTGCCCACGGCATACCCTATTTGGCGCTGATTTGGCTCTACGGTCGCAATAGACGAGATGCACGCGCCGGTAAACCCTCCCCCTTCGCCGCTGCCTGGATAGGTACTCTATTCAGCGCAAAAGCCCTACCTCTCTACTTGGGTGTGTTGATTGCGCTGGCCTTCCTAGAAGAAGGCTTATGGGATGGTTTTATCTGGGGCGATCATGCTTCCCTGTTTCAATTTTCCAATGCCATCCCTTTGGCTCAGGCGGAACATACCCTCATCTGGTTGGTTCCCTTACTCGCCTTGCCCCAAGCTACCCACTATATTCTTGATGCGTTTATCTGGCGCTTAAAATCAAAAGATACGCAATGGAAAGAAACTTTGTTCTTTCACGTCACAAAAAATCATGACTAAATTCGTCGCGCCCGGACTGCATTTATTAATCGATTTCTGGGACGCAAAATATTTGACCGATATGGCGCATATAGAGCGCGCACTGCGGCAGACCGCCGCGAGTTGCGGGGCTACCGTGCTCGGCCTGCATTTGCACGGCTTCGGCGAGGGCGCGGGGATTACCGGCGTGGCTGTGTTGGCCGAGTCCCACATCAGCATACACACCTGGCCTGAGATCAACTATATTGCGCTGGATGTTTTTATGTGTGGCACCACCGATCCGTACAAAGCCGTGCCTACGCTGAAAGCATTTTTTGAACCTGCAAAGATTTGCGTAACGGAACATCGGCGGGGGAGTCATGCCGAATCGTAGCCGCATGTCTTGTCTAAGAAAACTTACACCGCGACCTCACCTTAAGAGCGTCGCCGCGCCAGCCTCATTTCCCAAGTCCATTGCTATTAATAGCTGAGTGACCCGCGTCACGGACGAACTTCCCCAGTCTTGATATTCTTTTCAATAAGCTCGCCGCGCAGCTGACGACACTTGCTGTAGCTACCTCTCAGCGCTTAAGGAGATAAAATTGCCGATTGCGAAACCCAATAGCACCGCCGCCACATGGCATTACAGTTCTATCGCAGTCGCGCTGCATTGGATTATCGCCGCGCTGATTATTTTTTTGCTTGGGTTGGGTTGGTATATGTTGAGTATAGAAAAGCAGCCGGGCAGTCGTTCTCTATTTGATCTGCACAAATCCTTGGGCTTTACCGTATTTGCCTTAGTCGCATTGCGAATAATTTGGCGTGCGACGCACAAGCCTGAAGGCCTGCCGGATTCTGTTCCTCGATGGCAAGCGAAAATCTCTACGCTCATACACTGGGCTTTGTATCTCGGCTTGGTGGCAATGCCGGTAAGCGGTTATTTGGGCGCGGCGCATCAAAAGCGGCCCCCCAAGTTCTTCGGTTTAGATACGCCGCATTGGGCAGTGCCCAATCACGACTTGGCGGAACAATTTTTTCAAGTGCATTCCATCATCGCTTGGATCATGGTCGCCCTCATTAGCCTGCATATTCTTGCAGGACTGAAACATTTATTTCTGAATAAAGATCACGTGTTTCAGCGGATGTGGTTTCGGCGCAGACCTGCATAAATATTCCCAAACAATTGATCTCTAGTTGTTGACGGCAACGCCTGCTTACGCAGGCATTACCGGTTTCCGTTCTATGCGTGCTATTTATTTAGCGTAGCAATGCTTTATTCAATCATCCTCTCCCTCATCTTCATCGTCTTTATCCTTCGCCTTCTTCCCATACCCCGCTTTCACAAAAATCATGGCATGCGGTTTGGCGGCGCCGGCTTTGCCGCGCGCGCCAGGCCAGGTGTAAGTGGCGGGGCGGTTGAAGTTCACCCCGACTTCGCCGGTGAGTTCGTCTTTGAACTGGGTGTCCAGCGCGGCCTTGCCGTTCTTTTTGTTGAAATTGGCGATATAAACTTTTAAGTCGCCGCTGGTGCCGGTGCCGGGCAAGCCGAAGCTGTGCAAATCCACAAAATAATTGCTAAAGGAGAAACGTTTTTCGCCGTCTTCCATTTGCAGCGAGTGCGGTCCGCCGTGCTCGCTGAAATTAAGCGCTGAATCTACATTCAAGTTTGCCACTTCCACCGGGCAATCCTTGGCGCCATTATTGTGTCCCGTGAATCCGGTGGTAAAGCCGGTAGTGGGATCATTCGTCACCGGGGGCGGGCCACACTCGATAGACCCCGTGCCTTTTTTAGTCAGCGGGCGTATATCCAATATCACGACGCGTCTGGCGTGTTCGCCGGCGTAGTCTCTGTCGAATATCGGATCGCCGGGTGCTTGAATCCCGGCAATAGGCATCAGAATAAATCTATCGTTCTTGGAAATTTTAAATACGGACGCACCAGTGCAGGGTCCCGCGTCGTACACCTGCTTAAACGTAGGCGCGGAGGCGGTGATGTCGGAAGTGTAAAACAGCGAGCCGCCGCACATGCTGGCGGTGAACGCGCCTTTATGTTTTTCTTTATTGAGCAGTCCGGCGGACATCAGGCCCTCGGGCTCTTCATGGATGCGGTTGGCTTCATGGCGTGGCCCGTCCGGCACTTGGATGACTTTCTGCGGACCGGCTTTGAGATCGGAGATTTTCCACACCCGCACAGTGGTGCCAAAATCCTGGCGCATATCGCTGGCGGAGCTGGTTGCCAAGCTCACGGGATCGGCGAAGTCGGATGAAATTAATATATCCAAATCCGGGCGCAACGCGATGCCATGCGGATGGGCCAATAAACCCGCGTCCGTCACGCCGCCTATACTGGGCACATAGCGCGTAGGACCCCCGGCTCTGACGGCATCATATTCCCCCATCACCGTGCCCGAAGGAGAAAATTCCACCAAGCCACCCGGCGTGGTGAGATTTTTTGCGCCCATAAAGCTCGCGATTAAATTGCCATTG
>CAZKHT010000219.1:0-4627 GCA_964552595.1 uncultured Burkholderiales bacterium
TTGCAGACTCGGTATGGCTGGGGCCCGACCCGTTTCTGTTCGCCCTGGAGCCCGGGTTCATCGCACGGTTGCCGGACGAAAAAGTGGCGGCAATGGATCGCCGCAGCAATCCGCTTGCATTTGGTTCGAAGCATTTGCGGCCTGGTTATACGAGCTGGCCCGTCGGGAAGGCGATTCCCAAGGATGCGCTGGCCACGGCCGCGGAGATATTCGCGTTCGATGCGCTGATCCTGAATGATGACCGACGAACCGTTAACCCGAATTGCCTTTTCAGCGGATCGAGTCTTGCGATTTACGATCATGAAATGGCTTTTCCATCCACCGAGGGGATTATCGGCTGGCAACCACCCTGGGAAATCGGTGCGCTGGAATATATCAAACAGACGCGTGGCCATTTATTTTTCGTGCAGCTTTGTGGGAAGTCGGTGAGTTTTGACCGGTTTGCCGGGGCCTGGCTTGCTGTTACGGACGAGCGGCTGGCGGCGTATAGAGCGGCATTGCCGGATGAGTGGAACTCCGCTGGTCAACACGCAGACCAAGCATTGAGGTATATAGGGCAAGTCAGGGATAATATCGAAGCAGCACTACAGGAAGTCAGGAGGGTCATTTCATGAAAAATCAATATTCTTATACCTACTCGGTGCTCAGGTATGTTCACGATGTCACCAGTGGCGAATTCGTGAACGTTGGGGTGGCGTTGTATGCACCGCAGGCGCATTACCTGAGCGCGATCTGCCGGACCACCTACGGTCGGCTCAACAAAGTGTTTCCTGGTGTGAATGCCGAGCATTTCAAGGCGTTGATGCGCCATATCCAGAATAGTTTTGAAGCGCAGGGAGAACGTCTCTCCGGTGAGTTGCCTCTTACGTCCCCCACCGGCGTGCTAGAAATTGCTCAGTCAGTGCTGCCAAAGGATGATAGCTCCTTACAATGGTCACCGGCTGGGAGCGGACGTACCGACGATCCCGCGCAGGCGCTGGAAAAGCTTTTCAATCGCATGGTGATGCGCTACGAGGAACGGCAAGCATCGAGTAGCCGAACCGACGACGATGTTTGGCGTCATTTCAAACGCGATTTGGAGGAACGGCAGATTCTGCAACATTTCCAGCCGAAGACGATTTCCGTTCAGGATGATGAAATCGAGTTTCAACATTCCTGGAAAAATGGGAAGTGGCATTGTCTCGAGCCCGTCTCGTTTGATCTGGCCGCAGCCGATAGCATTAAGGACAAGGCGCATCGCTGGCTGGGGCAGTTGGCGAGCGTTCAAAGTGCTAGTGATCCATTCAAAGTTTATTTACTGGTGGGCGCACCACAACAGGAAAACCTACAATCCGCCTTCCAGAGTGCAATGAGTATTCTGCGGAAGATTCCGGGGGAGAGGGAGATCGTGCTTGAACAGGATGCGCCGGGCTTGGCGGCGCGTATCGCTGGGGAAGTCGCAGAGCACGAGCACGGAAAATAAAAAGCATGCTCTTTTCAAAGCGCTAAGAACCTTGCATGGGTTAGTTTAATTGCCTGACATGTCGATGAATACAACTATATCCATGTGCTGTATATCGATCTCGATTTTAATGTGGGAGATGCAATTCATCAGTAATCCTCTCGCGAAAAGTTAACTCAACCATATGACAGCCTTTGCTACCAAACAGGAAAGTTCGCGCAGTTACCTTCGCATGATTCGTTTACGCTGAAGAGTTTGTTACTCGCGAAGCCGCATTAGCGATGCTAAAACAAAAAGCGCTTACAGAAATCTGTAAGCGCTTTTGCATTTTAAGACTTGGCGCGCCCGGAGCGATTCGAACGCCCGACCCCTTGGTTCGTAGCCAAGTACTCTATCCAGCTGAGCTACGGGCGCGAGAGGGGCGAATTATAAAGAAAAAACCGGGGATGAACAATGCTGAGTTCGCACATACCCTGACCGTCGCACTCCGCGCTAAATTTTTTAGAGAATGTTTGTTATTTAAAAACGGTCTGCTTGCTAAAGCGGAGGGTGGCGGAGAGAGAGGGATTCGAACCCTCGATGCAGGTTTAAGCCCGCATACTCCCTTAGCAGGGGAGCGCCTTCGACCACTCGGCCATCTCTCCGAAAACGCGGCCAAGGATACTCGCGTACCCAGGTCGCGGTCAAACAATTACACGGTTTTTTCCAGCTCAAAAGCCTTGTGCAAAACACGTACGGCGAGTTCTAAATATTTTTCGTCTATGACCACGGAAATTTTTATTTCCGAGGTGGAGATCATTTGAATATTGATGCCTTCCGCCGCCAAGGCGCGGAACATGGAAGAGGCGATGCCGGAATGCGAACGCATGCCCACGCCCACCAAAGAGACTTTGGCGATTTTGTCGTCGCCCTTTAATTCGCGTCCGCCTATGCTGCCTTGCACGGCTTTCAGTATGCCCATGGCTTTGGTGAATTCATTGCGGTGCACGGTAAAGGTGAAGTCCGTGGTCGTCCCGTCGGCGCCGACGTTTTGAATAATCATGTCGACATCGATATGGCTATCGGCGACGGGTCCCAAAATCGCGGCCGCGATACCGGGTCGGTCGGGCACGCCCAGCAGCGTGATTTTGGCTTCATCGCGATTGAATGCGATGCCGGAGATGATGGGTTGTTCCATGGTGTCGTCCTCGAAGGTGATCAGCGTGCCTTCGCCTTCTTCTTCGAAACTCGAAAGCACACGCAACTTAACTTTATATTTACCGGCGAATTCCACCGAACGGATTTGCAAGACTTTGGAACCTAGGCTAGCCATCTCCAGCATTTCTTCAAAGGTGATGGTTTTGAGTTTGCGCGCCTCCGGCACGATGCGCGGGTCGGTGGTGTAAACGCCGTCGACGTCGGTATAAATCTGGCATTCATCGGCCTTCAGCGCCGCAGCCAAGGCCACGCCCGTGGTATCGGAGCCGCCGCGGCCCAGGGTGGTGATGTTGCCGTGCTCGTCCACGCCTTGAAACCCCGCCACCACGGCCACGTAACCCGCGTTTAAATCCTGGCGCAGCGTGGCTTCGTCTATAGACAGGATGCGTGCCTTATTAAAGGCCGCGTCGGTGAGTATGCGCACTTGGCTGCCGGTGAAGCTCTTCGCTTTGAGGCCCATTTCCATGAGCGCCATGGACAGCAAGGCAATGGTGACTTGCTCGCCGGTCGCTACCAATACGTCTAACTCGCGCGGATCGGGTTCCGCTTGAATGTTTTTGGCCAATGCCAGCAAACGATTGGTCTCGCCGGACATGGCGGACACGACAACGACGACTTGATGGCCTTGCGCTTTGAATCGAGCGACGCGTTGCGCGACGTTTTTAATGCGATCCGGGGAGCCTACCGAGGTGCCGCCGTATTTCTGAACGATCAGGGCCATGCAGATTCCAAGAAAAGCGAAAATTATACAGAAATTGGTGCCGAGACGGAATTCGGACCGGGTAACGTTGAAGCTTCGTGCACTCTGTCAATTGCACGACGTCCGGAGTCGAGACCATAAATCGCGGCGCCGGCCGCGCTTTCGGCGCTGGGCTCCGCGCCATAAGACTTCAAAACGCAGAAGCGCGGCGCTGGGCAGCTATGCTAGAATTTATAACGAGAAAGTTAAAGAACCTGGCACTGCATTTGCATGTCAAAACCATAGAACTGCATATGTAACCAGCCTATAAAGGAAATTTTCATGAAATTGCTAGAAAAGGTAGTTAATCCCCGCGACGTGCGGCGCAAGCTGGGCCTGAATCAGCAAGATTTTTGGACCAAGATAGGCGTTACACAAAGCGGTGGTTCGCGCTATGAGAGTGGACGCAAGATGCCCAAGCCGGTGAAAGAGTTGCTGCGCTTAGTGCACGTAGAACAAATCGATTTAAGCCGCCTAAGACGAGAAGATTTAGAAATTATCGATTATTTGAAAGACTCCCACCCTGATTTATATAAAAGCTTGAAGAAAGCAGCCAAGGGCGGACGTAAAGAAGGCGAGTAAACTTGGGCTTTAGGGTGTAATTTTTACCGATAGTCCACAGGCTTTTATACGTTCTCCAAAACTGCTTAACCAGTCTGCAGGCAAGGCGGATAAGTGTTCCGCCTCCGCCTGCAAACTTGGTCTGGCCAAGCCATAAAGCAATACGCCTTTCAGCGCCACGCCGCGCGCCAATAGCAGCTTTAAAAAATCTAAATAGCTTGTTTGTTCCTCGTCTGAGGGTGGCAGACCATCCCAGGCAAAGAGGCAAGTCTGTATCCAGGTGGGGCAAAGCGCCGCCGCGATGGCGATATGCTCGGCCGTCTTATTCAGCGATTGGCGAGTGTGGTTGATGCGCATGGCGCCGCCGCGGCTGGCGGTATCTAGCTTGAGCCAGACTTCGCCGTTTAACTGTGCTATGCGCTGCAAACCCAGTTGGACAGTTTCGCGTGAGATCAAGCTGCCATTGGTGATAAGCACGAGTTTTATTTTGCCGATGAGATCATAGCGCCGCGCGATCACGCCTATGGTTTGTATCACTTCCGCGAATTCCTTGGCGCTGGTCGGTTCGCCATTACCCGAGAGGGCAATATCATTCAAGCGCCGCATGTCTTCCGGCACCCGTGTCCGCATGAAGTCGCCGTGCACAACCGCCTCGAGCAAGGTTTCCAGTTCCGAACTCAGCTGGGCCA
>CAZKHT010000220.1:0-4626 GCA_964552595.1 uncultured Burkholderiales bacterium
GCGTTTTGCGAAATAAATCTCCGGCTAAAATCGACAGCAAGGCCTCTTGCATGCGCCAAACATTTCTCGGGTACATGAAGAGTTTACGAATGGCGGGCGAGGTAATGCGATAAATAAACCAGGAAAACATCTTAGGACCACGCGTCATGGTGCGCTCGAATTGGCGAAAGGCTTTTTCTGCGAGGCGGGTTTCGCCTTTGAGCCAATGATCGACGGCGGCAGCGCCTTCGAACGCGCTATTCATCGCCAGAAAAACTCCGGAGGAAAACATGGGGTCGACAAAGGCGAAGGCATCGCCGATTAAAATAAAACGATCACCCCGGCAGCGCTCGGCGTTATAAGCGTAATTACCGGTCGCGGTGGCGGGCTCTACCATTTTTGCGTCTTTCAAACGCTCGGCGAGTTTAGGCGCGAGCGCGATGGTTTCCATTAAGAAAGTCGAGGGATCGCTCTTACGCCGTTTGAAATAAGCAGGGGAGGCCACCGCACCCACGCTGGTGGTGCCGTCTAATAAAGGGATGAACCAGAACCAACCGTAGTCGAACCAGAACAGTGAAATATTGCCTTCATCGCGTCCAGGCTGGCGCACAGCGTTGGTGAAATGGCCAAATAAGGCGGCGCTGGCGTGCTCTTTATTGCGGCGCTTCTCTCCTAATTGATTGGCCATTAAGGTATCGCGGCCACTGGCGTCGATCACGAAACGCGGCTGCCAAGACATTTCCAATCCATCGTCGGTTTGTACTTTCACCAGCGCGCGCGCCGTGGGATCTTCGGAAGGGGGCATTTCCACGGCGGTGACTCTATGGCCTTCAAAGGTACGCGCGCCGCATTTCGCAGCGTGGCGAAATAGCAATTCATCGAATTCCGAACGGCGCACATGCACGGCATAGGGAAAACATTTATCCATGGCCTCGGCGAAATAAAAATGACTGTGATGCTCGTGCCAAGGCGAAACGAATTCCGCGCCATATTTAGTGATGCCTATGGCTTCGACTTCCTTGCGCAAGCCCAGGCGGTCGAACAAGGGCATATTCATAGGCAAGAGCGATTCGCCGATGTGGAAGCGCGGATGCTTTACTTTTTCCAACATCACCACATCGTGGCCGCGCTCCGCGAGCAAAGCCGATACCGCGGAACCCGCGGGGCCCCCGCCTATTACCAAGACATCGGGTGACATGGAAGTAAAGGGAACTGCTGTTTTTGTTGCTTGCATCGCTAAATCTTCGTGCGCCATTGCCCGTCCCATCCAAAGTCCTCCGAAATTTCCACTCGCAATGCATTCTACCTTGTCTTGATCAAGCAGCCGGCACAACTCTTTGTAAGCCCCGGCTAAGACCTAAGAAATATAGACGGGCGGCGGATTTTTGCCACCCTCAATTCGGCGGGCCTTCATTTTCCGCGTCAGCATTCTGTTCGCGCCTCGGTTAAGATGAAGTTTTCGCACTGAGTACGACTATGCAATTTCAACCGCTGGACTATCTCGCCTGGGCTCGCGCGCACCAAGGTCAATACGCTTATGATTTATCGGTGAGCGGTATGGCGCCGCCTAAGCCCGAGGTGTTCACGCCGGATAGCAGTTGTCTGAGTTTGCAAGCGGTGACGCCGGCCTTGCGCTTAGAAGTGAAACAAGCCATCGCGCACTTATATGCGGTGCAAGCCGAGCAAGTGCTGTTGGCGGCAGGCACATCGGAAGCAAATTTCTTGGTGTATGGCGTGCTGCTTTCACCGGGCGACGCGATCTTGGTGGAAACCCCGGGCTATCAGCCTATGGCGCGCTTGGCCGGTGTATTCGGCGCTCGAGTACTCAGTTTTAAGCGCGAGCCGGAACAAGGGTTCGCGCTCGATGTACAAGCCATACGCCGCGCTTGGTCACCCGAAGTCAAACTGATTGCTCTTACCAGTCCACATAACCCCAGCGGCGTGGCGGTGCCCGAGCGCACGCTTTTAGAATTGGGCGCATGGCTGGAAAGCGTCAACGCTTATGCCGTCGTGGACGAGGTGTATCGCGACTTTGATCCCCGCCCAGGCCCGGTCGCGCAGGCTTTGCATCCGCGCTTAATCAGCACCGCGTCCTTGACCAAGGTCTATGGCTTAGGCAGCCTGCGCGCCGGCTGGGCGATCATGCCGCCCGAGCTGGTCAGGCGCGCGGAACAATTGTTTCAATTCATGGCGGGCAATCCGGCGACCACGATGTTGCGTTTAGCCGCGCAAGGGTGCGCTGCCGCCCCGCGCATACGGCCCTTAAGCCAAGCGCGGGCGGCGCAAAACCGTGCGCTATTGAATGAATGGCTCAACCACTCCCAGGTTTTTTCCGGCATGCTTCCGGCGCACGGCATCATCGCCGCCTTGGATTGGCGTCTAGGCGGCGATGATCAAGCCTTGGTCCGCTATCTGGCGCAAGAGGCTGGCGTCTTAGTCGCACCCGGACATTTTTTTGGCATGCCGGGCAAGCTGCGTCTCGCCTATGGACTGCCCAGCGAAGATTTAAAAACCGCGCTGGCACTTTTAGAAAACGCCGCGCGGGCTTATGCTCACGTCGTGGAATAAGGCGCCTAAGCCCCGAGATTGCCGGCAATTTAAGAGGAAATCACCAACGCTGGGATATAATTCAACTCCCGCAAAACCTGCGCCGAACGATATAGACCGGGTTTTGTCACATCGGGCACATAAAATACGCGGCATTTCTGCCACGAAGATACGAGGAGGCGACGATGTCGCAGCAAGAACAATACCGCCGTCCGCAGCGCGGATTCACGCTTTTAGAACTGCTGGTGGTGATGGTCATTATCGGTTTGCTCGTCGCCTATGTGGGCCCGCGCTATTTCGCCCAAATCGGCAAATCCGAGGTCAAAGCCGCGAAAGCGAAAATCGACCCTTTAGGCAAAGCGCTTGACCAATACCGTCTTGACACTGGCCACTATCCGACCACCGAACAATCGCTCAACGCACTGAACACTAAACCCGCGAGTGAAAGTAAATGGGAAGGCCCTTATCTCGCCAAGGCAGTCCCTCCCGATCCCTGGGGCCATCCCTATGTCTATAAGAGCCCGGGCGAACACGGCGACTATGATTTGCTCTCGCTGGGCAAAGATGGACAGCCCGGCGGCAGCGGTGAAAATGCCGACATCACCAATTGGTAAGTATGCGTTTTAGTGTTAAAGCCGTGCGTGCGGGTGAAGCGCTGACCGCGCTGACTTTGGACGCCGCCAATGAAACCGACGCCGCTCAGCAAGCTCAAGCCCAGGGTTATACCGTAGTCGGCGTGCGGGCTCAGGGGGGCTTGCCGACCTCAACTCGCAGCGCACGTTTTCCTTTGATGTTATTCAGCCAAGAATTGTTGGCCTTGCTGGAAGCAGGCCTGCCCTTGGTCGAAGGCGTGGAAACCCTGGCTGAAAAAGAACATAGACCCGAGGTGAAGCGCGCCATCAGCCAAGTGATCGCGCAACTCTACGAAGGAAAAACCCTATCCGTTGCCCTGGAGCAATTCCCGCAAGCATTCCCGCCTTTATATATCGCCACGGTGCGCGCGGCGGAGCGCACCGGTAATTTGGCCGAGGCCTTAGGCCGCTACATCACTTATCAAGCGCAACTGGATATAGTGAAAAAAAAGCTGATCTCGGCTTCGATTTATCCTTTATTGCTGATCAGCGTGGGCGGCTTGGTGACTTTATTTTTATTAGGCTTCGTCGTCCCCAAGTTCAGCAAAATTTTTGATGATATCGGCGGCGATATTCCTTTTTTATCGCGGCTTTTAATCCGCTGGGGCGTCTTCATGGAAGCCCACGCGCTGTGGATAGGGCTTAGCCTCGCGGCTGTCGTCGCCTTGTTTATTTATTTTGCGCGGCTACCTGCGGCGCGGCGCTGGCTAGGGCTGAAGTTATGGAATATTCCCGCGATAGGCGAACGCATGCGGGTCTACCAGTTAGCGCGTTTTTATCGCACCGTCGGCATGTTGTTGAATGGCGGCATCCCGGTGATGACGGCTTTGGAGCGTGTGAGTGGCTTGCTGCATCCGACGCTGCGTGCCTTATTGCAGCGTGCGACGGTCGATATCGCCGAGGGCAAGCCGATTTCTCAGGCCATGGAGGCCCATCACCTTACTACTTCCGTGAGTCTGCGCATGCTGCGCGTGGGTGAGCACACCGGACGCATGGGCGAAATGATGGAGCGCATCGCTAGTTTTTACGACGAAGAAATGGCGCGCTGGGTGGAATGGTTTACCCGTTTATTCGAGCCCTTGTTGATGGCTTTAATCGGTGTGGTCATAGGCGGCATTGTGGTCTTGATGTATATGCCCATTTTTGAATTGGCCGGCAGCATACAATGAGCGAATCGGATCAAGCCCACACGGAACTGAACGCGCGCGCCTTGCCCGCTATTTCCAATGAACAATTGCAGAATGCCCGCAGCGAGGCCTTGCGCGGGCGCCGGCGCTGGATAGATGTGTTGGAAGAGCAAACCGGTTTGGCGCCGGCAGTGTTTACCGCCGCTTTAGGCAAGACCTTGCGCTATGCCACCTTGAGCATGGACCAAATCCACGCCTTACACCCCGCCTTCGATTTATTGCCGTTCGCCACAGCCGTGCCGAAGCAAGACCACGTCTTTTGCCGTCCCTGATGCCGCGAT
>CAZKHT010000221.1:0-4624 GCA_964552595.1 uncultured Burkholderiales bacterium
AAAAATCTCAGCTCGGAATTTCTAAAAAGGGGTTTTTATACAGCTTGAACGTTTGGCGTAACCGGTTGACGGAAGAATCAGGCGTCAGCTCCGACACGAAAAATGAGTGCGATTGTTTGTTCGAACAATTGAGTGATTTGCGATTCTTTTGGAGCAGTAGAAAGACGGGGAGTGCCGTGAGGCACCCCCGCTCCCCTAGCTTAGAGTGCCAGCGCAACGACCGCCAACTTGGCAACCAAGAAGACGAACATGAGGTCAAGTTCAATGAGAACCTGGCCACTGTTGCGCGAACTCTTACACCAGCTGGCTTCAAGTCGAAGTTTTCCCATATGGGTCTCCTTCTTCTTTGTTCCCTGACCCTTGATGGGCGAGCGGGGAACCTGAGGCCAGGTTGCGGCGTTTCCGTTTTGATCCCGGCACGGGGGCGCCGCAAACCGCTCGCCGGGACCTCCATGGTAACACTTCTGCATAGTGGCATGGCGGTATGGCCTATCGCGTTATGACCCCAACGTATATTGGCCGACCCAAATGTCAGCTTACAAAGTAACCTTCTGAATTTCATTCTTCATAGCTTCAATCTGAACAGCAGGCCGTCTCCATCGGCCAAATTCATTGCCCTGACAAACCCGTCATTCAACGGAAATGAAAAATACGTTTTTCGCAAAGGTCCGCTTTGTCGCAAGGACGGGACGTTTCTGAGAATGTGGGCGGCCAGAGGCTCAGGGCCGGTAGTACGCGTTCAACGAGGGAGAAGCAGACATACACGGTCTCCCATGTATTGGTGTCCGCTCAGCACCGAAAAGCAGACTCCCTCCCCTCGATGGGCCATCGGCAGCTTCGGCCCACTAGAAGACATTCTCCCCAATGTCTTAGGCCTCGCCCAAGGCTTGAGGCAACGTTTATTTTTCTTTCTCAAACGATACGCAAACGCAACCCTCGTAAGGCCCGCTCTTCAATACCTAACCCTAACCTTATAACTCAAAGTCGCCTTCCCACCCGCCGGCACATCAATTTTCCACACCGCCGTATTACTGGTTTCTTTCGTATGCGGTGCAGACTCCGAGATCATCTGCCAATCACCCGGAATCGGCTCCGCCACTTTCACTTGCACCGCCTGATCTTTTGCATTCTTGATGGTGATTTCAAAGGCCGCATCGAAGGTGTAGTTGTAGCGGCTAGTGCCTGCGATTTTCTCGAAGGTGGTTTGTTTTTTATCCGCCGTCACATCGAAGGCGTCGCCTAATTTCAAGCGTACCTTTTCGTTCTTGGGCGTGTGGTCTATGCGGTCTTCCCCTACGAATTGCGCGTTGCCGGCGCTGTCTTTTTTGTACACGCGGACGATGCCTTTGGGCAGGGGCACGCCGAGGCCAGGTGCTTTGTTCTCGAATTCGGTGTAGACACCCACTTTTAATTTCTGGCCCAAATCGCCCGCGCTGGAGCGGTAATAATAATCCGCGCCGCGCAGTAATAATTCCTTGCGCACCGGCACTGCGGTGGCGCTGAGTAATGCTACTTGTTTGGTTTGGTTCTCTGCCAGCGTGGTGGGTCGATTTAAAGTGTAAAGGTGGTATTCGAATAATCCTTCTTCCGCCATCTGCGGTGCGGCTTTGGCCGTCATGCGTGGTCTAGGCGTGCCGGCTTCTTGAGCCATGAAGTCTTGCACTTGGTTCACCTCGCCGGCGACCAATTGCAGCTTGGCATTCGGGTATGCCGCGCCGCTAGTATTAGTGAGCGTGACCCATCCGTTTAAATCGAGTTTGTCTTCGTTCTTGGAAAGCTCAGCCACATAATCGGCGTGCCAACTCAAACCGCCGGTGAGATAAGACAACTCCAGTTTATCCTCCGACGTCTGCGCCGCATCTAAAGTCATCACCAGCGTAGGCCGGTCGCGTAAATTTTCTGGCACGCCGGCGAAGGCGATGCGGCCCGGCACGCCGGTTTCGATGCGGTCGGGATACTTCAATACCACGCCCTCGTTGGTCGAGAGCACGACGGCGTCCTCGCGGCTATCCGCGCCGGTGGTCGGATGAGTGCGGATTACGGTAACTTTATTGCCGACGGATTTTTCTAGGAGTTTTTGCGGCGTGAGCAAATCGAAATCGAAGTTTTGTTCTATCAGCGTCAAGCCCGTGGGGTAAGTTAAATCGCGCAACAAGGCAGTCTCAGGGCGCATGCGGGCCGAGACATCGCGCCAGGCTAATTTGGATTCTCCCGTCAGCATTTTTACCCGTCGGGTATCTTTTACCAAGGCGAGGTTTTCGTTGTAGATCGTGACTGCGACTTCTTGCTGATCTTTCTGGGTGCTCACGCGCTCGGTCGCGGCGAGAGCATGCGTACTTAGCAGGGCGCTTAATATAAAACTCAGGGAACGCAACATAAAAGATTCCTTTTATTTAATCATTCCGACCAAGCGGCGCGATCTAAAAATACATCCACGCCTTCGGGACATTGAATTGTGGCGGCGGGTAGCGAGCTCCCCGCGCGCCATTGTTTTATAGCATCGCGCTTGCCCTCTCCCGCCACCATAAATAATACCGCGCGGCTGCGCGATAAGCGCTGTGCGCTTAAGCTCAGGCGTTGCGGCGGCGGCTTAGGCGCATCGCGCACAATGAAGACATCGGGCGCATCAGCAGCGCTACCCCACTCGTGCCCCGGAAACAAACTCGCGGTGTGCCCGTCTTCGCCCAGCCCGAGTAACACGAGATCAAAATCGCCAACATCCGCCAGCAATGTCGTATACGCCGCGTAGGCTTTGTCTAAGCCCAGCTCCGTGGGCATGGGATGAATTTGCAAAGCGGGAATAGGCACATGCGACAGCCAGGCGTCCGCCGCCATTTTGCTATTGCGGTCCGCATGCTCGGCAGGCAAGGCGCGCTCGTCGCCGAAATAGACATGCCACGCGTGCCAATCGGTATCGAGATCGCGCAGTTGTTGATACACCGCGCGTGGGGTGGTGCCGCCAGCCAAGACGATATGAAATGCACCGCGCGCTGAAATCGCGGTTTTCGCGGAACGCGAAATAAAATCGAGCGCAGCCTGACACACAGCGGTATCAGAGGCGAACCATTGCCATCGAACCATACGTGCTTCGGCCTTCCTCTAAATAAACGGTAAAGATGACTTGCTCCCTTTTTGGGCGGCGGGGATCCAAGGAAAACTAAAACTATTTCGGAACAGCGACTGTTGGTGACAGTCCAAGTCGCTGCGCGCGTCTTCTAAACTTCTTATCGTCGAAACTTGCCATAGATGCGCATTGGCGATAGGAAGCATGATGCAAGGCATCTGCAAAATCCAGGCCGGACGCGTAATTAACGAGGCCCTGCTCAACGGCTATCTGATCTTCAATAGTCACATGCGGCAGCGCACATAAGTGACGAAAGACTTTAAGGATCGCGGTGCGCTCGAATTGATAATAGCCGCGCAACACCCATTCAAGTTCGAGTAATACGGTTTTACATACCATCAGAGGAGTTCCGGCTTCGACCAATCGGCGAGCGGCCTGCCGCTGGTCAGCGCTGTGAGCGTCGTCCTGATCCTCTACGTAATAGCGCGCCAAAATATTGGTGTCTAGACCGATCATCGCGAAGAGGTGCGCTTAGACTGCCTCAATAAGGACGCTGCATCAAAATCCGTAGGCAAGGCCTTACACCGTGTCTTCAGCAAACCAAATCCAGTGACTGGCACTTCAGCCGGATGGCTGAGCAAACGTAATTCGACATGATCGCCAACCACAGAAAAAGCCAGCTTCGTACCCTGGCGAATGCCCAGTTTCTGACGAACCTCCTGTGGAATGGTGACCTGCCCTTTGCTCGTGACTGAGGTCGCAGACATAGCTCTGACTCCTAAGTATTACTTGGTAAGAATTATATCAGAAACTTATGTTTTTTAGAAAAACCTCTATCCCCATGAGCTAAAGTAGAACACAACTCATTTTCTAAACCTCGTTACGCCACTCCTGATCTTCGCCATCGAAGAGGCGATTGGCTTCGTGCAAGCCCCAGGTCCCGGCCGGATAGGTGTGGATATATTCGCGCTCCATGGCCCAATATTTCAGGATGGGATCAACCACGCGCCAGGCCCATTCCACTTCGTCGAAGCGTATGAATAGCGTGCGGTCGCCTTCGATGACATCCAGCAGCAAGTTCTCGTAAGCATCCAAGGCAGCTTCGCCCGTGCCTAAATATGAGGCATTGAGTTTCAACACCCGCGTATCCATTTCCAAGCCGGGTTTTTTGACATGGATTTCCATGTGCATGCTTTCCTCGGGTTGCAAGGAGAGTAGCACCCAGTTAGGCGCGATGGATTCCACCGGGGTCTCGCGGAAGAGTTGTTGCGGCGGCTGCTTGAAGCGGATGGCGATCATGGAGGTTTGCGTTGCCAGGCGTTTGCCGGTGCGCAAATAAAACGGCACATCGCGCCAGCGCCAGTTGTCGACATAAAATTTCGCGGCGACGAAGGTCTCGGTGACGGAATTTTCTTCGACGCCCTCCTCTTGTGCATAGCCCACGACAGGTTCGCCTTTGACAAACCCTGCCCCGTATTGCGCGCGGAAGGCATGCGCATGCACCGCCCGTTTCCAGATCGGGCGAAGAGAACGCAGGGCTTTGACTTTCTCCTCGCGCCC
>CAZKHT010000222.1:0-4614 GCA_964552595.1 uncultured Burkholderiales bacterium
ATTCTTCGTCGCTTCAATACCATACGCCAAATCTATGGTTATGAATCGACGTTGATGGATGAGACCGGCAAGGTTCTCCTAAGCAGCATGGAGGCACCGGTGGTGTCGGAATCAATAACAGGGGAGCTGCTGCAGCGCACGCTACGGACCGATCAGGTGCAACATAGCGAGCTTTACCGCAACAACTTGGACAAAGTGGATATCGACTACGTCGTTCCTTTGGTGCGGACTGAATCCAACTCCCGGAATATATTAATTCTGCACGCGCCGATAGAACAATTTTTATTTCCTCTCATTCAGCGCTGGCCCACTCCTAGCCCAAGCGCGGAGACAATGTTAGTGCGTCGCGATAAGGAAACGGTGCTTTACCTCAATACCCTGAAATATAAACCGGATGGCGTATCCCTTTTGCGCACGCCGATAAAAAATTCCGCTCGCCCGGCAGTCATGGCCGTGGTTGCCGGAGAGCCACGGCAAATGGAGACGAGAGATAGGCGTGGAATAGAAGTCTTAGCCGCGTCTCGGCCCGTGAAAGGAACAACTTGGTATGTCGTGGCAAAAATAGACAAGGACGAAGTACTTGCACCGCTGAAGTTTCTAGCTTTTTGGATAGGTTTAATCGTGTTGTCCGCTATGGCGGCCATAGCAGGTGCAATTTTTCTTCTATGGCGCCAGTTGCAGAGGTCATATGAGCTGGCACTGCTCGCCAGGGGCGCAGAGCAGGATCGCCTATTGAAATTATTTTTTGATCTGCCTTTTGTGGGTATGGCTATCATCTGTCCTGTCTCCAAACGATGGTTGCAGGTTAACGATTGTCTATGTGACATGTTCGGGTTCAGTCGCGATGAGTTGTTGGAACTGACTTGGGAAGAAGTGAGTGATCCGAAAGGACGAGATGCACAAATTTGGCAGTTCACGCGGATGCTGGAAGGAGAGAGTGATAATTATCAAGGAAAAGCACACTTTCTCAGAAAAAAGGGAACAATCATCGAAACTGAGCTAGACCTACGAGTGGTGCGCCGCGCTGACAAAAGCGTGGAGTTGTTCGTAGCGACAATTCAAGACATTACCGCGCGCTCACAGGCGGCAGCCCTACAAAAAACATTAAGTGATCGCATCTCAGTCATGATGGAAAGCATGATAGATGGCTTCGTTGCGCTCGATAGACATTGGCGGTATCTCTACGTCAATCGCCACGCCGCCGAATTATTTGGGAGAGAGGCATCGGAATTAATCGGCAAGCATATCTGGACGGAATTTCCTGAGGGCGTGGGACAACCCTTCTTTCATGCTTACCAGCGAGTGATGACCACTCAAGTGCCGGAACAAATAGAAGACTATTACGCACCCTGGGACCGTTGGTTCGAAAATCGCATTTACCCCACGCCGGACGGGATTTCCATCTACTTCCAAGACATCACTGCGCGCAAACAAATGGAAGCGAAAATGCATCAGCAATTAGCGGAACTCTTGCGCTGGCAGGAAGTGATGTTAGGGCGGGAAGATCGTGTGCGCGACCTTAAACATGAGATAAATACTTTACTTATTCAGTCCGGGCAAGCCCCTCGCTACCTAAGTCAGACCGAACTATGAAGCCCCCTTTTCCTCAAGAAGAAGCAGCGCGCTTAGAGTCATTGGCGGAATATGAGATTTTGGATACGCCGGCCGAAGCCACATTCGATGAATTAGTGAAACTGGCCGCATACATCTGCGAAGCTCCTATCGCCTTTATTTCATTCGTTGATGAACGCCGGCAATGGTTTAAAGCGCGAATCGGCATTACTGCTGCCCAAGCTGAGAGAGATATTGCGTTTTGCGCACATACCATTAATCAGAAGGAAATATTTATTATTTCAGACGCCCAACTGGATGAACGGTTTATCGATAACCCATGGGTCACGGGTGAACCCGGCATTCGTTTCTACGCCGGTGCTCCCCTTATCACCCCGGACGGTCATGTGCTCGGCGCGCTCTGTGTGATTGATCGAGAGCCGCGCCAAATGGCTGTGGATCATCAGCGCGCGCTCCAGATTCTGAGCGGGCATGTCATGGGGCAGTTGGAGTTGCGTCGCCGCACCCTAGAAGTTGAAATACTACGACGGGAACGCGAACAACTGCTAGGCGCCTTAAAAACAGAACATGCTTATGCGGAAAGGGTTCAAGATGACAATACAAAAGTAAAGCAATCGGAAAAAGAAACTCGGCAACTCCTAGAAACGAATGAGAGATCCCGGCTGGCGTTGCTCAGCGTATTGGAGGATCAAAAAAAAATAGAAGAAACGTTGCGCGAGAGTGAGCAACGCCACCGTTTATTGTTTGAGCAGAATCCTGCCGCCATGCTGGTGTATGACCGGGCAAGCTTAAAGCTATTAGCGATAAACGAGGCATTTTCGCGGCAATATGGATACTCAAAAAGCGAGGCCTTGTCCTTGGAGTTACCCGACCTTTATCCTGAAGGCGAAAAAGCATCCATTATCGCGTTGATTCCTCATTTGCGGGGACATGCTTATGCCGGAGAGTGGCATCATTTAAAGAAGGATGGGACGTTAATCAATATCGTCGCCCATTCACATGATATGCAGTTCGATGGGCTGAACACGCGCATCGCCGTTATTCACGATATTACCGAGCGCAAGCGAATGGAAAATGCCCTCAAGGAAAGCGAAGGACGTTACCGCACCTTGTTGGAAACCGCTCCTTTTCCTATCGTCATTACGCGGATGCGCGACGGCATTGTGCGCTATCGCAACCAGCGCGCCGCAGCGCTGTTCGGCCAACCGGGCGACCCCGACGCAGACCAGCGCGCTGTGGATTGTTATTGCGATAGTAAGGAAAGAGAGATGCTTTTAGAACGCCTTAAAAATGAGGGTATGGTCGCGGACCAAGAAGTTTATCTGCGTAAAAAAGATGGGGCGCCCTTCTGGGCGCAAATTTCCGCGACGATAATAGAGTTTGAAAGTGAGCCTGCGATTTTTTCTTCGATCAATGATATTTCCGCGCGCAAGAAAGCGGAAGATGAAGTGCGGCAACTTAATGCCGTCTTGGAGCAGCGTGTACTTGAGCGGACTGCACAATTGGAAAATGCCAATAAAGAACTAGAAAGTTTCGCTTACTCCGTTTCCCATGATTTAAAAGCCCCGTTGCGTGGCATTGACGGTTATAGCCGACTGCTGTTGGAAAACTATCCTCAAGTCTTAGACGAAGAGGGGCGTCTATTTTTACGGAACATTCAGCTAGGTGCCGCGCAAATGGGGCAGCTGATTTCAGACCTATTAGCTTATTCCCGCATTGAGCGTCGGCCGAGGCAGTTGAATTCAATAGATTTGGAAAAACTTTTAACGATGATTCTCGAAGAGTTCTCTGGCGAAATTAAGGCGAAAGAGGTCATTGTAACCACTTGTTCCACGCCTCAAAGTCTTATTGCCGACCGCGAAGGATTGTCTATGGCAATACGAAATTTATTGGACAATGCGTTGAAATTTTCCGGTGATGTTAAGCAACCGAGGATTGAAGTCGGGTTCAGTACGCAGCGCCAAATCTGCACAATTTGGGTTCGCGATAACGGGGTAGGATTTGATATGCAGTTTCATGATCGTATTTTTGAAATTTTCGAACGCTTGCACCCCACGGAAACCTACCTAGGAACAGGAGTGGGCCTCGCCATCGTGCGCAAAGCGATGCAGCGCATGGGGGGGCGAGTGTGGGGAGAAAGCGTTCCCGGTGAGGGCTCCACTTTCTATTTGGAAATGCCGCTGGTATCGGCTAGCCAGTGACGAAAAACGCCAAATTAACGCGAATCAGTGCAAGACACTTGATAGCCGTTTTCTGTAACGCGTGACCACTTCACCGCTCCCGCCCAGTAGTGCGAAAACCGAGAGCATGGTTTTACGCGCAATGTCGTCTTGATAATGTGGGTCAATGCGGATCATCGCCAGCAATTGTTCTAGCGCCGGCTCATACTCTTGCTGCGTAATATGTAAATTCGCCAATTGCAGGCGCGCCGCCAAATCATCCGGGTCCGCGCTTAAGCGCTGTTCTAAAATTTTCCGGTCCGGCAAGTCCTCGGCTTGGCGCGCGAAAGCGATGCGCGCGGCCAGTGCTTGGGTTTCGGTTTGCTGCGACGCCGCTAGGGAGAGCTTATCCAGCAGCGCTTGCGCCGGCTCGAGCTCGCCTACCTCGAATAATAAAGCTGCCAGGGCTATGCGCACGGCGTCGTTTTTGGGGTCTAGGCTATGCGCTTCGCGCAGCAAATTCAAAGCCGCCGCAGCCTCGCCCGCTTCGCGCAAATCCCGGGCTTGCAAGCGCAGCAACTCGCTGGGCGAGGGAATGAATTTATCAATAAAATTTCTAACTTGGGATTCGGGAAGCGCGCCGGAAAATTCATCGACCGCTTTGGCACGCGGATCGGTTACGCCGCCGCCATCTTCTGGTGGTCCCTGGCCGCCGGATTCCACGGGCTGGCCCGCTCAACCATGGGCCTGGCGTTCTGGCGAGGCATGTTGGGACTGGGCGAGGCGGGCAATTTCCCCGCCGCGATCAAGACGGTGGCCGAGTGGTTTCCCGAGAAAGACCGCGCTTTTGCCCAAGGTCTTTTCAACGCCGGCACGAACGTTG
>CAZKHT010000223.1:0-4591 GCA_964552595.1 uncultured Burkholderiales bacterium
CGGAAATTAAATTACCTCAACTACGCCGCCTCAAAGAAGGTGGCAGCCACCGGTTGGAGCCGGAAAATGGTGAGGACGTAAAAGGGCAAGTTCAAAGACTGCCGCGAAACCGTGATCTAGGTGCTGATGCATCACCCGGAGTGGTCTGAGGTCATAGGCGCGGATGATTTTAGTAAGCGGATCATCTGCCGCAAAAAGTCCCCCATAGGCCACAAGCCCGAGGATGAATGGTCGGGAGATCACGATGCGGATTTGGCCTTGTGGGTGTTGGAGCAATGCGAGCTGCAAATCCGCTCACTGGACACGATTGCGCAAGCCGTGCGCTACGCAGCCAAGCGCAATGCATTTCACCCCGTGCGCGAGTTCCTGGATGGTTTGGTGTGGGATGGCCAAGCGCGCCTGGATGAGTGGGTGGTGAAGTATTTAAGCGCTGATGACACGCAATATCACCGCTTAGTGGGGCGCTATTTTTTGATCAATCTAGTGCGGCGGATCTATGAGCCTGGTTGCGTGATGCGCTCGGTGCCGGTACTGGAAGGCAACCAAGATATCGGCAAAAGCCGCGCTTTGCGCGCGATAGCCGGGAAGTGGTTTTCCGATACGACGTTCAAGGTGGGGGATAAGGATGCGTTTCAGCAGATACAAGGCGTTTGGCTATATGAGATTTCGGAATTGGAATCATTTACTCGTTCTGAGGCGACAGCTGTTAAAGCGTTTATCTCGTCGACGCAAGACAATTTCCGCGCGCCTTATGAAAGACAAAATGAAAGGCACGAGAGGCAAACAGTCTTTGCGGCGTCTACGAACGCACTTGAGTATCTCAAGGATTGGACTGGAAACACCCGTTTCTGGCCATTGGCATGCGGCTCCATTATCGATTTGGATGGCATCCACGGTGCGCGCGACCAATTGCTTGCCGAAGCGGTAGCGCTGTATCAGCAGGGCGAGCGCACCTATCCCACCGCCGAGCAGCAGCGCGAATTATTCGAGCCGCAGCAGTCGCGCCGCATGATGGGGCACCCTTGGTTGGATATGGTGGCCGACTATCTGGATTCGATCACCAAAGAAAGCGTGAGCGTACGCGAGGTGATGAGCGATGGGCTCAAGATTGAAATGAGCCGCATCAATCCCCAAGGTGGCGAAGCGCAGCGCGTGGGCCAAATCCTTGCGGCGCTCGGGTGGACTAAGCACCGCGCAAGCACAGGTAGCGGGAAAAGGGGCTGGGAGTGGAAAAAACCTGGCTTGTCCGACGTCCTAGCATCGTCCGAGGTGCTGTCCAAGGTGAAAAATAATGAACCGCCTTTTTAATCAATGAAATACATCAACTGTCCTAGGTGTCCTAGGTGAAACGCCCAGCTGCCAGGTTTCCGCGCGCACGCGCGCGCGTGGAAATAGCTAGGACACCTTGGACACATAGGACAGTAGGACACTAGTAAGAGGAGCCGATGATAGAAAAAATGCGGGCTAATTATTTGAGGGTGGCGAAATCACTCAAGGATCAAGGGTGGAGCGATGAGGAAATAGCTGAATACGCGGAGTCCATCAAGAGCGCGGTTGATTCGGGTGATGCTGAGCGTATCGACAATGCACGTGTGCACCTTGAGGCGATGGTAGAGCCATTGATGGATATCAATGAACGCGTATGGGCGGCGATTGAAGCCAAGCGCGCCGCCGCTGAGCAAGCCGCATGACGGCGCCGGCGATCTTCTACGGCGATCCGCTGAATGTCTTAGAGCAGGCGGAGTTAAACGATATCGGCTGCAAGCTTTGCACCAAAGCCGGTTTCACTTGGTACAAGGTGCTGTGCTTAGAACCAAAAAACGATAAACAAAAGGGCGTGCCCTACATCGGGCACAAATGCAGGTGGTTTGACGAAAGGATGGACGATGCCAGCAAATAATCAAGACCCGGACTTGGAGCGCAAACTAGAAAACTGGGCACGCTGGCGGCTGGGGGATTTTCGGCAAGGCGCGATTTCGCCATTCCCTGCATACAATCTTGGCCCGCGTCCACCGCGTGCCGCGCCCGACGTGCCATTGCTGGGCGGCGAGGCCATGGATATCGAAGAGATCGTCAACAAACACCTGCAACCTAGGCATCAACACGTGATCGTGATCAATTACCTGTGGGCTTGGCTAACCCAAGAGAAGAAAGCGCAGCGCTGCGGCGTGAGCATCAACACCTTCAAAGCCAGGCTGGTCGATGCCCGGCTCAAGGTCAAATGCGAGCTTTTCATCCTGCATGAAAAGTACGAATCCATGCGCCCAAAAAATATTGTTGCAAATTGACAGTTAGACGTGTATAAATCGCTAAACTCAGGGATGAGCTTTACCCAAAGAGAAACGCAACACCAAATATCGCCCCGAATGCCATGCATTGCGGGGCTTTTTGTTGGCTGATTATCATGTATGTAAGCGTGAAAGCCGATATCAGCCAAGCCCTGGCAAAGCTAGATCGCGTGCGCGACGATGTGAAAGAAAAGGCCATCGTCCGCGCCTTAAACAAAACCGCAACACAGGTTAAGACGCAAGCCGCGCGAGAGATTCGCGACGCTGGCTATAATTTGAAGGTGGCAGAAATCAAGCGTGCTATCGCTATCGTGCGCGCTAGCCCGTCATACATCCAAGCCATAGTCAAAGCCATAGGCAAACCCATCGGGTTAATTAACTATGCAGCGCGCCAGGTGGCCAAGGGCGTGAGCGTAAACGTCAAAGATGGACGTAAGCTAATACCTCATGCCTTCATAGCCACCATGCCCAGCGGGCACAAGGGTGTGTTCATGCGTGTAGGCCAAGGCCACAAGAAGCTGGTGCGCGGTGGCAAGGTAGTGTGGCACGGGCTGCCTATCAATGAGCTGTATGGCCCATCGATCCCTAGCGCATTCATCAACAAGACAGTGCAAGCCGCGCTCATCGCAGCCGTCAAAGAAAAGTTTCCTCGAATCCTCAAGCACGAGATCGAGTATCTAAGCCTCAAAAAATAGCGGGTCCTTCCCACAACCTCCCCCTGCGGAGGCTAACGACGCGGGTTTTGGCTACTGTAATTTGTGGCAAGGGGGGTATAGGCACACCTACTCCAGTGGCCTGCCCAGAAAAAAGCATGCATAGGATTGCGTAATGCCTACACAGCAGCAGATCGCGGACCATTTGGATTTGAGCCAGAAAGCGGTTTCCGATTTGATGGAGCATCTGGCAATCGACTGGAAGCGCGCATCGCTGGATAGCGTGCGTATCGCCTACATCCGCAACCTGCGCGCTAAGGCGTCGGGGCATCAATCCGAAGACGGGCTGGACCTGGTTCGCGAACGCGTTTTGACTGAGCGCGTAGATCGCGAATTGAAAGAGCTGCAGGTCGCGGAGAAAAAAAGCGTGCTGATTAATGTCGCCGAACTCGAACCGCAGCTCATGAACATGATAGGCGCGTTTCGCTCGGAGTTGCTTTCGCGGGACGATAAGCTCAAGGCTGAGATCGACGCGCTTTATGGGATAGACACCGACTTAACTTTGCTCAATGAACACACTCGCGCAGCACTCTCGCAGCTCTCCCGGTACGATCCAAGCGGTGCGGTGGCTGATTCTCCGCTTGGTAGCGGTGCTGACGCCGCCGGAGGTTTTGACCACGACGGAATGGGCGCGGCGCTATCGGGGGATGAGCCCGAAGGCATCGGCGCGGCCGGGGCGATATAACCCGGACATCACGCCCTGGGTCGCGGGCATGCACGAGGCGCTAGATGACCCTAGTGTGACCAAAGTGGTGGCCATGAAGTCCGCGCAGATCGCGTGGACTGATGGCGTAGTGAATAACTATATCGGCCGGCGCATCGACATCGATCCGGTGCCGATGATAGTGATGTTTGCCAAAGACCAAGCGGCCAAGGAATACAACGACGAGAAATTTACGCCGATGGTGGAATCCACGCCACGGCTTGCGGCAAAGATACCGGTGCACAAGCAACGCGACCGCAACAATCGCGCGGAGTATAAAAGTTTTCCGGGTGGGTTTTTAAAGCTGGTTGGATCCAACTCACCCAGCTCGGTAAAGTCCACGCCGGCGCCGGTGGTCTTTGTGGAAGAGCCGGATGATTGCAACGAGAACGTGCGCGAGCAGGGCGACACCATCACCCTGCTGGAAGAGCGCACCAAGACTTTCCCGCGCCGAAAAGTGGTATTCGGCGGCACGCCGACGATAGAAGGAATTAGCCGCACCGCTGCGTCTTACAAGCTATCCGACCAGCGCAAGTTTTTTGTGCCTTGCCATCACTGCGACGAAACGCATGTGCTGGAATGGGCCAATGTTCATTGGCATGAAGACCAAACCAAAGCGCACGAAGTCTTCGGCAAATTTCTGCCTGAGACCGCCTATTATGCCTGCCCGCATTGCGGCGGCGTGTGGACTGACACCGAGAAAAACCGCAACGTGCGCCGCGGTGAATGGCGCGCAACGGCAGCGTTTTATGGTATCGCCGGGTTTTATATCAATGAGCTTTATAGCCCGTTTCCCGGGTCGATACTGCAACGCCTGGTCGAAAAATACCTAGTTGCGAAACATGCGCTCGCGCAGGGTGACGATACCAAGATACGCGCTTTCCGTA
>CAZKHT010000224.1:0-4588 GCA_964552595.1 uncultured Burkholderiales bacterium
GCAATCGGTTAATGCCCGTAGCGAACGGCTTCCTCCACTAGCGGCCCTATCACTTGCGAATGGCCGACATATCAACCTTCGCGCACATAGATGTCGCGGCCACGCGATTCCAGCGGCGTGTAAGGATGTATGGTTTCCAAGCCCTTGGCATCTTTGACCGTTTCCACCGTGCTTTTGATCAAAAATAAAGGCGCGATTTCCACCAAGCCGCCTATGCTGATCACTATCATGGTCATCACCAACATCAGGCCGATGTTGGTTTCTATCCACTCGTGTTTGAAATTTAAATTCATCTCTTTTCCTTAAGCGCCCGCTTGCGCCAATTTCGCCGCGTACTTCGCTTCCAGCTCGGCTGCTTCACGCGCGCCCTGGCGTATGGTTTTATAGATGTTGTAAATCATCACGAATACGCCTAAGAGGAAGAACATGCCGCCTATGGCGCGCATGGCGTAAAGGGGTTTGACGAAGGCGACGGTCTCCGCGAAAGAATATTTCAAATTGCCGAAGTCATCGAAAGTGCGCCACATCATGCCTTGGGCGATACCCGAAACCCACATCGAAACGATGTAAAGCAATATTCCTATCGTCGCTAGCCAAAAATGCACGAAGACCAGACGCTGGCTGTATAACTTCGTATCCCATAACTTCGGAATCATGTGATAGAAAGAACCGAAAGTGATCATAGCCACCCAGCCCAGCGCGCCAGAATGCACGTGTGCGATGGTCCAATCAGTGTAGTGCGACAAGGCATTGACGCTCTTGAGCGCCATCATTGGACCTTCAAACGTCGACATGCCATAGAAGGATAGAGCGACGGCGAGGAAACGCATCACCGGATCGGTGCGCAACTTATCCCAAGCACCGGACAAGGTCATGATGCCGTTAATCATGCCGCCCCAAGACGGCAAAAGCAGCATGATGGAAAACGTCGCAGCCAAGGTCGAGGTCCAATCCGGAATCGCTGTCCAATGCAGATGATGCGTGCCCACCCACATATATAAAAATGACAGCGCCCAGAAATGGATGATAGACAATCGATAAGAATAGATCGGGCGGCCGGCTTGCTTGGGCACGAAGTAATACATCATGCCCAGGAAGGCCGCCGTCAAAATAAAGCCTACCGCATTGTGCCCATACCACCATTGCACCATCGCGTCCTGCGCGCCAGAAAACAAGCTATAGGACTTCATGGAGAATAAATTCACAGGCACTGCCAAATTGTTGAAGGTATGTAGCAGCGCTGTGGCCAAAATAAATGCGAGATAAAACCAATTGGCGACGTAGATATGCGGTTGTTTGCGGCGCATCACCGTGCCTATAAAGACCGTCATGTACGCCAGCCAAACGATTTCAATCAGGATGTCGATAGGCCATTCCATCTCCGCGTATTCACGGCCTTGCGAATAACCCAGCATATAGCTGATGGCGGTTAACACAATCACCGCTTGCCAACCCCAGAAAGTAAATTTCGCCAAGGCATCGGAAATTAGGCGCGTTTGGCAAGTGCGCTGAACGATGTAATACGAGGTCGCGAATAAGGCCGAACCACCGAAGCCGAAGATCACGCCGCTGGTGTGGACGGGACGCAGGCGGCCAAACGTGATGAAGGGAATATCAAAATTGAGAAAGGGCCATGCCAGTTCGGATGCGATGTAAACGCCGGCGAACATACCGACGACACCCCAAAACAAAGACATCAAGGTGAATTTACGAACAATATCGAAATTGTATTGTTCTTTATTCGCGAGACTGAGCGCCGCCATGCTAACTCCTACAAGAGCCACCGGCTGGCGGCTTTTAATTTAATAGCCGAGAGTAATTTTGTTTTTCTAAGCTCTTCGGGCCTGTTCAAAACGAACTGAACCATCATCAATAAGTTAACTTATAAGTATATACTTAAATACATTTAGCGTTCAAGTCCAGGCACACAGACCTAGGTCCACGTGTTTCACTACTTAAGTAATTGCTTGATATCCGAGACTATTTTGTCGGTCGCGGTGCCAAAGCCGTACATCAAACGCAGCCGGCCCGCGGTATCGAATACAAAAGTATTAGCGCTGTGATCCAGGGTATAAGCCTCGCCCGTTCCCGATTTTTGCTTTTGGTAAAACACCTTAAAGCTCGTGGCGGTATGGGCGATATCGCTTTCCGTCCCGGTCAGCCCAAGAAACGTGGGGTTGAAGGATGGGACGTATTGCTTGAGCACCTGAGCGTTATCGCGCGCCGGATCTAAGGTCACAAATAGCACCTGAACCTTATCGGCTTGCGCCCCCAGTTGCTTAAGGGTAGCGGCGAGTTCCGCCAAGGTGGTTGGGCAGACATCGGGGCAATGGGTATACCCAAAAAATAGCAGCACGACCTTGCCGCGAAAATCGGCTAGGGTGCGGCGCTGGCCATTGTAATCAAGGAGATTGAAGTCTCGTCCCCAATCCACGCCAGTGATATCGGTTCCTTGAAATACGGGTGTGGTGGGTGCACTAGGCGCACACGCGGAGAGTAGAAATAGGCTGAATAAAGCCAGGAAGGAACGCATGGTGCGCATCCGATTAAAAAGGGGATGCGATTATCCGGTTTTAAGTCGCGCTTGTCACCGGGGCGTAAAAAAATAACTTAAGCAGTAGTGTTTACGGTGTTGCCGATATGCTCGGGCAAGCCAGCACGACTAGGTTCGGGTAAAGCCTGCAACAAGGCCGCAGCGGCTTGCGCCTGGCTATCTAATGCGGTTTTCAACACCAGCACGCTGCGCGCGTCTTGGGGTGTGACGGCGTTGACCAAGGAGTCGAGTACATTGCTAGGAATTTCCATGAGTGCTCCGCGC
This sequence comes from uncultured Burkholderiales bacterium, assembly GCA_964552595.1. GTDB lineage: Bacteria > Pseudomonadota > Gammaproteobacteria > Burkholderiales > Thiobacteraceae > RBG-16-58-11. The sequence continues at coordinate 2,819 of CAZKHT010000224.1, forward strand.
TGGCTTCATGCTTACAACTTAGGCCGGAACGGGGCGGCAAACAAGCGTGCGGCGAAAATAAAACTCGGGGTCCAGGCCTGGCGGCTGCCCCAGCCTTGTGATGGCGCTAGGTTGATGTCGCGGTGTTTGCAGTGCCTATTCCCTGGCGATAAGCCAAACGGTGAGACCCAGCCACAGCAGCGCGGTGATCAATAAATGCGGATCGCGCAAAGCATCGCTGGCCGGGTCTTCACCCTGGCGATGTTGGTGCAGCAATAATAGATAACGAAAAATCGCGTAGATGACGCAAGGCACGGTGACAATTAACATCGAAGTGCCGTGCTTGGCGATGGTTTCTGGGCTTAGAGTGTACAAGCTATAGCTCATGATGATGGCCGCCGCGGATATGGTAGTCAGTTGATCGAGTAAGAGCGGACTGTAGTGGCGCAACACCGGTCTTTGCAGGCTGCCGATTTCCTGTTCACCACTTATTTCAGCGCGCCGTTTCACGAAGCCCATAAAGAGCGTCAAAGCCAAGCCGCACAAAAGCAACCATTGCGAGGGCGGTATACCCACGCCGCTGGTGCCCGCGAGTAAGCGCAGCATGAATCCGGCCGCGATAATAAAAACATCCAGAATGGGAATGCGTTTCAAGCCGGCGCTGTAAGCAAGATTTAAAACCGCATATATCGCCAATAAGATGGCCACTTCGGGCGAGGCGTAATATCCCAACAATGCGCCGCTCAGCCCAACAAATAGCGCAAGCAAAATCGCCGCATTCAAACTGACGCTACCACGGGCCAAGGGCCGATTGCGTTTAACCGGATGCTGCCTATCGGCGGCGCGATCCGCGATGTCGTTCAATACATAGATGCAAGACGAGACCAGCGCAAAAGCGATGGCCGCCGCCAAGACCTGGTGCACCAAAATCGGATCGCTCCAGGCGTGCCCAAATAACAAGCCGGCGAAAACAAAAAGGCTTTTCACCCATTGCTTAGGCCGGGCTAGACGCAACAATTCACCTGCGTTGGAAAAAAATCCGGTCATCAATGCGCGTCCTTATGACAAGTTTGCCCGGTGAAATAACGGTCGCAAAAATAACATGCGCCTACGGGTAGGAAACCGGGTATGGCGTAATACTTTTGGCGCACGCGATTTAATATCGCGTCGCGGTAGGCGAGGTAATTAAATCCTATGCCCCGCACGACATAAAATGGCACGCCGTATACTTTTATCTCAGCGAATTGGAGTGTTTTAAAGTAAGGTCCAAATTTCTCAAATTCGGGCGGCTTTTTCAGTAACACTAAAATATTTTGGCCATCCAAATGCCTAAAATCCGTGACCAAGTCATCGTGTCGCGCATGGGATGAGGCCTCGCCGAAGACGAGGACGTTTTCGCCGGCGTGATAAGTCAGAATCGCCGCCGCGGAATAGCCATCGGTGGCGAGCACAGCGTCTTTACGATAAGGCGCCACGCTCTCCAGCAAGGCTTGGGGCTGCAGCATAATCACGGCGCCGTCGGCGTAACGCGTGCCTTGCCAAACCGACATAGGCAGCGCGGCCAAAACCGCGATCAAGATTAAATGCGCAGCCGAAAACACCAAGGTATAACGCCAGGCGCGCTGCAATTCCCCGACGGATAGCCCAGCCGCCATTAAGACAAAAAAGAAAGGATAAAAAGACAGCAGCCAATGCAGGCCAATTAATTTTTCCAAGGACAGCAAAGCAAATATCGCCGCCGGCACAAAAAACACGAAAACAAAAAGCCGCGTTTGCGGCGCCTTCGCCAGG
>CAZKHT010000225.1:0-4584 GCA_964552595.1 uncultured Burkholderiales bacterium
CGTATGGGAAAGCGCCCTTGGAGTTCCGGGATAAGATCGGAAGGTTTGGCTAGGTGAAACGCGCCGCTGCCGATGAATAGAATATGATCCGTACGCACCATGCCGTATTTAGTGCTCACCGTGGTGCCCTCCACCAAGGGCAGTAAATCCCGTTGCACGCCTTGCCGAGAAACATCCGCGCCGCTGGTTTCGCCACGGCTGGTGATTTTGTCGATCTCATCTAAAAACACGATGCCGTTTTGCTCGACGTTGCGCAGGGCGTCGGTTTTTAATTCGTCCTCGTTCACCATCTTCAGCGCTTCTTCCTCGGATAGCAGCTTGAAGGCGTCGCGCACCTTGAGCTTTCTGAGTTTTTTGCGCGCCGCGCCTAAATTTTGAAACATGCCTTGCAATTGCGCCGTCATGTCTTCCATGCCGGGCGGCCCAAAAATTTCCATGTTGGCGGAGACCGCATTAACCTCGATTTCGATCTCCTTGTCGTCTAGCTCGCCTTCGCGTAATTGTTTACGAAATTTTTGTCGGGTGAGGCTTTCTTCGGGTTTCTCCTGGCTTTCATGAAAACCGAAACCGCTGCTGCGGGCGGGTTGCAGCAAGGCATCTAAGACACGCTCTTCGGCCATTTCTTCGGCGCGGAATTGCACGGCGCGGGTGGCGATTTCGCGCGCCTGTTTCACCGCCATTTCCACTAAGTCGCGAATAATGGTATCGACGTCACGGCCAACGTATCCGACTTCGGTAAATTTAGTCGCCTCGACTTTGATAAAAGGCGCGTGTGCTAAGCGTGCTAGGCGGCGCGCAATTTCGGTTTTGCCCACGCCGGTGGGTCCTATCATCAAAATATTTTTGGGCGTGATTTCTTGGCGCAAGGGCTCGGCCACTTGGCTGCGGCGCCAGCGGTTGCGCAAGGCAATCGCCACCGCGCGCTTAGCCGCATCTTGACCGACGATGTGTTTGTCCAATTCATGGACGATTTCTTGAGGCGTCATTTGCATAAAGAGAACCTAGTAGCGTCGGAAAAGAGTTTATTCCAACACTTCGACGATATGATTTTGATTAGTGTATATACAAAGATCGGCGGCAATCGCTAAGGACTTTTGGACAATCTCCACCGGCGACAATTCCGTATGATCAAGCAAAGCGCGCGCCGCGCTTTGCGCATAGGGACCGCCGCTGCCTATGGCCAGCAGCCCGTCTTCCGGCTCCAAAACGTCGCCATTACCGGTCAGAATTATAGAGCTGCTGTGATCGGCGACCGCGAGCATGGCCTCCAAGCGCCGCAGGATTCTATCCGTGCGCCAATCTTTCGCCAGTTCCACCGCGGCACGCAATAAATGCCCTTGATGTTTTTCCAGCTTGGCTTCGAAGCGCTCGAATAAGGTAAACGCGTCCGCCGTGCCGCCGGCAAAACCCGCGAGTATTTTGTCGTGATACAGGCGCCGCACTTTGCGCGCCGAGGCTTTGATCACGATGTTGCCTAAAGTCACCTGGCCATCGCCGCCCAGCGCTACTTGGGCGCCGCGGCGCACGGAAAGAATCGTCGTGCCGTGGTATTGCTCCATGCTTCACCTTGAGAAAAAATGATTAACGCGATTTACGTCGCATCACGGTCGCGTATTCGGTCACGCCCATGACATCGAACAAAGCGTGCACCATTTCATTGGCGCCGCTGATGGTGACTTGTTTACCTTTTTGATTGAGTGCGATCAGCGTGTTAATAAACGCTCCCACGGTCACGAAATCGACCCGTGAAGTGGCGCTCATATCGATGAAAACCTGTTCGCGGTTATCGGCGTGCCGCTCCAAATCGCGCAATTTATAGTCCGTGCCTGTCGCCAAAACACCCACGATACTGAAATGCTCTTGCGCCGGTGCTTCCTCTTCCGCTTCCATAGGCATGGCGTGTTGCATGGCATCCGATAACACTTCCCAGGACGGCGGCGATAATTCAAATGTCACCGCATAATCGACGGCTGCGTCTTCGAATTCGTTTTGCATGCCGCAAACTTGATAGACCTCAAACAATAGTCTCCAATAATTTTTCTCACGCGTCGCCTCGCCAGCCACCAGCGCTTTTAACTTTTCAGCGAAAGCCGGGCCACCGCTGACGACTACGCGCTTTTCCGCTCTGCGCAAAGTCTGCAAGACCTCGGCCAGCAAAGCAGCTTGCTCGGAAGCGATGGCCGAGGCTTCGCTGAGATCCAATTTAACGCCGGTGTCACCGCTGCCGATTTTTTGCAGGCGCTCGATTTCGGAAGTTTGCCCCTGATCGATATGGCCCTTCAACTTCACGCTACTCGACATCTTGCTTTTGGGCGCCGCTGCGGCGGCGTCGGAATGATGCGGGCCTTCCCAAACCGGCGCGGAGCGTTCAAATCGGACGACGAATTCCATGGAGAGCTCTTCAAACGGCGTGCGCATATTTTGGGTTTGATATAAATCGAACAACAATAACCACGGATGAAGATCCCGTACTTCGGTATTCTCCTTGATAAAGCCCAGCAACACGGCTATCGCTTCGCTGACGCGCTCGTTCGCATACAAGATGGCGGCTTCTTCCACCGCAGAATGGGATTCGGCGCTGGCGCTCGCGCCGTCGTAGCTAAATTCTTCGAGTTCAAAATTGTCCGATGCTTCGACCGGGGAAGCGGAAGGCGCGGTCGCCGCCGGTGTTGCACTCGTGCCCGCCAATGGCTTAGGCGCCACGGGCTTAGGCGGAACCATCGTCTGGGGCTCTTCGCCCTTGCGCTTAAAGAATGAAAAGACCACGGGGTCTCACGTCTGAATATTCTGGAAACAGGGTCCTGCGATGAAAATTCGGAATGTCACCGAGGACTTATCTACTAGACTTCATCATAAGGGCAAAGTTGCGCCCCTTCAAGCGTCGCGCGCAAAAAACAAAGGCGGCATTGCGCCGCCTTTATGGGCTGTAAACGCAGTGTTTATTTCTTGCTGTATTTTTGGCGGAATTTTTCCACCCGGCCAGCGGTGTCGAGGATTTTTTGCTTGCCCGTGTAGAACGGGTGGCATTGCGAGCAGACCTCAATATGTAAATCACGGGCCATGGTCGAGCTGGTTTTAAATTGATTGCCGCAGCTGCAAGTGACGGAAATCTCGGTATAAGTAGGATGCACTTCTGGTTTCATTGCCGTTGTCCTTAGAGGCATTTTCCGGGGCCGCCCGGAGCGAAAGGGCGCTATTATCCTTAAATAGGGCGGGGAAAGCAATATTCAAGACCGGCCAAGGCCAGCAAGGATAGGTGTTAGCTATTACTTAACGCGGCAGCTTCATTCTCGCCGCGTTCACCCCCGGCGCATGGAATCGAAAAACTCGCCATTGTTTTTGGTCGCGCGCAATTTGTCGTGCAAAAACTCCATGGCTTCTAAATCGTCCATGGGATAGAGCACTTTGCGCAGGACCCAAATTTTTTGCAGCACATCGGGTTTAATTAGTAATTCTTCGCGCCGGGTGCCGGATCGATTCACATTAATCGCGGGGTAGAGACGTTTTTCCGCCATGCGCCGGTCAAGGTGAATTTCCATATTGCCCGTACCTTTGAATTCCTCATAAATCACATCGTCCATGCGCGAGCCGGTATCCACCAACGCCGTCGCAATTATCGTCAAGGAGCCGCCTTCTTCGATGTTGCGCGCTGCGCCGAAGAAACGCTTAGGCCTTTGCAGCGCGTTAGCGTCGACACCGCCGGTCAATACTTTGCCGGAAGCCGGGACCACGGTGTTATACGCCCGGGCTAGACGCGTGATGGAATCCAGCAAGATCACCACGTCTTTTTTATGCTCCACCAAGCGCTTGGCTTTTTCCAATACCATTTCCGCAACTTGCACATGGCGCGTGGCCGGTTCGTCGAAGGTCGAGGCCACTACTTCGCCGCGCACCGTACGCGTCATCTCCGTCACCTCTTCCGGTCGCTCATCGATCAGCAGCACTATCATGGTGACTTCGGGATGATTCGCGGTGATCGCATGCGCGATGTGTTGCAACATCACGGTTTTACCGGATTTGGGTGAAGCGACCAATAAGCCGCGCTGACCCCGGCCTATGGGGGCGATCATATCGATGACGCGGCCGGTGATGTTTTCTTCACTGGAAATATCGCGTTCGAGTTTAAGCGGCTTGGTCGGGAACAGCGGCGTTAAATTTTCGAATAGGATTTTATTCTTGGCGTTCTCCGGCGGCTCGCCGTTGACCGTATCGACTTTCACCAGCGCGAAATAGCGCTCGCCGTCCTTAGGGGTGCGGATTTCGCCTTCTATGGTGTCGCCGGTGTGCAGATTAAAGCGGCGAATTTGCGAAGGCGAGACATAGATATCATCTGGACCGGCAAGATAAGACGTGTCGGTCGCAAGCTTGCGCGTGAAGACAGGATAGTCGGCGAGGCCGAGTTCCTGTGCGCGCTTGATCTCGGTATCCCAATAGGCGCCCTTTACCAGCCTCACCGGAATGCGCCGCTTCTGGCGATGCGCAAGGTTGCCGAGCCACGCGACCACGGGCAGCGCCCGCTTCTGGTAGGCCTGCACCGCGAGGCCGAGGCCGTTCCAGCCTGTCAGACGCGGGTCGCTGCCGACC
>CAZKHT010000226.1:0-4566 GCA_964552595.1 uncultured Burkholderiales bacterium
CAAATAATCACGCGCGTCGGGGAGCCGTTCCGGGACCATGGGTCCAGCGCCACCTATCCGCTTCCGGTTTGCCCGCGGGATCTTCCAGAGCACGGCCCTCGTAGGAAATATGCAAGAGATTGGCATCCATACTGTAAGGACTGCCGCCGGCCTTATGTTTCATTTCCACCGGGATGCCATGTTGCTCGGCGTAAGCGAGTAATTTTTCGCGCGAGTTCAAATCCCATTCGCGCCAGGGCGCGATAATTTTGATGTCCGGGTTCAAAGCATAAGCGCCCAATTCGAAGCGCACTTGATCATTGCCTTTGCCGGTGGCGCCATGCGAGACCGCATCGGCGCCGGTTTCAGCAGCGATCTCAATTAAACGCTTCGCGATCAGCGGTCGCGCAATTGACGTGCCCAGCAGATATTCGCCTTCGTAAACCGTGTTCGCACGAAACATGGGAAACACGAAATCACGCACATACTCTTCGCGCAAATCGTCTATGAAAATTTCTTTGACGCCGAATTGTTTGGCCTTCGCCCGTGCCGGCTCTAGCTCTTCACCTTGGCCGATATCGGCGGTGAAGGTCACCACCTCGCATTGATAGTGGTCTTGCAACCATTTCAATATCACCGAGGTGTCCAGCCCGCCGGAATATGCCAACACGACTTTTTTAATGCCACTCACCGTATTTCCCCTCGCGCCTAATGCGCCGCGCCGGCAACGGCATGCACTTCACCCGGGAAGTTGCCGACACGCAGCATGTCTAAATTGGTTTTTTTGCTTGCCTGTTCGATTTCTATACCGACCACGCGACCGTCTTCCGATAAATTCAAGACGATGCCGGCTTGCGCCTCCCAAGCTTGGGTCGCGGTCTCGGGCGCGAGTTCTATATACAGCGTGTCCATATCTTTAAAGTAAGCAATATTCATGTGTTGATTTGACCTAAGAGCAAAAATTCTAACAGCGCTTTTTGTACGTGCAGCCGATTCTCGGCTTCTTCCCACACCACGCTGTGCGGACCGTCTATAACTTCGGCGGCGACTTCCTCGCCTCTGTGCGCGGGTAAGCAGTGCATAAAAAGCGCGTCGCGCTGCGCCACGCTTAACATCTCGGCATCCACTTGCCAATCGGCGAAGTCGCGCTTGCGTTCCTCGTTCTCGGCTTCGAAACCCATGCTGGTCCAAACATCGGTGGTGACGAGGTCAGCGCCTGCCGCCGCTTGCATGGGATCGGCGAATTCTTCGTAATGATCGGTGCCATACAAACCCGCGCGTTCCGGTTCCACCTCATAGCCGGGCGGCGTGGACACATGCACATTGAAATCGAATACCTCGGCGGCTTGCAGCCAGGTATTACATACATTATTTGAGTCGCCTATCCAGGCCACGGTTTTACCTTGTATGCTGCCGCGCTGTTCGATATAGGTATAAATATCGGCGAGGATTTGGCAGGGATGGTATTCATTGGTTAAACCATTAATCACCGGGACCCGCGAGTGCGCGGCAAAACGCTCGACGATTTCTTGCTCGAAGGTGCGTATCATCACCACGTCGGACATGCGCGAAATGACTTGGGCCGCGTCTTCCACCGGTTCGCCGCGACCCAATTGCGAATCGCGTGTATTCAAATAAATCGCCGAGCCGCCCAATTGTTGCATACCGGCTTCGAACGATAAACGCGTGCGCGTCGAGGCTTTCTCGAAAATCATCACCAGCGTACGGTCGGCCAGGGGCCAATAGCGCCTATAGGCTTTGAATTCAGTTTTAATCCAACGCGTGCGGGCGAAGATGTGCTCTAGCTCGGCGCGGCTTAAATCTTTGAGTTGCAGAAAATGTTTGAGCTGCATACGTTCATGCCGGTTGCGCGACAAATTCCTGTATGAGATTGATCACGCCATCGACCAGGAGCCGCGCTTCCGCTTCCTTCATGATCAGCGGTGGTAACAGCCGTATCACTTTGTCCGAGGTCACATTAATAAGCAGACCTTGCGCTAAGCCGCGTTTCACCAGCTCGCCGCAGGACCTATCCATTTCTATGCCCAGCATCAAGCCATCGCCACGGATTTGTACGATGCCCGGTACGCCGGCCAGGCCTTGTTGCAAAGCGGTGAGCATCATACCGCCGACTTGGACCGCATTTTCGCGCAGGCCCTCTTGTTCAATAGCATCCAAGGTCGTGAGCGCCGCGACGCAGGCGAAAGGATTGCCACCGAAAGTGGAGCCATGATTGCCCGGCTTAAAAATCTCCGCCGCCGCACCGCGCGCCAAGCAGGCGCCTATAGGAATGCCGCTGCCTAAGCCCTTGGCCAAGGTCATCACATCCGGAACCATCGCGGTGTGTTGATGCGCGAACCAAGTACCGGTGCGGCCCATGCCACTTTGTACTTCGTCCAGCATGAGCAACCAGCCCTGGGCGTCGCATATCTGTCGTAAACCTTCGAGATAGCTGGCGTCAGGAATATTGATTCCGCCTTCGCCTTGCACCGGTTCCACCAGCACCGCGACGATATTGCGATTATGCGTCGCGACTTGCCGCACGGCTTCCAAATCATTGAAAGGCACGCGCACAAAACCCGCCAATAGCGGCTCAAAGCCGGCCTGCACTTTGCGGCTGCCGGTGGCGGTGAGAGTGGCCATGGTACGGCCATGAAAACTTTTTTCCATGACGATAATGGTCGGGACTTCTATGCTGCGTTGATGGCCATAGAACCTTGCTAATTTAATCGCTGCTTCATTGGCCTCGCAACCGGAGTTACAAAAAAACACGCGGTCCATATGCGATAAATTGCAGAGCCGAGTCGCCAGTTTTTCTTGTAAGGAAATCTCATACAAATTGGAGGTATGAATGAGGGTTTGCGCCTGCGCACACAGCGCTTGCGCAAGCTTGGGATGGCCGTGCCCTAAGGTGTTGACCGCAACGCCGGCGACGCCGTCTAAATACCGTTTCCCCTCGGTATCCCAAAGCCAGACGCCTTCACCCCGGCTGAAAGCCAGGGGAAGGCGGGAATAAGTGGTCATTAAATGTGACATGACGAGTTAACTTTTCAATAAGTAGAAAAGCACACGGCGGCCAGTTGCCGCCGTGTGCCCGCATTAAGTACGAATACTAAGGCTAAGTATAAAGCTTCTTAGAAGCCATGCCCACTAATGGCCATGAAAAACAGCATGGGTATGGAGAGCATGGTATTGGTACGCGAGGCAAGAAAAGCCACACGTCGCGCCTTGGCTTTTTCAGGATCGGTCGCGGGCTTCATACCCAGGATTTTCTTCTGATTCGGCCAAATCAAGCCCCATACATTGAGCAGCATGATAGTGCCCAGCCACGCGCCTATGCCGATGTAAGCGGAGCTAGGCTGCAAGGTGAAGGCATCGACGAAGCGCGGGCCCAATAAAGCCGCGCCCGCCAACCAGGTGACTACCGCAGCCCAACGGAAAAACAACAAGGCGCGCGGCGCGACATGCTTGGTGATTCCCGCACCGGTGCCGTCTTCAGCGGCCGCTTTGAGGGCAGCGACTTGCACGAAGTTAAAGTAATACAACAAACCTATCCACATCACGCCCGCTAAAAAGTGCAGCCAACGGTAAAGTGCCGGCAAATGTTCCATGACTTACCCCTTGATCAAAAAGTTAGTGGCGAAAACAAACAAGGCGATAGTCAGAATGAGCCCAGAAATGACCGTTCCCCAGAGCGAATCCAATGGATTTTTCACGTGCGCGTCCTCCTTTTTTGTGTGACGTGGCGTTCAAAGAAAATACTGTACTAAGAAAGGCGAGTATTTTTAGCGAAACCGGCTGTGGGCGCAAGTAAAAATATTGTTGAGCTCGGTACAGCCCGAATCCGCTTAACTTTTTTCAACAATATTCACGGCTTAGCTCGATTGTACAACTTAAGTCTAAATTACCGGGCAATTTCACCGTTCTGATTCAAGCTTCTCTAAAATTTGACGAAATAAGCAATTAATTATGCGTAAAATTGAAACTGCCACCTGCGTCGGGCCTCTAACCTAACCGCGATCATGCATATTTCCCCCCAAGACATTATTATCAAGGGCTTAACCAAAGCCGGGAAACCCTTTCGCCCTAGCGACTGGGCGGAGCGCTTATCCAGCGTGCTCTCCACCTTTGGCGCCGATAACCGCATGAGTTACTCGCCTTACGTCCGTCCAGTTACCTTAGACGGGGTAAAGTGCGTATTAGTCGATAAAACCCTAGAACAAGCCGAATCCCGCGCCGGATTCAAGCCCCACCTTAACTACCGGCCCACTCATCGGCTCGGGCAAAGTCTATGCCTCGGGCTGCGCGCACCCCGATTTGCGCGTGCCGTTCCGCGAAGTGGCGGTGCATCCGACCGCCAACGAACCACCGGTGACCATCTACGATCCCTCCGGCCCCTACACCGATCCGAACGCGGCCATCGATATCGAGCAAGGCCTCGCGCGTACGCGCGCCGAATGGGTAAAAGCCCGCGGCGATGTCGAAGAGATCGACGGCCGCGCGGTTAAGGACGAGGCTAACGGCAACGTGTCGGCGGGAAAACCCACAACGGCCTTCCCGAAGCCACCGCGCATGCCCCCCGGCAAA
>CAZKHT010000227.1:0-4564 GCA_964552595.1 uncultured Burkholderiales bacterium
ATGCGATAGCTTGGCGGCGGCGCCCGCCACGGCGTCGGCATTCTCTCGCACTTGCCGTATCATGGTTTGCAAGCCTTCCATAAACTGATTAAAAGCGCGACCGGTGCGTCCCACTTCGTCGGCGGTATCCACTAACATGCGTTGCGTGAGATCACCTTCGCCCCGGGCTAAATCATTCATAGACTGACTCACCGCATCTAGCGAACGTTTGACCGATTCAGATACCACCATCACCACCAGGCTCCCCAAGAGCACGGCGGCGCCGCCTAAGATCAGACTTAAAATCCAAGCCTGTTTGACTTGATCGGAAATTTGCTTGCGCGTGGTGCCGACTGCTTGCTGCTGTTTTTCGATTTGATTTAAAAGGGCCTCGCGCACTTTGCGCCAATTCGGCGTTTCCTCTTTGTTTAATACTGTCACGGCCTCGGCTTGATTGGTCTTGGCTAGGCCACGCACTTTCTCCTTCGCCGCCTGGGTAACCGTCCAACCTTCCTTCAAGGCTTTTAGGAGTTCCGTTTCGCTAGCGTCGCCAGCCAGGGCCAAGGTCCGCGTGTAGGCTTGATCGAAGCCGGCATTGGCCTTGTCCAAGTTTTCATAGGCTTTATCATTGCCGGGATTGAGCACGATATTGCGCAGCGCCTGGCCACCTTGCAGGCCTTGCGCATACATTTCGGTATAAGCCTGTAAACGAGCCTGATCGCGATCCAGAAAGCGGTCAAAGCTCTGGCTGATTTGCTGCATATAAAACAAAGCCACCGCCAAGGCACAGACCACTAAAAAGCTCGCCGAGCCCACGGCGATCACCATTTTCGAGCGCAAACTACGTATGTTCTTCAACACATTAATTCTCCAGGATACGAATGCGGACGAGGCAGTATTCGCCTCAGCTAGCTCTTGCTATCGGCCTAAGACAAGCTTTCTTAAGCCGCGCTGGATAGGAGCCAATGGCTTTCCCCGTGTAGAATTAAGGTCTTTATCCCTGGATATTTATGGCCGATCAATACGCCGTGGTTGGCAATCCCATACAACATAGCTTGTCGCCCTATATTCATACCGAATTTGCGAAACAGACCGAACAAGCGATGGTGTATAAGGCCTTGTTGGCGCCTCTAGATGGTTTCGAGGACGTCGTCCAAGCCTTCCAAAGCGCGCAAGGTCGCGGCATGAATATCACCGTCCCCTTTAAGCTGGCGGCGTTTCAGTACGCCGACGAATTAACGCCTCGCGCCGCCCGAGCCGGCGCCGTCAATACTTTTAAATTCGATGGGCAAACCGTGCTTGGCGATAACACCGACGGCGCCGGGCTGGTCCGAGATATCGAACATAATCTAGGCTGCGCCTTGAGCGGCAAAACGCTCTTAATCATGGGTGCGGGCGGCGCGGCCCATGGCGTCTTACCCGCCTTGCTGGCTTGCGCGCCGGCTTCGATTACCATCGCCAATCGCAGCCTGGATAAAGCCGTGGCCTTGGCCGCGAGCCACACCGAGCATGGCCCGGTCCGCGCGAGCGATTACGCCGCCTTGGCAGGGGACCGTTACGATCTGGTATTGAATGCCACCTCAAGCAGTTTGCACGATAGTTTGCCGCCTCTGCCGCCACGCTTGTTTGCGCCGGGGGCCTTGGCTTACGACATGATGTATGGCAAAGGCTTGACGCCTTTTTTAGCATTTGCCGAAGCCAATCATGCTGCGGTATTGGCGGATGGCTTGGGGATGTTGGTGGAGCAGGCCGCCGAAGCATTTTATTTATGGCGCGGGATCAGGCCGCAAACGCGTGCGGTCATGGACGGCTTACGCAAAAAATAAAGAGAAAACCGCGACGCAGCGGTAGAGGGAGTGGGTGTGTTTAAAACATTGTTCCGCTGGCTAGGGCGCGCAATATTGATCAGCGTGTTGCTGGTGCTGGTCTACGAAGCCTGGATTTTTGCGCGGGTATGGTGGTATGTCGATCACAATCCGGCAGCGACCGCCTTCATGGAAAGGCGCTTGGCGCAGTTGCAGGAAAAGCTTGGTGAAGACGCCGAGCTGAAATATCGCTGGGTACCCTACGAAAAAATTTCGATTAATTTAAAGCGCGCTTTGGTGGCCGCGGAAGACTCCCGCTTTATCGAGCATGAGGGCTTCGATATGGAAGGCATAGAAAAAGCGCTCAAGAAAAATGAAAAAAAAGGGAAGGTGGTGGCGGGGGGGTCTACGATCAGTCAGCAATTGGCGAAAAATTTATTTCTCTCCGGTGAACGCTCTTATGTTCGTAAAGGCCAAGAAGCCATCATCACCTTGATGCTGGAAAAAATGATGACTAAACGCCGCATCTTGGAAATTTATCTCAACGTGATCGAATGGGGCGAGGGCGTCTATGGCGCCGAAGCCGCCGCACGGCGTTATTACCACACCAGCGCGGCCAATCTCAGCGCCTATCAGGCGGCGCATTTGGCGGCCATGGTGCCGCGCCCGCGTTTTTTTGAACAAAGGCCCAACTCGCCTTATCTGGCGCGCCACACTGGGACCATAGTCGCGCGCATGAACCAAGTCACCGTGCCGCGCTAAATTGAATTTTTCGCTGCCAGCCGCGCTGACAGTTCACCAATAGAAGCCGCTTAAGCGCCGTTTACAAGATACTAATCGGCCACGGCGCGGGCAACCACCCAAACGCTTACCGCGCTCGCGCCGGCTCGCAATAAGCTGCGCGCCAACTCATCGGCGGTGGCGCCGCTGGCCATCACATCATCGACTATCGCGATATGAAATCCTTGGCAAGCGGGGTCCGCGATGAAGGCATTGCGCACATTTTTTTGCCGACCGCTGAGGGCCAAGCTGGCTTGGGGCAAGGTGTCTAAGGATCGCATTGCCAAATGCGCTGCGAGAGGTAGCTCCAATTCCGCCGCTACCCTAGCCGCGATGATGTGCGCTTGATTAAAGCCGCGCTCTATCAGGCGTCGGGGATGCAGCGGCATGGGCAAAATTAAATCCGGTCTAGGCTGGTGTTGCGCGGCCATGGCCAAGCCCTTGCCGAAAAAACGCGCAAGGGCTAAGTGCTCTCGATACTTAAGCGCTTGTATAAGCTTATCCAAGGGAAAGGTGTAACGCCAAGCGGCACAAGCGGATCTAAAATGCGGCGGCTCGCGCAGACAATGTCCGCAAATTTGAGCGGCCCCAGGGCGCGCGCATTGCGGACAGGCCGCATCGACGTTGGATAAGGAGTCCTGGCAGGCATCGCATAGCAAATCGCCAGTGCCGGCGCTACAGAGCACACAGTTTTGACGCAAATGCCGCTGTATAAAATTTAAGCGTTTGTTCAGAGCCGTCCGCCAGGCAATTGACTTGGTTGTAGAGATCATTGATTATTCACTCGTTTTAAGAAAATTCTTGTAAAGCCTTTGTGAAAGTTAAACGCGCTCTCTCCGCTCAGTCATGCCGCTTTTCGGCGCAGATATTTAATCTCGCGAGCATAGTGGCGGTGCTTTTGCCTTTGCCTTTGCTCATGATTTGGGTGGGCGCTTCCATGTTTGTTTACGCGGCAAATGCGCATCATCCCGACGAACGCGTAGCGCGCTATACCCGGCGCGCCGGGTTTCGCTTTTATGCGGTGGCGGGTAGTTTAGTCATCGCCGGACAACCGATTATCAGCACCCTGGGCGCGGTAAAAGGCGTCATCGTCATCTGGATTTTACTGGCATTAGGCATCATCCCCGCCGCGCTGTGGGACATTTTTAAAGCGCGCCGCGAAGTGTGGCGCGACATCTTGCTTGAGGTAGCCGTCAATGAATGAACTCGCCAGCCCGGCCCTGACCCGCGATGCTTGGACTATCGCGCAAATCGAAGCCTTATTCGCGCTGCCCTTTAACGATTTGCTATATCGCGCGCAACAAGTTCATAGGCAGCATTTCGATCCCAACGCGGTACAGTTATCCACTTTACTCTCGATTAAAACCGGGGGCTGCGCCGAAGACTGCGGCTATTGCCCACAATCGGCGCGCTATAGCACGGGTGTGGACAATGAGGCTTTATTGCCGCTGCAAGAAGTCATTGCCGCGGCGACGGCGGCTAAGGAGCAAGGCGCAACGCGATTTTGCATGGGCGCGGCTTGGCGCGGGCCTAAGGAAAAAGACTTAACGCCGGTGTTGGAAATGGTGCGCGCGGTGAAAGCCCTGGGGATGGAAACGTGCGCCACCTTAGGCATGCTGAAAGACGGGCAAGCGCAGAAACTCAAGCAAGCGGGCTTGGATTATTACAACCATAACTTGGATACCGCGCCCGAATTTTATGGCGAAATTATTTCCACGCGCAGCTATCAAGACCGGTTAGATACTTTAGGCAGAGTTCGCGACGCGGGCATCCATGTGTGCTGCGGGGGCATCGTCGGCTTGGGAGAATCACGCAGCGAACGCGCCGGCTTGATCGCGCAACTGGCCAATCTTTCACCCGCGCCGGAATCGGTGCCTATCAATATGTTGGTCCAAGTGGAGGGGACGCCCTTGCACGGAGTGAGCGCCCTCGATCCCTTGGAATTTGTGCGCACGATCGCGGTGGCCCGCATCACCATGTCACACTCGTTCGTGCGCTTA
>CAZKHT010000228.1:0-4407 GCA_964552595.1 uncultured Burkholderiales bacterium
CACCTTGTTATCGGTTAAACAATCCACCATCACCGCCGCACCGGACACGCCGTAACCTTCATAGCGCGCTTCATCATAGGTAACGCCTTCAAGTTCGCCCGTGCCGCGTTTGATTGCGCGATCAATATTGTCCCCCGGCATATTCTCGGCCTTGCCCTTATCGATGGCGAGGCGCAGACGTGGATTGTCATTCGGATTGCCGCCGCCCATGCGCGCGGCGACGGTGATTTCTTTAATCAAGCGGGTAAAAATCTTGCCGCGTTTGGCGTCTTGGCGCCCTTTGCGATGCTGAATATTCGCCCATTTAGAATGGCCGGCCATAGCTAAAACTTCCGTGAAAAAACAGGCGAATGGTACCATTTGGCAGGGCTTAAATAAATGAGCGGGGAACAACGCCGAAATGTCCGAAACAATGAGATTTGGAAAGGACCATTCCAGAAATTGACGCCGTCCCTATCCCTATCGCGATTTACCAATCGGCCGACGGCTCGATTGCGACGGAGGTCAGGCTGGAGGGTGAGACTGTCTGGTTGTCGCAAAAGCAAATGGCGGAGCTGTTCGGAAAAAACATCCGAACTATCAATGAGCATATCGGCAATATCTTCAAAGAGGGGGAACTGGACGAATCCCCAGTTATCCGGAATTTCCGGATAACTGCCGCCGATGGCAAAAGCTACGATACGGCGCACTATAACCTCGACGTGACTATCTCAGTCGGCTATCGCGTCAAATCCAAGCAAAAACAATTGATGATTATCTGATCATGAATTTGATTCGGGGCTAATAGTATTGATACATTCTTAAATAATCAGATCGCACTCACATAAATAATAAAGGAAAACCCGTGGCCGAACCCATGCTCGTCGCTAAATCCGAAGTAGACGTCTTCCTCCTGCCAAAAATGGCCAATCGCCACGGCGTCATTACCGGCGCCACCGGGACAGGCAAGACCGTGACCTTGCAAGTGCTGGCGGAGAATTTCAGCCGCCAGGGCGTGCCGGTCTTTATGTCGGATGTGAAGGGTGATTTGTCCGGCGTATCTCAGGCCGGCAAGATGACGCCGAAAATTCAAGAGCGCATCACCAAGCTGAGTTTGGGCGAGTATGTTTTCGAGGCGTCGCCCGTCACTTTTTGGGATGTATTCGGCGAAATGGGGCATCCGGTGCGCGCGACGGTGTCCGAGATGGGGCCGCTATTGATAGGCCGCATGCTGAATCTAAACGACACCCAAGCGGGCGTGCTGGCGCTGGTGTTCAAAATCGCCGACGACAACGGTCTGCTCTTACTCGATCTCAAAGACTTGCGCGCCATGTTGCAACACGTGGGCGACAAAGCCAAAGAATTCACCACCGAATACGGCAATATTTCTGCGGCCTCCATAGGCGCGATACAGCGCGGCCTGGTGCAACTGGAAACTCAAGGCGGCGAACAATTCTTCGGCGAACCGGCGTTGAATTTGGATGATTTGATGCAGACCGACAGCCAAGGCCGCGGCATGGTGAATATTTTGTCGGCAGACAAACTCATGCAGTCGCCCAAGGTGTATTCGACTTTCTTGCTATGGCTACTGTCCGAGCTTTTTGAAAAACTCCCCGAGGTCGGTGATCCGGAAAAACCCAAGCTGGTCTTTTTCTTCGACGAAGCGCATTTATTATTCAATGATGCGCCCGATGCCTTGCTGGAAAAAATTGAACAAGTGGTGCGCCTGGTACGATCCAAGGGCGTGGGGGTGTATTTTGTGACGCAAAATCCTTTGGATATTCCAGATCGCGTTTTGGGTCAATTGGGCAATCGCGTGCAACATGCATTGCGCGCCTTCACCCCGCGTGATGAAAAAGCCGTCAAAGCCGCCGCGACGACGATGCGGGAAAACCCCAAGTTCAATGCCGAGCAAGCCATCACCGAGCTGGGTGTAGGCGAAGCCCTGATCTCTACCTTGAATGAAAAAGGCCAGCCGAATATCACCGAGCGCGCCTATGTGTTGCCGCCGCGCGGGCAGATCGGACCCATAGATGAAGCGACGCGCAAAAAAATAATTCAGACCTCCATCGTTGCCGGCGTTTACGAAAAAACCGAAGACCGCGAATCCGCTTATGAAAAGCTGAAAGCGCGCGCGGCCGCATCGCCCGCATCTACACCGGCGACCGGCGGCCCCACGAGCGATACGCCCGCTGCATCCGGCGGTGGCTGGGGCGATGTATTAGGCGGCATGTTTGGCGGCGGCAGCGGCGGCCGAGGTCGCCAAGGCGTGGGCGAAGCCCTAGCGAAAAGCGCCGCGCGTGCCATAGGCAGCGAAGTAGGCCGGCAAATTATCCGTGGTGTCCTAGGCTCCATTTTGGGTGGGAGCAAGCGGCGCTAAGCAGGGCTTTTAATGCATAGCGTTGCCCTGATATGAATCCACATCTATACGATTTTCTTATACAACTGTTATCTCAACCCGCCGCGCCGTTTCGCGAGCAGCATGTCGCGGCTTTAATCAAGCTCGCTTTAACGCACAATCGCATTCCATTTTTTGAAGACCCGGCCGGCAGTATTGTGGTGGGCGCCGCGTCGCAAGACGATTACTTGCGGCTGATTAAAACCCGCGATACCGAGCCGGTGCGAGTATTTATTGCCCACATGGATCACCCTGGCTTTCACGGGGTGCGCTGGAGTCAGCCGAATGTATTGCGGGTAAATTGGTTGGGCGGCTCACCGGTGAAGCATCTGCACAATAGCCGCGTCTGGCTATCCGACGGCGCGGGCTGGCGTGGGGCTGGGCTGATGCGCCAGGCGCGCACACATCCTAAAGGTTATGCGATTCAGCAGGCTGAGATTCATTTACAGCGCGCGACCTCAACGCCCTGGCCGGCGGCGAAAAAACTTTTTGGCGCGTTTGATTTTAATAAGCCCGTCACCCGGCGCGGGTCCTTACTCTACACTCGCGCGGCGGATGATTTGGTCGGCGTATTTTGCATCATTGCAACGGCCGTGGAAGTATTCAGCCAGCGTAAGCAAAAACATCGACCACCTTTCATAGGTCTGCTCACCCGTGCCGAAGAAGTCGGCTTCGTCGGCGCAATCAGTCACTTTGAATTAGGCTGGCTGCAAACCGCGATCCGGCCCGTGGTCTGTGTCAGCCTAGAAGCCTCGCGCACCTTGCCCGGCGCCGAAGTCGGCAAGGGACCCATAGTACGCCTGGGCGATAGACGTACGCCATTTGACGCGCGTAGCTTGCAAGTGTTGACCGAACTCGCGGCAGAACTTTTACCGCAAGCCCATCAACGCCGCTTAATGGATGGTGGCACTTGCGAGGGTACAGTCGCGATGGCTTACGGTTTTCCGACGATCGCACTCGCGGTGCCCCTGGGGAATTACCATAATCAAGGACTGCAAGGCGGGCCCGAATGTTCAGCGCCGCAAGGCCCGGCGCCGGAGTTTGTGCACTTGGATGATGTCGAGGGACAAAGAAAACTGTGTGTAGAGTTGATGCAGCCAGGTTTAGCGTGGAATACGCCTTGGGAAAATGTGCGGGGACAATTGTTGCGCCAGTATCGGGGACGGGCGCATTTGCTATAAGAGAGACAAAGCCGGCAGCAAAATAAGTCGTCGCTTGTTTTATTCCAGCTCAATATTTCAGGTGTAATCTTTGCGGGAGGCGTGCCGAAGTAACGCAATAGGTCCCAGTACGCCTAATCCGCAATCCCATACCCCACCCACCCAGCAGCTAGGCGCACCATGCCTAAAATGAAGCTGGACAAAATTCGGAGTGAGCGCGGACGGCTTTGCCAATGTTGCAAGGTAATCGCTCGCGATTCGCGATGAATGGCATCATTCAAGCTTTCGCGTAGCTGTTGCGCAAAACCCGCGTCGAACACTATCACATTGGCCTCGCGCGACATCATTAAGCTGAGGGGGTCAATATTCGACGAGCCCACGGTGGCCCACTCGCCATCTATCACCGCGACTTTCGCGTGTAATTCACTGGGTTGGTATTCATAAATTTCTATGCCGGCCGATAGGAGCTGATCGTAAAGACCACGGCTCGCGTACTGCACCCAAGGATGATCGCTATTGCCTTGAAGCAATAAGCGTATATGTACGCCGCGCTCTACGGCCCGACGCAAGACCTTGCGAAAGCGTCGCCCTGGCAAAAAATAAGCGTTAGCAATGATGATTTCCTTACGCGCTTGGGCGATGGCGCGCAAATAATCACGTTCAATGTCCCGGCGGTGGTGCAAATTTGAGCGCTTTAAAAATTTTCCACGCTGGCTGCCGGCCTGTTCAAAAGGAGGGGTAAGCGGTAGGGCGCTCGCTTCCAGGGGCATGCCTTGACTGCGCAATACGTGAGCATGCAAGCGTGAGACTTCTTTCAAGATAGGCGCGACTAAAGGCCCTTCGATTTGCACCGCGTAATCGAAACGCGGC
>CAZKHT010000229.1:0-4335 GCA_964552595.1 uncultured Burkholderiales bacterium
CCGATGTCTTGGGGGTTGCGGTTTTGTACCGTAATGGTAACTCGGGTGACTTCGTACCAAATCGTATCCAGCATGCTGGAAAATAATTCGAAAGACTGGCGTTTGTATTCCTGCTTGGGATTTTTTTGTGCATAGCCGCGCAGATGTATGCCCTGCCGGAGATGATCCAGGGCGGACAGATGTTCGCGCCAATGCGTGTCCAAACTTTGCAGCATGATGCCGCGCTCGAAATGACGCATGGCTTCCGCGCCCACGGCGTTTACTTTTTCCTGATAATTGGCATGCGCCGTAGCGATGATTTTTTGCAGCAAGCCGTCGGCATCTAGTCTTTCGTCTTCATCCAGCCATTGTTGCAAGGGCAAATCCAAACTGAGTTCCGCCGCAAGATTGGATTTCAAACCTGCGATGTCCCACTGCTCGGCAACGCTTTCGGGTGGCACATATTGTTTAAATATACTCTCCAGTACTTGCTCGCGTATGCCGGTGATGGATTCGCTGATATCTTGCGACTCCAATAGCTCATTGCGTTTTTCGTAGATCGCCTTGCGCTGATCGTTGGCGACGTCGTCGTATTCGAGCAATTGTTTGCGCATATCGAAGTTGCGCGCCTCGACTTTGCGTTGCGCGTTTTCAATGGCGCGCGTGACCCAAGGATGTTCAATCGCCTCGCCTTCCGGCATTTTCAAGCGATCCATAATCGAGGCGACGCGATCCGACGCGAAAATCCGCAGCAAGGAATCTTCCAGCGATAAATAAAACCGGCTAGAACCCGGATCGCCTTGTCGTCCCGCGCGGCCGCGCAACTGATTGTCGACGCGCCGCGATTCATGACGTTCGGTGCCTATGATATGCAAGCCACCAACGGCGATCACTTGATCGTGGCGCTGCTGCCACTCGGCGCGCAGAGCGCTCACCCGTGCTTGCTTTTCTTCTTCGCTGAGTTTTTCATCGGCCAAGACGGCATCAATATCACTTTGCGGATTGCCGCCCAGCACAATATCCGTACCGCGACCCGCCATATTGGTGGCGATGGTGATCATCCCGGGACGCCCGGCTTGGGCCACGATTTGCGCTTCGCTGGCGTGCTGTTTGGCGTTGAGCAATTGATGCGAGAGTTTTTCTTTTTTCAGCAAACTCGATAGGTATTCGTTGATCTCTATCGAGGTCGTACCCACCAGGACCGGCTGCCCGCGCGCTTGGCAATCTTTTATGTCAACGATTAAGGCCGCGTATTTTTCTTTAAAGGTGCGATACACCTGATCCATGCGATCTTGCCGCACCATGGCTCTGTGCGTGGGAATAATCACCGTTTCCAAATTGTAGATTTGCTGGAACTCGAAAGCCTCGGTGTCGGCGGTACCGGTCATGCCGGCGAGCTTGCCGTATAAGCGGAAATAATTTTGGAAGGTAATCGACGCCAGGGTTTGATTTTCTTTTTGTATCGCGACGCCTTCTTTGGCTTCGACGGCTTGATGCAAGCCATCGGACCAGCGCCGGCCCGACATCAGACGCCCGGTGAATTCGTCGACGATAATGACTTCACCGTCTTGGACCACATAATGTTGATCGCGGTGATACAAAGCATGCGCACGCATGGCGGCGTACACGTGATGCATCAACGCGATATTCGCGGCGTCGTATAAGCTGCTGCCGGGTGCTAATAAGCCCGCGTCGGTGAGTAATTGTTCCGCGCGCTCATGTCCCGCTTCGGTGAGTAAAACTTGATGGGCTTTTTCATCAACCGTGTAATCGCCAGGGCCGTCTTCGACTTCGACCTTCACCAGCTTAGGCGCCAAGGCGTTGATCTTCACATAAAGATCGACATTGTCCTCCGCTTGCCCGGAGATGATTAAGGGCGTGCGTGCTTCGTCGATTAAAATCGAATCGACTTCATCGATGATGGCGTAATTGAGTTTGCGCTTAACCCGCTCTTCCGGGCTGAACACCATATTGTCGCGCAGATAGTCGAAGCCGAATTCGTTATTGGTACCGTAAGTGATATCCGCAGCGTACGCGGCTTGCTTGGACTGATGATCCATTTGCGAAAGATTACAGCCCACGCTTAAACCCAAAAAGCGATGGACTCGTCCCATCCATTCCGCATCGCGGCTGGCAAGGTAATCGTTGACGGTGATGATGTGCACACCTTTACCGCTCAGGGCGTTCAAATACGCCGGTAAGGTGGCGACCAAGGTTTTGCCTTCACCCGTGCGCATCTCGGCAATTTTGCCGTTGTGCAAAGCCATGCCACCGATCAACTGCACATCGAAGTGGCGCATTTCCAAAACCCGGCGCCCGGCTTCGCGGACTACGGCAAAGGCTTCGGGCAAGAGCTGGTCCAGGCTTTCGCCATTGGCCACGCGTTGTTTGAATTCGACGGTTTTATCGGCTAGTCCTTGATCGGACAACGCTTGCATCTTGGGTTCTAAATCGTTGATCACGCGGACGGTGGTCGCGTATTGCTTCACCAGCCGCTCATTCCGGCTGCCGAATACTTTCTTAAGCAAGGCATTAAACATGATGGGTCTTCGCAAATAAAATTAAGGTGCAATCGCCGCGCGAAAGTTCACGCGGCGTTTGCACCTTAAGCTAAAAAGAGTGCGATCAGCCCGGCAGGTTCAGATAACGGGTGGGGTTTTGCGGCGTACCGTTGGAAAGGATTTCGAAGTGCAGATGCGGACCGGTGGAACGCCCCGTGCTACCGACTTCGCCTATCTTCTGGCCACGTAGCACCACATCCCCAACTTTTACCAAGCGTTTAGATGCATGCGCGTAGCGACTGATTAAACCATTGCCGTGGTCGATTTCTATCATATTACCATAGCCAGAATGGATGTCGGAGTAGACCACGCGCCCGCTCGCGGCGGCTTTAATCGGCGTGCCCATTTCCGCCATGAAATCTACGCCCTCATGCAAGGCGCGTTGTCCGGTGAATGGATCGAGTCGCCAACCGAAATTGGAGGAGAAAAATCCGCCGTTCACCGGTGAGCCGGAAGGTAAAGCCGCACGGCGCACTTGTTCGCGCGCGAGCATAGAGTCCATCACTGTGAGCTGATCGGCTTTATCCTCGAGCGCGACCGATAGTTTGGCGAGTTCAAGCTGTATGTCCTGCATGCTCAGCGGTAAATTTTTGTCGGTGATCAAGGGACCGCCTCGACCGGGTTTGCGGTCAAAATTCAGTTCTTCTTTTTTGATTCCCGCAACCCGCGCCACCCGTTCGCCCAAGGCTTCCAAGCGCATCACTTGCGCTTGCATTTCGCCTACTTTCACCGCCATGGCGGTTAAACGTTGCTGCGTGGCATTTTGGGTTTTATCGGTTTCGCCTTGTTGCTGAGAAGCGACGAATTTCTGCAATACGGGGGGGTTCAGGCTATTGAGTTTTAGTAAAATCGCGTGGCCGAAGCCGGCGTGGCAAAAAAAAAAGAGTCTAAAACCAGAGAAAACAAACAAAGCTGTTTGCCAATGACCGAGTCTCAATGTCTGGGCTTTGGCAAGCCGGTTGGATACGAATATGATGTTCAACTTATCCCCCACTGTTTTTAGGCACATGAGCGCCCGCAAACTTGGCAGTTATTTAAACGAACCCGCAACTCCGCTTAGCCGGTTAAATGCCGCGGCTCAACGACTTCGCGCGTTCGCGCGTATTTGGGAATCAGTCGCGCCTATTGAGTTGACGCGTTATTGTCGGGTCGGTCGCATCGACGAGGATGTCTTGACCCTTTATGCCGATAACGGCGCAATCGCCACAAAATTAAATCAGCAATTGCCCAGCTTGCTCGAAAAATTCCGGAAGCGGGGAGGCAAAATTACTGGAATTCGGATAGCGGTGCAAGTGAACGCGCCGTTAACTCAACCCAAAATGCCGGCGAAAACCGGAATTTCTGCCGCGGCCTATGCGCAGCTGAGTCAGTTTGCCTCCAGCCTGGGAGACTCTCCACTAAAGCATGCGCTCACTAACATGCTTCGGAGCCAAGCGCAGTTAAAGCAGAAAAATTCGACCTATGGCGAAAGCGGCGCCGACGATCAAGAGCAACACCAGGGAAAATTTAAATAATTGCCATGCAAAACGAAACCAGCGCCGGTCTTTCAGCAGGATGCCTACCAAAAACGCGACAATAATAGTTAAACCACTGATTAATATATAAAACCGCAGCAGTATCATACGTGCGGCGCGATGTCAGCTAGAAATTCTGGGTGTGTAAACGTAGGAAGCCCGCAGGCGCTTCCTCTGGCCGCTTAAAGGAAACAAATTCCCAAGCACTTTGATCTTCTAATAAAGCACGCAACAAGGCATTGTTCATGGCATGCCCCGATTTCTTGCCGGTAAAGGCCGCC
>CAZKHT010000230.1:0-3859 GCA_964552595.1 uncultured Burkholderiales bacterium
TTAAATCGTCGGTCAATAAACCGCCACCGCCGCCGCAGCAGGAGGTGCTTTCATGTATGGTATCCGCATCCATATCATGAAAATTATTTGCCACCATTTTGATGATTTCACGCGGGATCACGAATTGGCCGCCCGGCATATCTCCCATGCGCGAGGCGCGCGCGACATTGCAAGAATCGTGGAAGGTAATCACGCGATCATCGTTGGCGGATTTATCTACGGTAATCGCACCGCGCTTTAATAAGTCGTAGGTAAATTCACAAATATGTTGCGGCGCCGGGTAGCGTGGATCAAGCTGCTGTTGCAACTGAATCGCGAAGGGGTCATCGCCGCCCGCGCCTATCCCGACTAAGGTATTCCAGAAGCTGTAAGCCACGCGCCAGGCGTGACCGCATTCGCCGACGATAATCCGTTTGACGCCGAGTTCCAATGCGGCTTCGCGTATACGTAAAGCGATATTGCGCATGGTCTCATAGTTGCCTATGAATAAACCAAAATTACCGGCTTCGGAAGCGTGCGATGAAAGTGTCCAACTCACGCCGGCGGCATGAAAGACTTTTGCATAGCCTATCAGCGACTCGACGTGGGGTTCGGAGAAGAAATCGGCGGAGGGCGTGACCAATAAAACTTCCGCGCCTTTTTGATCCAGGGGAAGTCTCACCTGCACGCCGGTGTCGGCCTCTATGTCCTCTTCCAAGCCGGTCAAGGTGTCTTCCAATGCGGGTCCGGGCAAGCCTAAGTTATTGCCTATGCGCTGCACCTTGCCGATGATTTCATTGGTGTACTTCTGGCCATAACCAACGGAATCCAAGATTTCCTTGGCGGCCATGGTGACTTCCGCTGTATCAATACCGTAGGGGCAGAATACGGAACACCGACGGCATTCCGAACACTGATTGTAATAGGTGTACCACTTGTCCAGCATGTCACGCGTAAGATCGACCGCGCCCACGAGCTTAGGAAAATATTTGCCGGCAAAGGTGAAATGCCGCCGATAAACCTTGCGTACCAATTCTTGGCGCGCGACGGGCATATTATTGGGGTCACCCGTGCCCAAGAAATAGTGGCATTTATCGGTGCACGCGCCACAATGCACGCAGCTATCCAGATAGACTTTAAACGAGCGATATTTTCCCAGCAGCTCGCCCATTTTATCTATGGCTTTTTCTTCCCAGTTTTCTACCAACTCGCCAGGGAAACCGATGGCTTCTTGTATGGGCGCGGAAGCGGGGAAAGAACGAATATGCGCCATCGCGCCTTCGTGCACGGCGGGAACTTCGGAAATCTCTTTAAGTTTCGGAACTTCGAAAGTCGGCGCTGCCATAGTCCTGTCCTATTTCTGCTCGAGTTTGGTAGACCACGACGAAACATAACGATGTTCGCGTGGATTATCGACTTGATTGCGGCCGGGACTAAAAAACAAGCCAGGCGCGTGCAATAACTTGCTGATGGGGAATATCGTCATCAAGATAATTACCAAAGTCAGATGGACTAATAAAATCGGATCTTGCGGTAAGGGCTGCCATTCAAAAACCATTAAACCATGCAAAAAAGTTTTAAGCCCGACGATGTCGGTATGCGCGACATACTTCATGGCCAAGCCGGATAAACCGATCGCGAGTAACAAGGCCAGCATCAAATGATCGGAGAGGGTTGAAATATAACGCACGCGGTCAACGAAAAAGCGGCGAACCCATAAGCCGGCTAGGCCGATGACCATAGCGAAAGCGGCGTACAAGCCGAAAGGTTGAATCAAGGTCACCAGCGTCCAAACCGGTTCCTGAAAATAACGTATATGGCGCAGTAGCACCAATAACAAACCAAAATGAAACAACCAGCCAAAAATCCAAGTCCACTTGGTGGCTTTAAATAAACTTTCGAATAACACGACTTCACGCGCCATGCGGAAAGCAACACCGGATTTCGTCGTCGGTGCGGGTGTGGTCGGTATTTTCAGCGGAGCAGGGGTCCGCGCATAACCGTACACTTTATATCCCACGCCAAACACCAGCATTGCGGTGGCCGCGTAAAATAAAATTGCATAAACAACGGTCGAACCAGACATGACCAACCTCAAAAGTAACGATAGGTTGCATTAGCGGCGCCGCCCGGTTACCGGGGGCGCCGCTAAGCGCGCGTAAAACTCAAATAAAATCTGTTAACTTAGATGCAACCAGTAGGCTTAGGCAAGCCGGCGATCTTACAAGCTTGCTTAGCCGGACCATACGGGAACAGCTCATATAAATATTTGCTGTTACCTTTTTCTGGTCCGAGTTTTTTACCGATTGCTTTGGTTAAAACGCGAATCGCGGGCGCGATTTGGTAGTCGTTGTAGTACTCACGCAAAAAGTTAACGACTTCCCAATGGCTTTCCGTCATATTGACGTTTTCTTGCTCAGCCAAATAGCCAGCGACTTCTTCGTTCCATTCACCTAAGTTGATGAGATAGCCTTCCTCATCAGTTTCATAAGACTTGCCATTTAGCTCAATTGTCGACATCGTATTTCTCCTCTCACAAAGAATGTTACAGCCAGGATTGGCAGTTGCTGTGTTCCGCTACCAGATCCACAAAACCACCGTAGTCCACCATTTTAATGCCTTCGATCACGCGATCTTGCATGCCTCTGGCCTCAACATCCGGCCACAGAGCGTAGACCTTTACCGAACCCATTGCAGCTTTGATTTTGCTTTCGATGATATTGCCCTTGGTCGCAGCAAATACCGCATCTTCAGTCAAGATTAAAGCCGCGGTCGAATCACCGCTCACGACACGCAAACAGCTATCCAAAGTACGATTTTCAAACGGCGATTTATTTACGATATGTAGCATCTGGATTTCCCTTAAAAGCTGATGACGACGTCTTGGTCGGCCATCACTTTTCCAATTTCCGCGGACGTCATGACTTGTACGTCGACTAATAAATCTGCCGCCGTTAACCCACGTTGTTCCAGCGATTCTTTTTCTACATACAGTTTCTCGATATCGTAGCCTTCGAGTGCGCGGTAGGTAGGAGAAAAGTTTTTTACATCTATCGCCTTGGTTTGCTGACCCTTCACCAACTGATACACACCGTCATCTAAAAATGCCAAACTCACGTCTTGATCGAAGGCCGCGCTGATTAATACCACTTCAAGCGCTTCCAAGGCGTATATCGTGCCGTAGGGCGCTTTGCGATTTACGAACATGAATTTTTTTACGACGCCCGATGCGTCCTCGTCTTCGAAGTCTATGCCGCCGGTTGTTTCCGTCATTTCCATTCCCCTCAATCGCCGAATACAACCAGTCGATCGGCTTGAATGCCGGCTTCAACAAGTTGTCCTAGGCCGGAAATACGAAAGCTTTCGGCCAGATTGTTTTCTTTAATCCCACGCCGCAGCGCAGCGGCAATACAAACCACGAGATCGATATTGTGATCTTTAGCCAGCTTCTGCCAGCGGTTCACGATATTGCGATCATCTTGCGGCGGCTCCGTCAGATTGCTCGCGTTGTATACGCCGTCGTGATAGAAAAACACGCGCGGCACTTCATGACCTTTTTCAATTGCTGCTTTGGCAAACTGATAGGCGCTATCAGTCGATTGGTGCTGATATACGCCTTCATTCACCATGATTGCGAATTTCATCAAAACCCCTATTTAAGTAAGGTTTTTTAATGGCATCTTTCCCGTTCTCGGCAGAGAACGGGAAATGATACTTCCCTGTTTTTAGAACCGAATATGAGCCGACGCGTTAAGCGTACGGCGGTGGCCTTTCCAATCATCTATGTGATATTTGGTGAAAGGCAACCCGGTTTTTTCGAAGAATCCTGGCCAGCCAATTCTATCTATCCAGTCGGCCATGCGCTCCCAAGGACCCGCAT
>CAZKHT010000230.1:3869-4327 GCA_964552595.1 uncultured Burkholderiales bacterium
CCACTTCACCCACTTCCGGCCAACGCGGAGCGTTGTTCGGGAGACCGGCGGCCACTAACTTATGGAAAGTCGGGCGCGAACGGGCGTTGGAATTCTTACCACCGACCCATATCGCAATCTTGGAGTGCTCAGGATCATTGATTTGCATGGGCGGGCAGGGAGGATAGCAGGCGCCGCAGCATATGCATTTCTTCTCATCGACTTCCAGCGAAGGCTTGCCGTTAACTAGAGCGGGACGAATCGCCGCAACCGGGCAACGGGCAACAACGGAAGGCCGTTCGCACACGTTAGCCACCAAGTCATGATTGATTTTGGGGGGCTTGGTGTGTTGCACAATAATCGCGATATCCGCTTGTCCGCCGCAGTTAATTTCGACGCAGGAGGTAGAAAGTTTCCCGCGATTCGGCATTTCCAAATTTATGACCTCGTTATAAAGATCAGCCATTAATGCTTTGACC
>CAZKHT010000231.1:0-4299 GCA_964552595.1 uncultured Burkholderiales bacterium
ACCGCTGACCTCTTGCATGCCATGCAAGCGCTCTCCCAGCTGAGCTATACCCCCAGAAAGGCGGCCATTATAGTGAGGTCGAGTTTCGATGTAAAGAAAGGCCTGCCGCAACAGGCTTATAACGCTGTAATGCGCGTGTTTTTTAACTCAAGCGGCCTCTGAATCCGCCGATAAGTCTGAATGACTTCCGCTTTCATAAATACGATGACATTGGCGCAGTCCCGCTGCGCGAAAATTGTCCTTGTCTGCGGCCTGGCCGCGACCGCATTGGGCTTAACGGTCCTCCTGGGCTGGGCTTTACATATCCCTACCTTAGTACGCATACGGCCGGACTGGGTACCCATGGTCATCAATACCGCGCTCTGCTTCGTGCTCGCGGGGCTTGCCCTACTTGCGAGCTTTGCCCGGCCGCACTATGCGCGCTTGATTCAAATCCCGATTGGTTTATTCATCGCAAGCTTGGCCAGCGTAGTGCTGACACAAGTGATATTTGGATGGCAAGCGCCCTGGGATTTTGCGCAGATTCACCGGCCTTTGCAGCTTGATTATCAACGCCCGGGACAGATGGCGCCTAACACCGCGCTGGGGTTTATTTTGTTTGGCCTGGGTTTGGTCTTGCGCCACCCGGTCTCGGATAAACACGCTTATTGGTTGCGCTGGCTTAGTTTCAGCGTGTTGGGCATAGGCGTGATCGGCATGTTCGGTTACTTCTTGAAATTAGAGGTGCTCTACAACTGGACTGGGGTGGTGCGCATGGCCCTGCACACCGGCGTCGGTATGACGCTTCTAGGGCTAGGTATGTGGCATACCTGGCGCACTGAAGCATGGAATATTGATCGCTCGGATAGAGGCGAAATCTTGCGCATACATCGCATCTCCACCGGTTTATTGATTTTGACGGCGGTGACAGCGGGCGTAGCCGGTATTGCGTTAATTCAAGACCGGATAGAAACAGTCATGACGGAAAATCTATCGCGCATGTTAAAAGATAGGCGGATCTTTTTTGAGCAAGTGCTTAATCATCGCAGCGAGCGCGCGGCAGTCATGGCGGAAAACCCCATGCTAGTGCAACTCGTGCGGCAATTGGAAGATAACAAACATCCTGAAGTAGGCCAGAAATTGGCGGAACAAGAGCTTCGCATGCAAATACATGGCTTCTCTTCCATCGTCTTTGAAAGCGCGCATAAGCGTATAGTGGCCTTGGAGCAATTAACCGAAAAACCCGATTTAGAAATCACAATACGCGGCCCCTACCGTGCGTACCTGCTGTGGAAGCAAGGCTATATTTTGCGCACGCATATCCCCTTACACGATGCGCAAGGCGTGGCCGGATATATCATCGCAGAACAGCCCTTGTACGCGGTGAGCCGCATGGCCAGCGAAATCACGAGCTGGGGCAGCACCGGCGATATGGCGGTCTGTGCGGCGCAGGCAAGTAATTTACGTTGCTTTCCTATCCGTTCCAAACCGCAAGTGTTTACCGTTCCCGATCATTATCTCCATCAGCCATTGCCCATGACTTATGCCGTGCGCCAGCAAACCGGGGTAATTAAAAGCCTGGATTTTCGTGGTAAACGCGTGCTCGCGGCTTATGGGCCCATAGGCGATACCAGCTTAGGCATGGTTTTAAAAATGGATGTTGCGGAAATCTATGCGCCCATACGCGAACAATTTCAAACTGCGCTGCCCTTCTTGGCTTTGCTCGTCTTATTCAGTACTTGGTTTATGCGGGCGCAATTGCGGCCTTTGCTGCATACCTTGGTCACATCTAGGCGCGCCGCTCAGGAAAACGAAGCACGCTTCGTCGCCGCCGCGGAAGGGAGTTTAGATGCGTTTTTCATTGTGGAAGGCATACGCGACACGCGGCAGGATATTCACGATTTCAGGTTTTTGTTTTTAAACGCGCCGGCGATCGACATGCTGGAGCTGCCGGGCGAGTCGGTTCTAGGACGCGCGTTATCAGAGGTATTGCCCGTCTATCGCAGCAATGGCTGCTACGAAAAATACCTGCATGTGTTGAATAGTGGCGTGCCGCTCACCGAAGAAACCACGACTTCGACTCAAGCCGGCACCTTCTGGCGCCGCCAACAAATTGTCAAACTCGGCGACGGCGTCGCTGTGACCCTGCAAGACATCACCGAGCGCAAGCGCGTGGAACACTTACAGCATGAATTTATTTCTACCGTGAGCCATGAACTGCGCACACCTTTAACCGCGATACGCGGCGCCTTAGGGCTCATCATGGGTGGGGTATTAGGCGAGCTCCCTCCCAAGGCCAAGGACATCGTGCGCATCGCCGATCAAAACTCCGCGCGCCTAGCGAATTTGATTAATGACTTACTCGATATGGAAAAACTCATCGCCAACGGCATGCGTTTCGACATGAAGATACAGCCCTTGCAAGCCTTGGTAGAGCAATCCATAGAGGCCAATCGTGCATATGCCGAACAGCACCAAGTCAGCTTTGCCTTAATCGCGAAAGCCCAAGACGTTCTCGTGAACATTGATAGCCAAAGGCTATTGCAGGTCTTGGCCAACCTCTTGTCTAACGCCGCGAAATTTTCTCCACCCGGATCGAAAGTGGAAGTCGCGATATATAAACGGGCCGCCGAAGTCCAGGTATCGGTCACCGACCACGGGGGCGGCATCCCCGTGGATTTTCAGCATCGCATCTTCCAAAAATTTTCTCAGGCCGATGGCTCGGACACGCGACAAAAAGGCGGCACCGGCCTCGGGCTCGCCATTAGCAAAGAGTTGGTGGAACAAATGGGCGGGGCCATCGGCTTCCGTTCGCGCCTGGGACAAGGCACGTGTTTTTACTTTACCTTGCCGCTCATCACAGAAATGACCGAGCCCTCTCGGGAAGACGCCACGATCAAGTCGGCATAGCGCGGACTAAAGCTGGGCTTGCAATCTCCGCAAGACTTCGTCGCGGCCAATCAAAAACAAAACCGCATCGATCGACGGCGTATGCGTACCGCCGCTCAAGAGCACCCGTAATGGCATGGCGATTTGGGGCATTTTCAAACCCTGTGCGGTGCACAAGGCTTTAATCGCCGCGCTAATATTTTCGCGCGTCCATTCTAAGGTTTGTAATTCACCCGCTAGGGCTTGCAATACAGGTTGAATCGCCGATGTCAGATATTGTTCGCGCAGTGCCGCATCGATTTCCGGCGCGCGATAAAAATACACGGCTGATTCGGCCAATTGTTTGAGCGTACTGGCGCGTTCTTTCAATAAACCACAGAGCGCGACTAAGTCCGGGCCGCTTTGCGTGTCCAAACTCAGCTTCGCCATGAAGGGCCGCACTAACTCCGCCAATTGCGCATCCGTCTTGGCCTTCAAATATTGATGATTCACCCAGAGCAATTTTTCCGGATCGAATTTCGCCGGCGATTTGCTAATCGCATCCAGGCCAAACCACTCTACAAATTGTTCGCGGCTAAAAATTTCCGCATCGCCATGCGCCCAGCCTAGGCGCGATAAATAATTCAGTACCGCATCCGGCAAATAACCGTCTTCAAAATACTGCATCACACTCACCGCGCCGTGGCGCTTAGACATACGTTCGCCGTCATGCCCCAGTATCATGGGCACATGGGCGTAGCGCGGCAAGGGCGCGCCTAAGGCTTTTAAAATATTGATTTGCCGTGGCGTGTTATTCAGGTGATCGTCACCGCGTATCACATGCGTGATTTCCATATCCCAATCATCCACCACCACGCAGAAGTTATACGTCGGCGTGCCATCGGGTCGCGCGATGATTAAATCGTCCAACTCTTTATTGTCTATGACTACTCGGCCTTTGATCATATCGTCTATGACCACCTCGCCCTCTTCCGGATTCTTAAACCGCACCACCGGCGTCACACCAGGCGCGGAAGTCGTACGCTTGCGGCAACGGCCGTCATAGCGGGGTTTTTCGCCTTTCGCGCGCTGCGCATCGCGCATGGCTTCGAGCTCTTCTTTGCTGCAATAGCAGTGATAAGCCTGCTCTTGCTCTAGCAATTGGCGTATCACTTGTTTGTAACGCGGCATGCGTTGCATTTGGAAAAACGGGCCTTCATCGAAGTCGATATCCAGCCAGGCGAGTCCATCGAAAATCGCTTGGACCGAGGCATCGGTGGAGCGCTCTAAATCCGTGTCCTCTATCCGCAGAATAAATTGGCCGTGGTGCTTACGCGCATAAGCCCAAGAAAACAGCGCCGTGCGCGCGCCGCCTATATGCAAATAACCGGTGGGACTGGGAGCAAAACGAGTACGTATCATAAGAAGCAAGCAGTCAAAGGCACTATTTTA
>CAZKHT010000232.1:0-4174 GCA_964552595.1 uncultured Burkholderiales bacterium
TTTTAAAATTATCCAAATCGATAAACAACAAAGCTCCATATTTTCCGCTGCGCGCGCTCGCCGCCAAAGCCTGCTGCAGGCGATCTAATAAAAGTAAGCGATTGGGTAAGTCGGTGAGGTGATCATAGAAAGCCAGATGGCGTATTTTTTCTTCCGAGGTCTTGCGTTCGGTGATGTCGATATGCGAGCCCACATAATGGCTGACCACACCCTCATCCGTCTTCACCGCGGAAATGCTCAGCCACTTAGGATAGACCTCGCCGTTTTTACGCCTATCCCAGATCTCGCCTTGCCACGCCCCCGTGCGCAACAGCGCGTCCCACATTGCTTGATAAAAGCTGGCATCGTGGCGCCCCGATTTGAGGATGCTGGGAGTCTTACCTATGGCTTCTTCGGCGCTATACCCCGTGGTTTCCGTAAACGCCTGGTTGACGCGCAGAATAACGCCCTGGGCATCGGTAATCATCAGCGCGTCCTGGGCTTCAAAGGCGCTGGCCGCTATTCTTAAATCGGAAGCGGTGGCGCGCTTTTCCTCGTTCATGGAGAAGGATACCAATAAATAAAGCCCGGCCGAGGCGCAGCCTATGTTCAATAAGTAAAAGCT
Organism: uncultured Burkholderiales bacterium; assembly: GCA_964552595.1. Taxonomy (GTDB): domain Bacteria; phylum Pseudomonadota; class Gammaproteobacteria; order Burkholderiales; family Thiobacteraceae; genus RBG-16-58-11. Next base: position 605 of record CAZKHT010000232.1, read on the forward strand.
GCGGCGCGCAAGATCGGGCAGCGGCATCGCGCTGGCCGCGACTTTATCGTCTACTAAGACCGAGACCAGAATGAAAATGAAATACAGCATGAACCACATAAAGGCGGCACGCCGGCTTAAGAACATCAATGCCGCGATAGGCGAAAAAATAGCCCATATCATCACCATGCCGCTGCCGGCGAATCCGCCCAAGGACCACATCAAGAGAAACGGCAGACACAACACCAAGACCAATTGGCTGTTCTGGATGAAACCCGTATGTTTGGTGCGAAAAAAATACAGCAGGCTGAGCGCGGAAACAAAAAAATACAGCATGGGAATCGCACCGGATAGCCCATGCCCCAGCAGCAAATAAATCATTCCCCAAACAAACGCGAAAGGCCCAATAATTAAAGGGACTAATGCTAAGGCGACTTTTTTTAAGCGCAACTCCGCGCTGTCGGTCGGCAGGAATCCAAGCTCGACGATACGCAGCAGCCAGCCCTTGGTTAAAAACATCGATGCTTTCCAAAAAGTTTCATCGCCGCAAGCGGTATGCAGCAGCCGGACCGAGATAGTAACAATGACGCCCCTATCTGAGAAGTCAGCCACCTTAACAAACGGCAGGCAAACGCCTATCTTAAGCGCTGCGCCTTTAGTGCAAGGCAGGGCGTATGACCAAAATGTTAGCGCAATCGTTCTTGCTGGTTCTCCTTCGCTTCGGGAAGCTTACAGGAACAGGGATGAAGCCGCTTAACCGCGTTTGTGGCGCCGATGCGACTTTGTTATAGTGCTCGCCTGCTTTTCGACAGCGTGGTCACATGAATAGCGTGCATGAATTTTCACTCGTATCTTGGACAGACGCGATCCCCGAACCCATGCAAAATCACGCGCTGCAGTCCTTGGAAAGGGGAAGCGTTTTATATTTTCCTGAGCTTGCATTCAAGCTGAATGAGGCCGAGCGGATTTTTTTGTCCCCTACCTGGTCGGATGGCAAATCTAAAAACATCAGCCTGGAAAAAAACGCGGGACTACGCGGCGCCCTAGGCAAAGCTGACGATTTAAATGCCCTGCGCGAAATGATTGCGCGTTTCGCCAACCAAGCCACGACCCTAGTGAGTCGCTTGTTCCCGCGTTATGTCGCGCAGCTTATGCCGGCGCGCACCAGCTTCAGACCCTGCGAAGTCGAGCAGCGTGTCAGCTCTTACAAAAAAGATGACACGCGTTTACATGTGGATGCTTTTCCCTCGCGGCCGAATCATGGCATGCGCATCTTGCGCGTCTTCTCCAACATCAATCCTCATGGCAAGCCGCGCTTATGGCGCGTAGGCGAGCCCTTCGAAGCCGCGGCCCAACATTATTTATCGCAAATCAAACGTCCACTGCCGGGTTCTGCCGCCTTATTGCGAGGCTTAGGTATTACCAAGGGCAGGCGCAGTGAATACGATCACATCATGTTGCAACTGCACGATAAGCTGAAGGCGGACACCTATTATCAACAGCATGCGCCGCAGCAAGCCTTGGCTTTGGCCGCTAATTCGACTTGGATTGTTTTTTCCGATCAAGTCTTGCATGCCGCCATGGGCGGGCAATATATGCTGGAGCAGACATTTCATTTGCCCATCGCCGCGCTGCAAGAGCCGGCCACCGCGCCCTTGCGGGTATTAGAAAAATTGCGTGGACGCTCCCTGGCTCCCTAACAGTCCGCCTCGAGCGGCGGTCACTCGCAACCTCTCCCTAGACCTCACCTAAACTCGGCGGCAAGGCGTCTGATCCCGCTTTTAGTTATAATCGCACGCATTTACGTCTAGGCTTCCATGTCTGTCCCTTTAAGCATTGCCGTACTTGCCGCCGGTAAAGGCACGCGTATGTATTCCGACCTTCCCAAGGTTTTGCATACGCTCGCCGGCCGTCCCTTGCTTGCCCATGTCTTAGCTGCCGCGCGCGCCTTGCAGCCGGCGCGGCTGTGTGTGGTCTATGGCTTTGGCGGCGATAGCGTGCCCCGGGCTTTTCCTCAAGGCGATCTAAGCTGGGCTTTGCAAGCGGAGCAATTAGGCACCGGGCACGCCTTACGCCTGGCTCTGCCACAGCTCGCGCCGGCCGGACTCACTCTGGTCCTCTATGGCGATGTACCCTTAATACAAACCGCTACATTGCACAGCCTCATCGCGCAGGCAAACCCTGAGACCGTAGCTTTGCTCACCATGACCTTGGATGACGCCAGCGGGTATGGGCGGATTGTGCGCGACCCGCAAGGCCGGGTGCAGCGTATCGTCGAACAAAAAGACGCAAGCACGGAAGAACAAAACCTGCGCGAAATCAATACCGGCATCTTGGTTGCGCCAACCGAGAAACTGCAAGCCTGGTTAGGGCGTTTAACCAATAACAATGCCCAGGGCGAATATTATCTGACCGACGTGATTGCGATGGCGGTGGCCGATGGGATGCACATCGCCACCAGTGCGCCGCGCCACGCCTGGGAGGTAGCGGGGGTAAACAACAAATTACAACTCGCGGAATTGGAGCGCATCTATCAGCGCAATTACGCGCAGGACCTGGCGGCGCAAGGTACGATGGTGATGGATACCGCGCGCTTGGATGTACGCGGCAGTCTGCACTGTGGCCGAGATGTCGTCATCGATGTCAACTGTGTGTTCGAAGGCGAAGTGAGTTTGGGGGATGGCGTTACGGTGGGGCCGAATTGTTTCCTAAAAAACGTCGACGTAAAAAGCGGCACCCAGATACAGGCCTTTTGCCACATTGAAGACGCGACTTTAGGCACGGGTTGTCGCATTGGTCCCTACGCCCGCTTACGTCCTGGCACGGCTCTGGCTAAAGATGCGCATATCGGGAATTTCGTCGAAATTAAAAATAGCGAGATCGGGAGTGGCAGCAAGGTGAATCACCTAAGTTATATCGGCGATGCCAGCGTGGGGGCCAAAGTGAATGTGGGTGCCGGCACGATTACCTGCAACTACGACGGCGCGAATAAACATCGTACCGTGATCGAAGACGAAGTTTTCATAGGCTCGGATACTCAGCTCATCGCCCCTGTCACCGTCGCGCGCGGCGCCACCATAGGTGCGGGCTCTACGATTACCGCGGACACGCCTGCCGGCGAGCTCACCTTATCCCGCGTAAGACAAGTGACCATCACGGGCTGGCAGCGGCCGCAAAAAAAATCATGAGCTGGATAAGATGGCAGTGCGAGGCGATGTTTAGCAAATTTCAAAATATACCAATACAAAAAAACGGAGCGCATTTATGTGCGGCATAGTCGGCGCGATCGCGAAACGCGATGTAGTGCCCATTTTGATCGAAGGCTTAAAACGCCTGGAATATCGAGGATATGACTCGGCCGGTATTGCCATATTGAACGGCGGATTGCAACGCGTGCGCCGCGTCGGACGCGTCGCCGAAATGGAAAGCGAAGCCAAGGCGCAAGCGCTCAACGGCTTCATGGGCATAGGCCACACGCGTTGGGCGACGCATGGCGGCGTGACGGAAGACAATGCGCATCCGCATTTTTCGCAAGGCGAGATTGCCGTGGTGCACAACGGTATTATCGAGAATCATGAAGAGCAGCGCGCG
>CAZKHT010000233.1:0-4133 GCA_964552595.1 uncultured Burkholderiales bacterium
TCTTGTATTAACTGCTATGGCCGGTTTTCTTTACTCTGACCCGCTTGCTTTTGCGCTTTTCACTTTCGACTTTGGTCAAGACCGCGCCTTGCGCGTTGTGCAAATGCCCGAAGCTTATCGCTGCAAATACGACAGCGAATTCGGCATAGAGGAATGGGCGGCTAATTTCTTCGAGGATATTGCCGCTCAAGTGCAAGATCGCGCTTTTGATGGGGCCAAGGCCGTTGATGCTATACGGCATGCCGTTTCATCCGGCCATGGAATCTCAAAATCCGCCACTACTGCCATGTTGGTTAACTGGTTGATGACAACGCGCCCGAATGCGCGCGGCGTTGTTACGGCGAACACAGCGCCACAGCTTGAGAGTAAAACCTGGGCGGAGTTGGCCAAGTGGACTAAGCGCAGTGTCTTCTCGGAATGGTTTGATGTAACGACCGGCCGTGGATCCATGAAAATGGTGCAGCGCGACCACCCGGAAAGCTGGAACTGCTTTGGACAAACGGCCGCCGAAGAGCGCGCCGAAAGCTTTGCAGGTTTGCATGCCGCCGATTCCAGCGCCTTTATGATTTTTGACGAAGCCAGCGCAATCCCCGCGAAGATATGGGACGTGTCAGAGGGCGCTATGACTGACGGCGAGCCTTTTTTCTTCGTCTTTGGTAACCCGACGCGCACAAGCACCAAGTTTTTTGAATGCTTCAATGGTCAACGCCACCGCTGGACAACGCGCCAGGTTGATTCCCGTCAGTGCCAGCTCACAAACAAAAAACAGATAGAGGAATGGATAGCTGACTTCGGGCTCGGCAGTGACTTTGTAAAAGTGCGCGTGCTTGGTGTGTTTCCATCTGCATCAAGCTTGCAATTTATCGAACGGGGCCGCGTCGATGAAGCAATGGCGCGAGACGATATCCAGTCGCATCTTGAAACCCTTGTCGTCGGTGTAGACCCTGCGCGCTTTGGTGATGATAGCAGCGTGATATGGACGCGATCAGGGCGCGATGCTAGGTCGTTTCCTCCAATTCGGCTACGTGGCGCTGACACCATGACCTTGGCCTCGCGTGTCGCTGAGCATGTAAACACATTACGCAGCTCTGGCAGGCTCGTTATCTTGAACATCGATGGTGGCGGTGTGGGCGGTGGCGTTGTTGATCGCCTTCGGCAGCTCGGCTACGACGTGAACGAAATTCAATTTGGTGGCAAGGCATTTGATTCACGCATGTTTGCCAACCGGCGCGCTGAGATATGGGGGGCTATGAAAGAGTGGCTCGCTATCGGAACGATCCCAAAGGATGAAAGCCTGGCGACAGATTTAACCAGTGTCGAATATGGATATAACGCCGCCGATGCGGTTTTACTGGAGCGCAAGGAAAGTATGAAGTCGCGCGGCCTCGCGTCTCCAGACTCTGCCGATGCGCTCGCGCTAACGTTCGCCGTGCCGGTCCCTATTCCTATGCCAGCTGGCACAGCGAGATCATCCACTTCAAAAACTCAAGATTACGACCCAATTGAAAATTTCATGAACGAGTGCAAACGCGGTGAATATCCGCTTCAAAATTTTGGTTGAACGATTTTTCACGCAAGAAAATATTAAGGAGTATTAAACATGGGACAGTTATTTGCAGATACAACCATTACAAAAGGCCGCGACACCAACAGTCCTAACTTTGATGGGTATGCCGTTACGCCGAGCGATTCCACGGACCTGCCAAACGGGCCCACTAAAGCACTTTTCGTGACTGTTGGCGGTAACGTCAATGTCCAACTAGACGGCGATAGCACCGCGCTATTAACGCTTACCGCGGGCGAGATATATCCGATCATGGTGTCGCGCGTGAAGTCTACGAGCACCACTGCGACGGGTATTTTCGCGCTGTATAAATAGGAGTCAGCCAATGATTAGCGATGCATTGATGCAACTCTCCGGGCCTCAGACGCTTACCGTTAGCGCGGTTTCTACCGATGTTATTGACCTAACCCAGCGTAAAGAGATCGGCGAAGGCAAGGACCTGTACGCAAATTTCAGCGTGCCCACTACCTGCACGTCCGGCAGCTCTTCGACTGTCACGTTTCAGACGATTGTTTCGGCGTCCGCCGCGCTGACCAGCCCCACCGTGGTTGGCTCTAGCGATGCGATCCCGGTCGCGTCTTTAACGGCTGGATATCGGACCTCTGTGCCGATAAGTCCGCAAATTAAATCTCTCGGTTACCAGTTTCTTGGGGTGCGATATTTAGTTGCCGGTGGCGCGCTCACGGCCGGAGCAGTGTCATGCGACTTAAACATCGGTGTTTCCGATTCTAAAACATACGCAAGCGGTTTTACCGTCATGTGATGCCTGGCATTCCGCAGGTAATAAATCACCTTCTCAAGAAGACAAGATAGTTGGGAGAGAATTTTGCCAAAAGTACCGTCCTACGATTCGCTTCAAACTAATGCGCCGCAGCTACCAGACGCGAGATTATCGGCCGGCGTTATCTCGCCGGATGCGATGGCAACCGCCGGGAACCAGGCCAAGCAATTAGGTCAAGCAGAACTCACGGCGAGTGACGCGGCGGCCTCTATGTTTAGTGGCATGGAACACAAAGCAAACGTGGTCCGCGAAACCGATGGTTATAACCAACTTGTAAAGAAAGGTAGCGAGCTAAAATTCGGCACGCTCGATAACCCAAGTTCTGGCTATCTTTCTCAAAAGGGACAGGCCGCCCTTGACCCAGATGCTGACGGCAAACACTTAGGACAGCGCGTCAGCGAGCAGCTCCAAGAAACCATAGATCAAATATCGTCCTCGCTTGGGAACGAGCAACAGCGGCAAATGTTTGCGCAGCACGCGAACGCGTACGCGGCTCGCTTCAATGCCGAACTGCAAGCACACCAAATGCAGGAATTCCAGAACTATAGAGCGTCGACCTATAGTGCATCGACGGAATTAGCGGGGCAACAGGCGGTGTTGAATTGGGATAAGCCGGACCTTATCAACAACACCACAAAAGACCCGGCTGGGAATGATCAGCCTAGCTACGTCGATCAAGTGAAGCAGGGTATTCAGCTCTTTGGCGAGGCCAGGGGGATGTCCGCGACAGAGATAACGTTGAAGCAGCAACAGGCGGAAAGTCATTTACATGCGGAAGTGATAGAAGCGGCTTTAAAAAACGGTAACCCAACCTATGCCAACTCGTACATGCAGCGGTACAAGGACAAGATTACAGACCCCAATGACTTGCTTCGGGTCAACGGCGATTTAACCCGCACCTTGAACGATCATATGTCGCAGCTATCGGTTCATGCATCGACGCAAAAATATATGAATCAATTTTCGCCGCCAGATATGACTAGGCTGGGCAATATTATTCAGGGCATGGAAAGCGGCGGCAAAGACTTCAACCCTGATGGCACGCCGGTTACATCGTCAGCCGGTGCGAAATACGCCATGCAGGTATTGCCATCGACCGCCGCGAAACCTGGCTTTGGCGTTGCTCCTGCGGCAAGTGACACGCCAGCAGAATACAACCGCGTGGGAAACGATATCCTGAACGCGATGGTAAATAAATACAAAAACCCAGCGCAGGTAATGGCGTCCTATCACGCTGGCGCTGGCGCCACCGATAATGCTATCGCACAAGCGAAAGCGGATGGAAAGCCGGAATCGTGGCTAAGCTATTTAGGCCCAAAAACTCAGGCGTATGTGCAGAATGGGATGAGCAAACTTAATGCCGGTGGCGGCGCCCCCGCGCTTCCTACCGAATTGGAGTTCGTAAATGACGCGGTATCGCGCCTTGGTCCAAATCCAAGCCCAGAGCTGGTTTCATCCACCACCACAGCGGCGCAGCGGCAATTCGGAATCATCACCAAATCGCGGCACGAGCAGGCAGACCAATCGCTAGGGGATGCTCAACGGGCATTAGCTGCCAATGGTTTTAATTTTGCGGCCCTTGATCCGCAATTGAAAAGCAATCTTCTGAAATACGATCCTGATAATTACACCAAGGCTATGAAGTTTGCTGATGCCGGCGCGGCGCCAGATGTGCAAACCAATATGTCGGCGTATAACGCGGCTATTACATACCCAAGTGAATTAGCAAAAATGGCGGAACCGCAATTCCTTCAATTCCAAAAAACGAATTTATTCGCAGCTGACCAA
>CAZKHT010000234.1:0-4123 GCA_964552595.1 uncultured Burkholderiales bacterium
AAGGCGGTGCGGTTGGTTAGCCCATATTGGGCGAGGCCGCGCCACCGGAAAAGGCGACTGCCGTCCCTAATTTTGCGCCGCCTAAATAACGTCCGGTGGGACGATAGCAACTGATGAGTTCACCCTTCTCATCCGGCAAGTAAAAATCATAGCCGCAGAATAGCGGGGTGAAGGCAAAGCCGGAGGCTCGCCTTTCCTGCCAGGCCAGTTGCTTGCCGTGCACCATATTCATGGCCGTGGATAAAATCGGATAGGGCCGCTGACAAATTTTTTGTCCGTTTTCCATGCGGCACAAATCGCCCAGCGCCAGATCGTCTTCCGGATCAAAGCCGGTGAAGGGATGGGGAGAGCGCTTTTCGCAACGCGAGGCCCCTAAGTAACAACGGGTTAAACGCTGCCGGTAAAAATAGTAAATGGAAAACAAATTAACATCGATGCGCTTGGCGAGTATCGTCGCCACCAGCAGGCATACGCCGGCGACGCTGAGCAGCGTTTCTATGGGAACGGCTTTAAAAAATTGCGCTTCTTTCAGCAGCACAACGCCGAAGGAACTACCGCGTACATAATGCTCGGTGGCGCACATACTACAAAAAAACTGGAGCAAAATTTCTTGCAAGCCCCAGGCCATGAGGCCCAGCAGTCCTAGGATAAAGATATAAGGCGTCACGCTGGCGACCTGGTCACGCCAGGATTTTTTATGCAACAAGCCGGTCGCCGGATTGCGTCCCAAAATCACGCCGGCACCGGTGGCGATACTCCAAATCCCCGCGCCGGAACTTAGCAACCACAGATGCGCCCATTTAAAAAACGCCGGCGCAATAAAAACGATCGTAAAAACCAGCGCCCAAGCGAAGGCAAACAATAAAACCCAACCACCTAAGCGCGACCACCACTCGCGGGTTTCATGCGAAAAATCTCTTCCCATCACGCCTATGTGGGCAATGACAGTGAGCGAATAAAATTTCAGCATGAGGCCCGCGCCCAGGGCCGAAACTATCCATGAACCGCTATAGCCAAATTTATGCAGCCAATCCGCCCAGCGCGTAAACAGCATTAACAGCAAGCCGCCTAAGGCTGCCGCCGCCAAGGCACAGAGCATGAAAGCCAAGAGCTCGCTTACTTCAAAGCGGATTTGGTCGGGATCTTTACGGCTTATCCAACGGCCTAAACTCCAACCCACGACCCAGGGGACGAAATAAGCGAAAATGCCGCCAAAAATCCATTCTGAAACTGGCAAGGCAGCCAAGTCTCCGCTGCCGACATATAAAGCGTAGCCGAGGAGCCAGGCCGACAGCAGAATCGGCAAGACCACCAGCAAGACTATCCAGCCTTGCCGCATGTAAAAAGGCGCGAGTTGGCGTTTGCGCAAACTGCCGCCTATATTCAGCCCGACGAAACCCATGCCGAGGAAGAGCAAGCCAAAGGCCAGAATAAACAACCCCCCGGTACGTCCCGCCGCGGCCGCCGCCTCGCCTTCCCACCCCGCCAGCCAGCGCGCGCTCCAAATCAAAATCCGCGGCGCGATCAGCAGTGCCGCGAGATACAAGAGCAGCAAAGATAAATTTAAATATAAATTGCGCACATAAGTTGCAATCGCGGTCAAGGTGTCGGGAGAAATCAGGCCTAAGCGCGGCGTGAGGTAATTACTATAACTGCGCAAAAATCGCAGCACGCCGGCTTCGCGTCCACCGGTATGCAGCGTGGCTTCGGCTTGTTTGACATCGCCATTGGCGCAGCGATGAATAAAAGCAGTGAGCCAGCCCCCAATGTAACCGCCACCGGAGACAGTGGATAAATAATCGAATTCGCGCAGCAGCTTGAGCTCGGAGAGCGCTTGAATGACGCCAAGATTAAAGGTTGCGCTGCGGATCCCGCCGCCGGAGAAAGCCAAGCCGGTCAGAGGGCGCGTTGTATCCTGTTCGCCTTTTGCATTCGGAATCGCCGCCCGCTCGGTTTCATACACGTGAGAAAACGTGTAGGGCGCATCAGGCTGTGGCAATTCAGAATCGGCGCTCATAGATCACGCGATCAGCTGCTCCATAGGATGCTACTTAAACGATTTGGGAAGAAACGTCGGCTTCGCCTGGCGGGCGGCCGATCTTGATCTATACCGAAGGCATCGTATTTAAGCCGGCAGCATGCGTCAAGGGCAAGCCGTGCCGGGATGAATTAAATTTTGCTTAAGAGCGGCACCGGCTAGGCCAAAGTAAGAGGCCGAAGGCCTAGGCCAAGCCCTAGCGCCAAGCTGCGCGCTGCGATAAAAACCGCATGCGCGCGGGGAACCCAGATCTTTGTTTAAGAAAAATCACACTCGGCGCTATGATGTTAAGCCTTTCGATATAGATCGAAATACCCGCTCCTATTCTTAAAAAATAAATGCCCTTGCCGAGTAAGGCCTAAGCATGTCGCAAGTGACCACCGAAGCAGTCATACGCCAGCAAACCGAAGCCTTGTATCGCGCCGAATCGGGACGAGTTTTAGCGACTCTGATTCGCTTACTGGGTGATTTTGATTTGGCCGAAGAAGCCTTGCACGATGCCTTCCGCGCCGCCTTGGAACAATGGCCCGGAGCAGGACTACCGGCAAATCCACGCGCTTGGCTAGTTTCGACGGGCCGCTTCAAAGCCATAGATGGTCTGCGCCGGCGCGCGCGCTTCGACGCCTTAGAAGACCGCGCGGACGAAGTCGCCGCCATCGTCGACGAGCAGGCGACGCTGGATGACCCGGAGCAACTGGAGGACGATCAACTACGCCTTATATTTACCTGCTGTCATCCCGCGCTCGCAGCCGACGCGCAAATCGCATTGACCCTGCGCGAGATTTGCGGGCTGACCACGGAAGCCATCGCCTTAGCCTTTCTCACGCCCGCGCCTACGATTGCGCAACGCATCGTGCGCGCCAAAGCCAAAATCCGCGATGCGAAAATTCCCTATCAGGTGCCCACGCCGGAACAATTACCGGAGCGCTTGGATAGCGTATTGCGGGTAATTTATTTGGTGTTTAACGAGGGCTATGCCGCATCTTCGGGCGATTCCTTGACGCGGCATGATTTATCCGCGGAGGCGATACGCCTGGCCCGGCTGCTGTTTAGCTTATTGCCCGAGCCGGAGGTGAGCGGCTTATTGGCCTTGATGCTATTGCAAGAGTCGCGCCGGGAAGCGCGCACAAACACAAACGGCGACTTGATTTTGCTCGAGGAACAAAATCGCTCACTTTGGAATCGATCCTATATTGCGGAGGGCATCACCTTGGTCGAGCAAGCGCTGTCCTCGCGCCGCTTCGGCTCCTATACCGTACAAGCCGCGATTGCCGCAGTACATGCCGAAGCGCCCGACGCCGCAGCCACGGATTGGGCTCAAATCATAGCGCTCTACGATGTGCTTATGCACCTGGAAGCTTCCCCGGTAGTGGCCTTAAACCGCGCCGTGGCGGTAGCCATGCATGAAGCCCCCGAGCCCGGCCTGGCCTTAATGGATGCCCTTTTGGCGGATGGCGCGTTAACCGAGTACCGCCTGGCGCACGCGGCACGGGCCGATATGTGCCGGCGCCTGGGGCGCGCAGCCGAAGCGCGCGCAGCCTATTTGCGTGCACTCGAACTCACGCAGCAAGAACCTGAAAGGCGTTTTTTGCAACGCCGCCTGGCCGAACAAAAAAATTAATTCCGGCTTGTCGATTTGTCACGCCTTCGAACGACTATAGGACGGAAGCGTCGTTTTCTCAGCGCCTGCCAGTCGCCAAACTGAGAAGACGCCTTCGCTGAAAGGAGCCTCAATGAAGTTTTTGTGCTTGATTTGCGCGGAAAAAATAATGGAGCAAATGCCTGAGGAGGATGCGCGAGCGCATTTTCAGGAATACGCGGCCTTCACTCGCGAGATAAAAAGTCAGGGCCATTTTATCGGGGGCAATCGCCTCTTACCGGCCGCGACGGCAGTCACGGTGCGCGTGCGTGATGGAAAAATCTTTAGCACCGACGGGCCTTACGCGGAAACCAAAGAACAGCTTGGCGGCTATTACCTGATAGAAGCGAAAGACAGAAACGAGGCCATACAAATCGCCGCGAAAATCCCCGGGGGCCGCTTCGGCAGCGTGGAAGTGCGGCAAATCGCCGAAGACCCGCAAACCC
>CAZKHT010000235.1:0-4045 GCA_964552595.1 uncultured Burkholderiales bacterium
CTGCAAGCCGGTGAGCAAGTGGTGATAGACGGCGCGGATAAATTGCGTCAAGGCGCTAAGGTTGAAATCATCAGCCCGAATACGAATAATGCCGCGCCAGGTCGTGGCAATGGCCGACGTCGCAATCGCGGCGGCGATGGCGCGGCGGCGGATGCAGCCGGGCCCAGAACCCAAGAAGCGCAAAACGCTACTGGCGTCGGCAGTTCGGGTCCGCCAAACACGTCAGGCACTCGCCCTGCCACCGACTCCAGCCAAAGAACCCAGCGCAGCCGCCCAGGTAGCCCATGAATCCCTCTAGGCCGTTTATCGAGCGGCCGGTCGCCACCGCTTTATTAATGGTGGCGATTTTATTGGCCGGCATCATGGCGTATCGCTTCTTGCCGGTGTCGGCCTTGCCCGAAGTTGACTACCCCACGATACAAGTTACCACCCTCTACCCCGGTGCCAGTCCGGATGTCACGACTTCCTCCATCACCGCGCCTTTAGAGCGTCAGTTCGGACAAATGCCGGGCTTGAATCAAATGTTGTCCACCAGTTCCGGCGGCGCTTCGATTATCACTTTGCAATTCGGATTGGAATTAAGTTTGGATGTGGCGGAGCAAGAAGTGCAAGCGGCGATTAACGCGGCGAATTCTTTCTTGCCGCAAGACCTGCCCATGCCGCCGATTTATAGCAAGGTCAATCCGGCCGACGCGCCGATTTTGAGCTTGGCGATTACCTCGCAGACGCTGCCATTGCCGCAAGTGGAAGACTTAATCGACACTCGTTTGGCGCAAAAATTATCCCAGATATCCGGCGTGGGCCTGGTCAGCATAGGCGGCGGACAACGGCCTGCGGTGCGCGTGCAAGCGAATCCGACGGCGCTGGCCTCGGCCGGTTTGAATTTGGACGATATCCGCACCGCGATAGGCAACGCCAATGTGAATAGCGCCAAAGGCAGCTTCGACGGGCCTTTGCGCGCATCGACTTTAGATGCCAATGATCAATTGAAATCGCCTGAGGAGTATCGGCAGTTGATCATCGCCTATCGCAATGGCGCAGCCATACGTTTAAGCGATGTCGCCGACGTGGTCGATGGCGCGGAGAACACGCGTTTGGCAGCCTGGGCCAATGGCACGCCGGCCATCATCTTGAATGTGCAACGCCAGCCGGGTGCCAATGTAATAGACACCGTGGATCGCATCAAGAAAATGTTGCCGCAATTGCAAGCTTCCATGCCGGGCGCGGTGGAGGTCACGCTCTTGAGTGATCGCACCGATACCATACGGGCCTCGGTGCACGATGTGCAGTTTGAATTATTGATCTCCATCGCGTTGGTGGTGATGGTGATTTTTATTTTCTTGCGCAGCGTGTCGGCAACCGTGATACCGGCGGTGGCGGTGCCTTTATCTTTAGTCGGCACTTTTGGCGTGATGTATCTCGCCGGCTTCAGCATCAACAATCTGACCTTGATGGCGCTCACCATTGCCACCGGCTTCGTGGTCGATGATGCGATTGTGATGATAGAAAATATTTCGCGCTATGTGGAAGCGGGCGACACGCCCATGCAAGCCGCTTTAAAAGGTTCTAAGCAAATCGGCTTCACTATTATTTCGCTGACTTTTTCTTTAATCGCGGTGCTGATTCCCTTGCTGTTCATGGGTGATGTCATCGGCCGTTTATTCCGCGAATTCGCGATTACCTTGTCGGTGGCGATTTTGATTTCGGCCGTGGTCTCGCTCACCTTGACGCCTATGATGTCGGCGCGCTTATTACGGCACAGCGAAAAAGAAAAGCACGGCCGGTTTTATCACCCCAGTGGCCATTTTTTTGAAAAGCTCGCCGCGCGCTATGGCGTGGGTTTGCGTTGGGTGTTGGAGCGGCAACGCGCGACGCTATTCGTCGCGGTGGGTTTGCTCGTGCTCACCGCGCTGCTTTACATACTCATCCCTAAGGGATTTTTCCCGGTGCAAGACACCGGCGTGATACAAGGCATCACCGATAGCGCGCAATCGACTTCTTTCACCGCCATGGCCAGCCGACAGCAAGCGCTCGCGGACATTGTGTTGCAAGATCCAGCGGTGGCCAGCGTGTCATCCTTTATCGGCGTGGACGGGATTAACGCAACGCTAAATAGCGGTCGCATGCAAATCAATCTGAAACCCAAGAGCGAGCGCGATATAGATGCCAGCGGCGTGATACGCAGGCTACAAGGCAAATTAAAAGACGTGGCCGGCATCACTTTGTATATGCAGCCAGTGCAAGACCTCACCATAGAAGACCGCATCAGCCGCACCCAATATCAATTTAGCGTGCAAGACCCCAAGCCGGAAAATTTATCCGCCTGGGTGCCGCAATTGGTGGAAAACCTGCGCGCCCTACCGGAGCTCAGCGATGTCATCAGCGACTTACAAGATCAAGGCTTGCAGGCCTATTTGGAAATCGACCGCGACACCGCTGCCCGCTATGGCATTACCCCGGCCGCGATCGACAATGCTTTGTATAACGCTTTCGGCCAGCGTTTGATTTCAACCATATTCACCCAATCCAATTTGTATCGCGTGGTCTTGGAAATCCAGCCGGCGTTTCAACAAGGCTTATCGGCTTTGGATAATATTTATTTGATCGCGAGTAATGGCGCGCGTGTGCCGCTGCTCAGCATCGCCAAGGTCACGGAAAAAACCACGCCGCTGGTGATTAACCACCAGGGACAATTCCCGTCGTCCACGATTTCTTTCAACCTCGCCCCCGGCGTTGCCCTGGGTGATGCAGTCAAAGCCATACGCGCCGCCGAACAAAAAATGCAATTGCCGAGCAGCATGCAAACCAGTTTCCAAGGCGCGGCCCAGGCTTTTCAGGCGTCTTTGAGTAACACACTATTTTTACTGCTGGCGGCGGTGATCACCATGTACATCGTGCTGGGTGTGCTGTACGAAAGTTATATCCATCCCATCACTATACTGTCGACTTTGCCCTCGGCCGCGGTGGGTGCGCTCTTGGCCTTGATGTTATCGCGCACGCCCTTGGGCATCATGGCAATCATAGGCATTATTTTGTTGATCGGCATCGTCAAGAAAAATGCCATCATGATGATAGATTTCGCGCTGCAAGCCGAGCGCGAGGAAGGAAAGTCACCGCGTGATGCGATTTATGAAGCCAGCCTGCTGCGCTTGCGGCCTATCTTGATGACCACTATGGCGGCTTTGTTAGCCGCGCTGCCGCTGATGCTGGGCAATGGCGTGGGCTCGGAATTACGTAATCCCTTGGGGATCACCTTAGTTGGCGGATTGTTGGTCAGCCAAGTACTCACACTCTTCACTACACCAGTGATTTATTTGGGCTTCGATCGCTTGGCGCGATGGACCAAGGCGCGGCGCGGTGGCGCGGCGAGCGTGAATACCGCATCATGAATTTCTCCGCGCTCTTCATTGCACGTCCCGTCGCCACCACTTTGTTGGCACTGGGTCTGGTGTTGGCGGGCATACTTAGTTTCGATTTATTACCGGTGGCGCCCTTGCCGCAGGTGGACTTCCCTACCATCTCAGTGCAAGCCAATCTACCCGGCGCCAGTCCCGAGACCATGGCCAGCAGCGTCGCCACGCCTTTGGAACGGTCGTTGGGGCGCATCGCCGGAGTGACGGAGATGACGTCTTCCAGCTCCTTGGGCTCCACCCGCATTACTTTGCAATTCGAATTATCGCGCAACATCGACGGCGCCGCCCGCGATGTGCAAGCCGCGATCAATGCTGCGCGCAGTTTATTGCCCACCGGACTGCCGACCAATCCCACTTATCGCAAAGTCAATCCGGCGGATGCGCCGATTATGATTTTGAGTTTGACTTCGCAGTCCATGACGCGGGGTCAAATGTATGATGCGGCGTCCACGATCTTGGCGCAGAAATTAGCCCAAGTACCGGGTATAGGCCAAGTCACCGTGGGCGGCAGTTCACTGCCGGCCGTGCGCGTGGAATTGAATCCGCATGCCTTGAGCAAATTCGGCCTCAAGCACGAAGACGCGCGCACGGTCAACGCGACCAATACAGTGAACCCCCCCAGAGGCAGCCTG
>CAZKHT010000236.1:0-4036 GCA_964552595.1 uncultured Burkholderiales bacterium
GCGCCGGATTGTGACTCCGTAGGTCACACGGCCGAGAGCTCGTGCAGGCGCGGCCGGCGCCGACGTCGCGCGATCCCAGTTGCGCCGGACGAAAGAGGAAATGTCAGCGTGGGTCTTTATCAGCGAGGAAGGCGGTCCGCTCGATCACAATAATTTTCGAAGACGCGTGTTTGAAAGGCTGCTCGAGACGGCCGAAATGCGGCGGATCCGGTTTCACGATCTCCGTCACACGTTCGCGTCGTTTACGGCTGCAACAGAGAGAATCCCCGTAATACGTGAAGGAACAAATGGGCATCACTCGATCCAGGTGACCGTGGGCATCTATGGCCACCTGATTCCGGGAACAAATCGCCGCGCCGTCGACCGGATGCACCATGATGCGCTTGATCTTGTAGCCGGGCCCCTCTTCCAGGATGGTGTAACTGCCCCAGGGTCGGGAGACGGTTAAATGAATCTCGGTCAGATGAGCGTGCTTGAGTTTCACCTCGGACACCAGTTGTTTTAAATCTTGCACCCGCTCACGCGGGCAAATCAAAGTCGCGTCGCGGGTCTGCACGAGCGCGATGTTGGAAACGCCTAAAGCAGCCACCAAGCCGTGCTCGCTCCACAGCAAATTATTTTGGCAATCTATGGTCAGCACATCGCCTTCATTCATGTTGCCCGCGCCGTCTTTGCCGCGCTGCTGGTAAATCGCTTCCCAGGAGCCCAGGTCGCTCCAGCCCATATCGACCGGCACCACCGCGACCTGTTCCGCCGATTCCAACAAGCCATAGTCTATGGATAGATCAGGCATGCCGGCGTACACGTCGGGCGCTGCCTGGGGCGAATTCTTCTCGGCTAAAATTTGGGCGCTGGCGAAAATTTGCGGTTGCTGCTGCTGCAAAATTTTCTGGAAATGATCGGCACGAAAAACAAACATCCCGCCGTTCCAGTAGTAACCGCCTTCTTGCAAATAGCCTTGCGCGGTTTCGCTATCCGGCTTTTCCACGAAGCGCTGCGCGTGATGCACGCCTGAGAGCGGGCCGCTATTGGCCGCGGATAAACTTTTACCACTCTGGATATAACCATAGCCGGTGGCGGGCTCGGTCGGCTGCATGCCGAACAAGGCCAAATAACCTTCCTTAGCCGCAGCTTCGGCGGCTTGCCAAGCGCGCAGGAAGGCATCTTGATCGCTCACCGCGTGATCGGAAGAAAACACCCCTATCAAAGCGTCCGGCGTATCGCGGGCGATACGCGCCACCGCCCAGGCGATAGCCGGCAAGGTGTTGCGGCCCATGGGCTCGGCTAAGACGCCCGCGCTCAACGCGGGATCTATCGCCAGCAATTGGCCGGCAACCTCGAAACGGTATTCATTGGAAGTGACGGTAAACACATGGCCGGCTTCCACCATGGGCAGCGTGCGGCGCACGGTTTGCTGCAACAAACTTTCGGCGCCATTCAGGCAAAGCAGTTGCTTTGGTTTAGAGGAGCGCGACAAAGGCCACAAGCGGGTTCCGGAACCACCGGCGAGCACAATGGCGTAACGCTTAGCGGAGACTTGGGGTTGCGCGGCGGGATGCATTTTCACGTTCGGTGCGTTCATAGACTTTCCTCGGCAAATGAAGGTCTGGGATGACAAGCACACGATACCATATTTCGGCGCCGCTAGCGTTTCAGCGCATTTGTAATGCGCGGCGCGAGAAGCTTACTAGTAAATTCGAGACGCTGTGCTAGATTAGTTCTATGGCCCACGGCACGACATAACAGGGCCTAGCGAGGTCGTTATGTCCGATGATATTCGACTGATAGAAACCCTGCTGTATCGCGAGACACAAGCGGTCGAGCTACTGCAAGGGTTGGAAGCGCTACGTGAAGAACTGGGTACGATAGCCGACGACCTGATCTTGTTGTTGCGGGATGCGGGCGTCACGCCGACCTTACATTAATAGCATTACATGTTCGCGATGATGCGTTCGCCGAAAGCGGAGCAGCTCACTTGCGTCGCCCCTGACATTAAACGCGCGAAATCGTAAGTGACTTGTTTGGCGGTAATCGCTCCTTGCATGCCGCTTATGAGAAGGTCGGCCGCTTCTACCCAGCCCATGTGGCGCAACATCATCTCGGCGGAAAGAATAATCGAGCCCGGATTCACATAATCCTGCCCGGCATATTTAGGCGCCGTGCCATGAGTGGCCTCGAACATCGCGACACCGTCGGATAAATTCGCGCCGGGCGCGATGCCGATACCGCCTACTTGCGCGGCCAAGGCATCGGAAATGTAGTCGCCATTTAAATTCAGAGTGGCGATCACCGAATAATCTTCCGGCCGTAATAAAATCTGTTGCAAAAACGCATCGGCGATGACGTCTTTGATGACGATGCCTTGCGGCAATTTTAACCAGGGTCCGCCATCTATCGGCACGCCGCCGAATTCGCGTTGGGCCAGCTCATAACCCCATTTCTTAAATCCGCCTTCGGTGAACTTCATGATGTTGCCCTTGTGCACCAGGGTTACCGAGTCGCGGCCATTATCGATGGCGTATTGAATTGCTTTGCGGATCAGTCGTTCACTACCCTCCTTGGAAACAGGTTTAATGCCTATGGCGGAGGACCCCGGAAAGCGGATTTTTTTGACACCCATTTCCTGCTGTAAAAAAGCGATGATTTTTTGCACTTCCGGCGTATCCGTCTCCCACTCCACACCGGCGTAAATGTCTTCGGTGTTTTCACGGAAAATCACCATATTGGTTTTCTCCGGCTCTTTTACCGGGCTGGGCACGCCCTGGAAATAGCGCACCGGGCGCAGACACACATACAGATCCAAAAGCTGGCGCAGCGCCACATTCAGCGAACGCATGCCGCCCGAGGTCGGTGTGGTCAAAGGGCCTTTGATAGACACCACATAGTCGCGCACGGCTTGCACGGTCTCGTCCGGCAGCCAATGCTCGCCGCCATACACCCGCACCGCTTTCTCGCCGGCATACACTTCCATCCATACAATTTGCCGCTTTCCCGCATAGGCTTTGGCCACGGCGGCATCGACCACGCGGCGCATCACCGGGGTGATGTCCACACCGGTGCCGTCGCCCTCGATGAAAGGAATAATCGGCCGCGCCGGTACCTTGAGCGCACCACCCGCGTTTACGCTAATTTTTTCGCCGTCTTTTGGCACCTGAATATGTTGGAACATGCTGACCCCGAGTAGAAAAAACGGGATAGCAGGCGGTTATACTGCTGGCCTGTTATCCGATTGCCTCTACATGTCACGCATTATTTTGTTCAACAAACCGTATGGCGTGCTTTGCCAATTCACTCCGGAAGACGCGGGAGCGCGAGGCGTACGCCCGACTTTGAAAGACTTCATTCCCATCCCTGAGGTGTATCCCGCCGGCAGACTAGACGCGGATAGCGAAGGCCTGCTCATTTTAACTGATGATGGTGGCTTGCAGCATCGGCTGAGTGATCCGCAACATAAACTGCCGAAAATTTATTGGGCGCAAGTCGAGGGCAGCGCCGACGAAGCGCTGCTGGCACCCTTGCGCCAGGGAATCAATCTAGGCACGTACACAACGCGGCCGGCACTTGCGACGTGGATAGAAGAACCTTCTCAACTCTGGTCGAGAACGCCGCCGATACGAGTGCGGCAACGTATTCCCACGGCCTGGCTGGCCTTGACTTTGTGCGAAGGCAAGAACCGTCAGGTGCGGAAAATGACCGCAAAAATCGGCCGCCCGACGCTACGTTTAATTCGCTATGCGATAGGCGAATACACCTTGGACGGCCTTGCGCCGGGCGCGTGGCGCGCTTTAAAAGGGTAAAAATTTCAAATTGAAGGCGCGCTCGACGAGCCACATGCCGGCAATCAAGGCGATCAACAATGAGCCTAGTAACAGCACGCCGCGCCGATAAAAAGCCGTGTGGCGCAGCACAAAGGCCAAGGGCAAAAACCCGGCGACAATGACCAGCTGCCCCGCTTCCACGCCCAGATTAAATCCCACCAGAGCCAGCGCTAAAATGTTTTGCCGCAAACCCAGATCGCACAAACCACTGCCGAAGA
>CAZKHT010000237.1:0-4013 GCA_964552595.1 uncultured Burkholderiales bacterium
ATTTTTTTTCCTGCGAGAAAGCCCATGGCGTTTCCTCAATCTAATATACGGAAGCGCGCATTATAAAGGCAGCCGCCCGCCAAAGGTGCTTTTCCAGCGCGGACCCAAGGTACGCTGTCGCAGCCCATGAAAAATCGGCTACACTTTGCCTCCATGACTTGCTTCCTGCGCCCAGTCGTAGTCACGCTCTTTCTTTTCTTGCTTGCGAGCTGCGGAAAAGCGCCGTGGAACAATCCTTATCCCGAGTCCGAGCGCGGCAAAAATATTTTATACAGCGTATTTTCCGAACGACCCAAACATCTAGACCCGGCCCAATCCTATGCATCGAATGAAGTCATTTTTATCGGCCAGGTATATGAGCCACCCCTGCAATATGATTATCTAAAGCGTCCCTACACGCTTATACCGTCCAGCGCGAGCAGTCTGCCCGAACCGAAATATTTCGACGCGCAAGGCAAAGCGCTACCGGCCGACGGACCCGCGGATAAAGTCGCTACCAGCGTCTATGAAATCCATATCCGCCCCGGCATTTTGTATCAGCCGCACCCGGCCTTCGCGCGCGACGCGCAAGGGCGGTTTTTATATCATGATCTCAGCCCGACGGCCCTCGCTAAAATCGATACCTTAAGCGATTTTAAAACCACCGGCAGCCGTGAGTTAGTCGCCGACGATTTCGTGTACGAGATTAAACGTCTGGCGCATCCCAAATTAAATTCGCCTATCTTCGGCTTGATGTCGGACTATATCGTCGGCTTAAAGGAATACGGTGCGCGCTTAGCCGGCGAGTATAAAAAAATCCGTACTCAAGGTGAGCGCGCGTATTTGGATTTGCGACTCTATCCTTTGGCCGGTGCCGAAGTGGTGGACCGCTATACCTATAGAGTCACGCTTAAAGGCAAGTATCCGCAATTCGCGTATTGGCTGGCCATGCCTTTTTTCGCACCCGTACCATGGGAAGCCGAGCGCTTTTATGCGCAGCAGGGCATGCGCGCGAAAAATTTATTACTGGATTGGTATCCCGTGGGTACTGGCCCGTATATGTTGACGGTGAATGATCCGAATCGGCAAATGGTATTGGTGCGCAATCCGAATTTTCGCGGTGAAGCTTATCCCAGTACCGGCGAGCCGGAAGATCAAGCGCAAGGCTTGCTAGCGGATGCCGGAAAAACCGTGCCCTTCATCGACAAAGCCATATACAGCCTGGAAAAAGAAGACATTCCTTATTGGAATAAATTTCTGCAAGGCTATTACGACGCATCTGGGATTACTTCCGACACCTTCGACCAAGCCGTAAAAATCGGCGCCCAAGGCGAAGCCGCGCTCACACCCGATCTGCAGGAGAAAGGCATACGGCTCGTCACCACCGTCGCCACTAGCATCAGCTACACCGGATTCAATATGCAAGATCCCGTAGTCGGTGGATTGTCGGAGCGTGCGCGCAAACTGCGCCTTGCCATTTCTATCGCGCTGGACTCCGAAGAATTCATATCCATTTTTCGTAATGGCCGAGGCATCGCCGCGCAAGGACCGATTCCGCCGGGTATTTTTGGTTATGAAGCGGGCAAAGAAGGGATCAATCCCTATGTGTATGATTGGGTAGATGGCAGGCCGCAGCGCAAATCCATCACCGAGGCGAAACGTCTATTGGCCGAAGCCGGCTATCCAAACGGGCGCGATGCAAAAACCGGTGCGCCCCTGCTATTGAATTTCGATACCGCGGCCGCCGGACCGGATTCCAAATCGCGCTTAGAGTGGCTAGGCAAGCAATTAAAAAAAATCGATATCCAGCTGGTGATACGCGCCACCGATTACAATCGTTTCCAAGACAAAATGTTAAAGGGCGACGCCCAGATCTTTGAATGGGGCTGGAACGCGGATTATCCTGATCCGGAGAATTTTTTATTTCTACTCTATGGCCCCAACAAAAAAGCCGGCAGCAATGGCGAGAACGCCGCCAATTACGACAACCCGGGGTTTAATCGCTTATTCGAGCAAATGAAAAATATGGACAACAGTCCGGCGCGACAGCAAGTCATTAACCGCATGCTGGAGATCGCGCGCCGCGATGCGCCTTGGGTATGGGGCTTCGTGCCCAAGACCTATGGCTTGTACCACAACTGGTATTTCAATGCGAAACCCAATCTGATGGCGAACAACGCATTGAAGTATTTGCGCATCGATCCGGTGTTGCGGGAGCGCGAGCGCAAGGCCTGGAATCCTCCGCGTATCTGGCCGCTGTTATTCGGCGTGGTGGTGTTTTTACTCCTTATCCTTCCCGGCATCGTTGTCTGGCGCCGGATGCAGCGCGCACCGGCGCGGCGTCTGCCATGCTAGGGTATTTACTGCGGCGTATCGCATACGCCGTGCCGATTTTGATCGGTGTCAATCTGCTGATATTCACTTTATTTTTTGCGGTTAATTCGCCCGACAATATGGCGCGCATACAACTGGGAATCAAACATGTGACGCCGGATGCCATCAGCCGCTGGAAACGCGAGCATGGCTATGACCGACCTTTATTCATTAATACTCAGGCGCCTGGCACAGCCAAACTCACGGACACCATTTTTTTTCACAAAGCCGTGCCTATGTTTGTATTTCAATTCGGCAGCGCGGATGACGGCCGCGATATCGGCCGCGATATCCGCACGCGTATGTGGCCCAGCCTGGCCTTGGCACTGCCGGTGTTTATCGGTGGCTTACTGGTGAACATTGTCTTGGCTTTAATGCTGGCATTTTTTCGCGCGACTTATATCGATTTTGTCGGCGTGGTGATTACCGTGGCCATGATGTCTATCTCGAGCATGTTTTACATCGTCGGGGGTCAATTTTTATTCAGCAAGGTGTTGCACCTCATGCCTATTTCCGGCTATCAAGGCGGCTGGGACAGCGTCAAATTTTTAGTGCTACCGGTGGCGATAGGCATACTCTCAGGCATAGGTGCCGGCACGCGCTGGTATCGCACCATATTTTTAGAAGAGTTGAGCAAAGACTATGTACGTACCGCGCGCGCCAAGGGCTTGCGCGAGCGCGCCGTGCTGTTTAAACATGTTTTGCGCAATGCCATGGTGCCCATCATCACACTGTCCGTGGCCGTGATTCCCTTATTGTTCATGGGCAGCCTAATCAGCGAATCCTTCTTCGGCATTCCGGGTTTAGGTAGTTACACCATAGACGCCATACGCAGCCAAGATTTTGCCATCGTCCATGCCATGGTGTATTTGGGCGCGGTGCTTTATATCGTTGGCCTATTGCTGACCGACGTGGCCTATACCTTGGTTGATCCACGAGTGCGTCTAAGATGAGCTACGTCTTTCTTTGGACCGATGTCCTCATTTATATCTTACTTGGGGTGGTCGCTTTTTATATTTGGCGCGCGCGCCGCAAGCCGCATCTGGCGGCGCCTTGGCGCAAAGTCGCGCGGCGTCCCGCCGCCATGGCCGCCAGCGTGATACTGCTGGCCTTCATTATCATTGGCGTCTTGGATTCGATTCATTTCCGGGCCGGTTTGGCGGAACAGCCAGGCGGTGCCAAAGCCTATTCCCTGGAAGTGCAAAGCGTGTTGGATAAAGTCCTCGGGCCGCTGCGCAAAACGCCGGAGAAAACTTACTCCGCGCCTTTCGCTACGCAATTATTCACCCAAGAAACTCAGGAAAAACCCGACGGTACGATCACGCGTGCCTATCCACGGTTGCAGATTGCCAGCGCTGCGCAAAAAGACTTAGCCGGGCTTATTACTCGGGCTACGCTGATCGCGCTCGCGATAAGTGCAGTTTTATTTTTGCTGATCGCAGCGCGGCTCGCTAAGCCTCCAGGACAGTTTGCCTGGCAAGCATTACTGCAAGGCAAAACCGATTTACCTTGGCGCGCGATGTGGCTCACCGCAACGGTTTTGATTTGGCTCATCTGTCTCGCCGGGGTGTTGGCGCCGCACTACCATGTTTTCGGCACGGACAAGGTGGGCCAAGACGTTCTTTACCTCACACTCAAAAGCATACGCACCGGGCTAGCGA
>CAZKHT010000238.1:0-4007 GCA_964552595.1 uncultured Burkholderiales bacterium
CGGAAATAGGGGCCTGGAACGTCTCCGCCTTGCCGCAGGCCTTGTCACCCCTGATGACAATCGAAGAAGCCAAGGCGGCGTTGGCCGATTACAACGCCTGCTTCGCGCGCGAATATATTCGTTTAATGAGCGCCAAGCTGGGCATACCAGTCGACGCGGACAGTGCTTCTTTGATTACCGAATTATTGAATCTGCTGCATCATAATAAAGTGGACTACAGTATTTTCTTTCGCCGATTAAATCGCTTCAGTACGCAAGGCGAAAACGCGCCGATTCGCGATTTGTTTTTGGATCGCCCAGCATTTGATGCCTGGGCCGCTGTCTATCGGGCGCGTTTGCTGCGTGAAAATAGCATCGACGAGATCCGCGCGCGGCAACTGGACCGTATCAATCCCAAATACATTTTCCGCAATTACATGGCGCAAATCGCCATTCAGAAAGCCACCCAGGATCGCGACTTCAGCGAGGTCGATAAACTGCTCACTCTGCTCCAGCATCCGTTTGATGAGCATCCCGAGCATGCGCAATATGCTGGCTTTCCTCCCGATTGGGCAGGCACAATTGCCGTGAGCTGTTCTTCTTGAGATATTTTAATTGCGCTCTTTTCAGGTAATTCACTTCGCTGTGTTGGTGTTGATTTTATCGGCTTGCGCCACACCCAGCGCGCCCGGCAAAGGGCCGGCGACTTCGGGGTTTAAATTTTCCGCGCTGGCTAAAACCGAAGTCGATCAAATTGCCGAACTGCATCTCCAAGCTTCCTTGTCACATCTGCGCTTACTGACTGAAAAATTATATAAACGCAATCCGCGGGAATGGCATAAGGGCGGGCAGGCAAATTTAGACGCGGCGTTGGCGCGGATTTTTGACGGCGATTTTCAGCAGAATTTTCCGGAGCTGCAAAATAAGCGCAGTGTCGATGCCTTGAATCTGGCATTTCGCGATGACTTTAGAGGGGATAGGGTATTGGCTTTAAGCTGGGGTTTGGCCACCATGAGCTTGGCGGCCTATAACGATAAGACCGACTTTTACGCCTGGGACGATTTAGACCCGCAGAAACTCTATAATGCGGCACGCAATATCGAAGTGGCGGCCTGGCAGCTGGCTTCCAAACGCGATGCCAAGGGCCAGGTCTTGCTGCTTTCCAACGAGATACACGGCGATCTACGCAATCTCAGTTTCGAACGCGAGTGGGGCAAATTGATCGCGGAGCATGACATGATGGCGCAAATCGTTGCCGGCCGTACTAATCGCACTATCGTACGCATGGTGCAAAATTTCGCCACGGCGTTTTTCATCCCCTTGTCCGCCATCCCAAAATGAACGCCACCAGCGCGCCTAGCATTTTGATTAGCGGTTGCTCCAGTGGCATAGGCTTAGGCGTGGCACGGGGCTTGTCCGCCCAGGGTTATCGGGTCTTCGCCGGCGTGCGCCAAATGAAAGATATAGAACCGCTCCAAGCTCAGGGTTTGCATGCGCTGCATTTGGATTTGGATGACAGTGCCTCGATTGCGCGTGCCATGGAAGAAGTATTGAGCATGAGCGGCGGCCGTTTGCATGCCTTGTTCAATAACGGTGGCTATGGGCAGCCGGGCGCGGTCGAAGATTTATCGCGAGCCACTTTGCGCGCTCAATTTGAAACCAATGTGTTCGGCATGCTGGAGTTAACCAATCGCGTGCTTCCGATTATGCGCAAGCAAGGCCAGGGCCGGCTCTTATTCAATAGCTCTTTGTTGGGCTATGTCGCCTTGCCATATCGCGGCGCGTACAACGCCAGCAAATATGCTATTGAGGGCTTATGCGACACCTTGCGCCTGGAATTGCGCGATACGGCTATCCATGTTTCGCTCATTGAACCTGGCCCCATTAAAAGCCGGTTTCGCGACAACGCCTACGCCATGTATCAAAAACATATTGATAAACGACACAGCGCCCACCGCCTGCGCTATGAAGCCCTAGAACGGCGTTTGACCACGCCCGGTCCGGTGGCGCCTTTTACCTTGGGTCCGGAAGCGGTATTGCGTCACGTGCGTCATGCCTTGGAAGCCAAGCGGCCTAAAGCCCGCTATCGCGTCACGCTGCCGGCGCATTTTTTTTGGTACGCAAAACGCTATTTGCCGGTGCGTTGCATGGACGCCATCATGGCGCTGGTCGCCGCTAAGGAAGCCAAATGAAAGGTTTTTGCACCGCCGTCTTGGTTTTATTTTTATTGCCGGTGATGGCGCAAGAACTCGCGCCAGAAACACCTCGGCAATCCGCCGCGACCAGCAATCCGGATACCCTCGGCAATTGGCCGGGCGCCGCGGGCTTCGTTGACGACATGGTGGCGCGCCATCATTTCGACCGCGCCAGTTTGACTGCTCTCTTAGCCCAAGCGCGTTTACGCCCCAGTATATTGAGCGCGATGGCGCGTCCTTCCGAGGCCAAGCCATGGTACGAATATCGCCAGATCTTCGTCGACAATAAACGTATCGCGGCCGGCTCGGATTTTTGGAAACAACACGCCGCCACGCTGAAACGGGCGGAGCAGGAATACGGAGTGCCCGCGGCCATGATAGTCGCCATCATAGGCGTGGAAACCTTCTATGGCCGCAACACCGGCTCTTATCGTGTGCTGGATGCGCTGGCCACCCTGGCCTTTAGCAATGGCAAGCGCGCGGATTATTTTCGCGAGGAATTAGAACACTATCTTTTGCTGGCGCGGGACGCTGGTTTTTCCCCGCTGGCGGTGAAAGGTTCTTACGCCGGCGCGATGGGGATTTCGCAATTCATGCCCTCCAGCTACCGCGCTTATGGTATCGATTTCGATGGCGACGGCCATCGCGATTTGTGGGCCAACCCGGAAGACGCGATAGGCAGCGTGGCGAATTATTTTCGCGCCAAGGGCTGGGTGACGGGCGCGCCGGTAGCGGTCGCTGTGCGCAATCCCGCCGAGCCGGGTTTAGGATTGGCAAATCGGGGTTGGAGTTTTCGCATCCCCATGCGGGATTGGCCCAACATAGGCGTGATGCCGGAGCAAGCGGATACCTCCACGGCGGAAGCGATGTTGCTGGAGCTACAAGGGGAGAGCGCGAAAGAATACTGGCTGGCGTATCAAAACTTTTATGTCATCACGCGCTATAACCACAGCTTTCATTACGCCATGGCGGCTTGGCAACTCAGCTTAGCGCTGCAAGCTGCCTATGCAGCCACGCCTTGAGCGATGAGATAGTCTTCGTAATTACCGACGAAATAGCGGAAGCCGCCTAAACCGTCCAGCTCTATGATCTGCGTGGCCAGGGAAGACACGAATTGTCTGTCGTGGCTGACAAATATCAGCGTGCCTTTATATTTTTCCAAAGCGATGTTTAAGGATTCTATGGTTTCCATATCCATGTGATTGGTGGGCTCGTCCATGATCATCACATTGGGGTATTCCAGCATCAGCTTGCCATAGAGCATGCGGCCTTTTTCGCCACCGGACAGCACGCGCACGGATTTTTTTACATCGTCTCCGGAAAATAATAAGCGTCCTAAGATACTCCGTATGGCTTGATCATCCTCGCTCTTCTGACGCCATTGTTTCATCCAGTCGAATACATTCAGATCATTGTCGAAATCCGCCGCGTGATCTTGGGCGAAGTAGGCGATACGGGCTTTTTCCGCCCACTTCACCTTGCCCTGATCGGGTTCGACTTCGCCCATGAGTAGTTTTAACAGCGTGCTTTTACCGGCGCCGTTAGGGCCTATGATGGCCAGCCGTTCGCCGGCATCCAGCATCAGATTCAAGCCGTGGAATAACACCTTGTCGTAGCCTTTACCCAGATCCAAAAGCTCCACCGCTTGCCGATGCAACTTATCGCGGTCTTCCATTTCGAAACGGATATACGGCGCTTGGCGGCTAGAAGGTTTGACTTCCACCACTTCCGCTTTAATCTTTTCGATTTGTTTTAAACGCGAGGTCGCTTGCCGCGCTTTGGATTTATTCGCGGAAAAACGCGAAACGAAATCCTGCAAATCACTCACGCGCT
>CAZKHT010000239.1:0-3979 GCA_964552595.1 uncultured Burkholderiales bacterium
TACGCGGACACCTCCACGCTCCCGCCGCAGGATCCGACGTGGCGCACGAAGCGGAAACCACTTACGACGTCTTGCGCAAATCCGCCGATGCCAGCTGGGACGCCGAAAAAATGTTGGCGGAACTGACTGAGACGCGCAAATTGGTTTTGACCTACGACAGCATCTTTAAAGACAAGCTCTCGGGCGCTTCCAGCGAAGGGATTTATGTTGACGCGATCTTGATTGATTTGCTCAAGGGCGTGCTGGCCGAAGTCAATGAGCACGATGCCCCGGCACTGCGCAAAGCCTTGAATAGCGTGAAATCCATCACCGGCGCGATAGGCACGGAATCCTTGCCGTCGATGTTGGATGCGATTACCAAATCCATGCCCGATCTGGCGGAGAAATTAGGCAAAAAAGCGCCGAACATCGTGATCAACGATCATGGGATACGCTTCGCCGCCGACGTGGTGCCCATCATGAAGAATGTGTTCACCCATTCCTTCCGCAATGCCATCGATCATGGGCTGGAGTCCGCCGAAGAGCGCGTGGCGCATGGTAAGCCGGATAAAGGCACCATACGCTTGGAAGTCAGCGAGGAAAATGGCCAAACCGTATTGTCTTTATCCGACGACGGACGCGGCTTAGCCATCAATCGTCTGAAGTCTAAGGCCATGGAAGCCGGCCTGCTGGACTCGAGCAAAGAGATCACCGATCAAATGTTGGCGGAATTGATCTTCCACTCCGGCCTGAGCACGGCCGACAATGTCAGCGATGTGTCCGGGCGTGGCGTGGGCATGGACGCCATTCGAAAATTTGTCGAGAAACTCGGCGGTACGGTAGAGATACGCCTTAGCCAGAAACAAAAAAGCGATAGCGATTACCGGCAATTCGAGTCGCGCATCATATTGCCCTCGAGCTATACGGTGAAAGTCGCCTAGCCCTTCAATTTATTCGGTGCAATAGCAATGGCCCAAGTAAAAAACTTGGGCCATTTTTTTGAACGGGCGGCGCGCGAACTCGCGCCCAGGCGGTATAACGTTAAGAGATAACTTTGGAATGCGCGTCGCAAATTTCTTTAATAGACGCCGAGGCATCGCGCGTAAAGCCGCTCTTGGGATAGGCGCAAAACAAGGAAAAGGATTGTTCGTGGCACAAGGCATGCCATAAATGTTCCAAGCGCACTGTCGCGCCGCTATTTCCTTGCGCCCATAACACGGCAACCATCTCGCCGAAGGCCCGCACCCGGCGGCCCCCTGCTTTGGCTCTATATAAAATCGAAGCAATTAATTCTTTAAACAGTACTTCGTCCGGCCAGCCATTGAGCATGAATTTAGCCACCGTGTTCTCGGCATCGAAGATTAAGTATTGGTCTCTTGCGATTGCACCCGCTACGTCTATACCGCGCTGCGCCAAACGGGTCGATAAAGATTCGAGATGGCTGGGCAAGGCGATTACGACGACGCTGTCGCCGGCTAATATGCCGCCAACGACATAGCCTTCCAAGGAATCCAGAAAGACGGTGTCGTTCTCGTAGATCTGCACCATGTGTTCACAAGGCGAGATCTCGCCCCAAAAGACCTCGGTAGTGGCCGAAGGAGGTTTTTCGAATTCAGATGGATGCATATGCGCTACTCCGAAAATGCCGCAGGGAAGGCAAGCCTACGCGCAAACCCCGGCATGAACAAGGAAGAGGAAAAAACGTTTAAAGTCTTGCGCCGCGCAAACGCAGCGGCAGCTACGTAATATAGACGCTATGCGGGTTTTTTGTGGTTTTATGGGTGACCCCTCCGCAAAAACGTAGCGACTGTTAAACACGGGGGATTACCGGGCAAGCGCTCAGCCACAGTAGTAGATGATGTCGTGCGCCGCCTTGCGGCTAAGCCCCCGCCCGTCTAAAATAGCGCGCAAAGCCGTGCCAGTCCTTATCATAAGAGCGCGCTAATAAGGTTTATAAACCATCAAATCGAAGAGTGAGGATCATGAAGAAGAGCTTAGTAATCAGCCTAGCCCTAATGGCAGTCAGCAGCGCGACTTGGGCCGCGGGCGATGCCGCGAAAGGCCGGGAAAAAAATTCCATGTGCGAAGGTTGCCATGGCATACCCGGGTATCGCACGGTTTATCCCGAGGTGTATCAAGTCCCGAAAATCGGCGGCCAGCATGCACAATATATTGTGGACGCGCTCAAAGAATACAAATCCGGCGACCGTAAACATGCCACCATGCGCGCCATCGCCGGCAGTCTTAGCGATGACGATATGACCGATCTCGCGGCGTATTACGCAGATCAGAAATAGGGATAATGATGATGCAAAGAATATATTTAGGTATCGCGATTCTAGGTTTGAGCATGGCTTCGTCCGCTTGGGCGAGTAGCCGTGGGGATGCGGAAGCGGGGAAGCAAAAAGCCACGGCTGTGTGCGCCGCTTGCCATGGGGCGGATGGCAATAGCACGGCGCCGAATTTTCCGCGTTTGGCCGGGCAGAACGAAGATTATTTGCGCATCGCCTTGATACGTTACAAAACCAAGGAACGCAATAACGCCATCATGAATGGTCAAGCCGCGCCGCTGACGGATAAGGAAATCGCCGATCTGGCCGCCTACTTTGCCAGCCAAAAAGGCTTACACGTTAAGTATTAAACCGGGAAATTTTCCGTAAGCAGCCCGCGCGTCGCGCGGGCTTTTTTATGCGCGCAAGTTTTGCGCGATGCAGGCGAAATAAATTTTCGCGTCCGGCGCCGCCCGCTCGCGCTGCGCCCGCCAAAGCATTTCCGCTATGCATTCCATCATGATGTGCTGCGTCGCATGCTCATCTTTGTGTTGCGCTAATAACTGCGTATACGCTTTCACCACGCCCGCGGGCTGATCAATCGCCAATTGTTCCTGTAAGGCGAGATGCAAACTCAAATGCAAAAAAGGATTGGTTTCTCCCCATTCCGGCGGATAGTCGCGCTCGCGATGGGCGTCCACCGCGTTCATGATGGAATGGTATTCGGGATGTTGCAGTAACAGGCTAACGGCGTTGTCTTCCAGAGCGGACAAGGGCATTTTTTGCTGATAGTGCTGCCAAGCGTCGAAGAAAAATTGCCGCGCGGCTTCGCGGCTGGGATTAAACATCGTTATGAAATAAACCCAGTACCGCGGAGTATTGGAATAATTCATTTTCCCCATGTAGGGGCCCGATCTCGCCATTACCGTAAAAACCTATCAGCGGCATGCCGGGATAGCGGTTTTTCACCAAATCTAAATCGCGATCCACCCCGCCGTAAAAATACGGACCGCGTCCCATGCACGGAAAAAATAAACCGAAGTTGGGCGGGTAGCGCAGTTTGCGATCCAGCCTATCCAAGGTTTGGCGCATGTCCCGCTCCGCCGCTAAGGGCTGGCGTAAGGCCCAAAACAAACGCTCCCCGGGCGTGAGCCGGGCCGACAGGGTGACTGACCTATCATCGCTGTTCGCGGAAATAATAGGCGTTAAACGATAACGGCCTTCGGCAACGGCATTGTCCGGTTCACCAAAAATGACGCCGGCCAAGAGCAGATGCAAAGGAATCGGATCTTGATCGCGCACCTCCAAAGGCAGCTCGCGCGCCAAGACATTCAGCGCGGGCTGCGAGGTCAGGGTAATCACATCGTAGCCGCTGACTTGGGTGATTTCCAAAGGCAGGGTCAAGGCGCGTATGCCTTGCGACACGCCTATATGTCCTTGCGCGCCATGGATAGTGGTTTCACAGCGGCCTTGGCTCGCGACTTTGGCGCCGCACCACACTTTAAACGGTCCTTGTCCGGTGGCATCGCCCGACACGCCACCGAAACGCAAGCCCGGCGCTTTTATCCAGGCGCTATTAATCGCATTCGGCGCGGCCAAGGACAGCACGCGCGTATCGACATCCACCTCGTGCGCCGGCGCTAAAGCGAGGTCTCCGCCAAACACCATGGCTGCCGCGGGGTGGCCGTCCAGCCCCTGGCCTGGCGGCCCATCTCGGCCCCGGCCGGCGC
>CAZKHT010000240.1:0-508 GCA_964552595.1 uncultured Burkholderiales bacterium
GCGGGGTGCTACAGGATGTGACGGAGCGCAACCAAGCCGAGCTGAAGGCCCATAGGGCGCTTTTAGATAAGCTGCGCGCCGAATCACGCGACCGATCAAAAAACGAATTCTTGGCCAATATGAGCCACGAATTACGTACCCCCTTGAATGCCATCATAGGCTATAGCGAAATGCTGGCCGAGGATGCGCATCATGCCGGCCACAAAACCACCCTGGACGATGCGAAAAAAATCCAAGCTGCGGGCAAACATTTACTGTCCTTGATCAATGAGATTTTAGATTTTTCCAAGATTGAAGCGGGACGCATGGACCTTTGTCTAGAGCAGTTTCCGGTGTACACCGTGGTACAAGAAGTCAGCGCCTTATTGCCGCCCTTGCTCGCCAAGAATCGAAATCGCTTTACCTTGCATTGCGAGCCCGCAGCCGGGAAGAGCGACGCCGAGAGACACAAATTGCCCCAACCGCTAGTCAACGGTTTGGGCACAGACTGCAATATTAACCCAGACGG
>CAZKHT010000240.1:518-3958 GCA_964552595.1 uncultured Burkholderiales bacterium
TTTACAGAAGACGGCGAAGTGTGCCTGGAGGTACAGCGCATCGAACAAGAGACAGGGCCATGGATACGCCTGCGCATCAGCGACACCGGCATAGGGATGAGCCGCGAGCAGCAACTCAAGTTATTCGCGCCTTTCACTCAGGCGAATAGTTCCACCACCCGCAAATACGGTGGCACCGGTTTAGGCTTGGCGATCAGCCGGCGCTATTGCCAAATGATGGGCGGAGACATCACGGTAGAAAGCGAGCTCGGCAAGGGCGCGCGCTTCGAGGTGATGCTGCCCGCGCAGACCCCGCTTGCCGCCAAGAAAGAAGCTGACACGCCCGCCACGACCAGCAAGGCTTGCGTTGCAGGGGCCTAGGTTAGGCGGCGGCCTTGGTTTGAGTGCGGTTGCGCCCGGCGCGTTTTGCGTCCAGCAAAGCCTGATCCGCGCGGGACAAGGCCGCATTTTCGGATTGATCATCTCGACTGTATTCGGATAAGCCGCCGCTCCACGAGACTGTGTGCATGACACCGGGTAAGAGCTCCAAACTGCGTGGTAGATTTTGGCGTAGGCGATCCGACAACTCTATCGCTTTTTTCAAAGGCGTGTTCGGAAAGATCACACAGAATTCGTCGCCACCCAGACGCGCCACGAAGTCACTGGCGCGCAAATTATCTTTCAACGCCTTGCCGAATTGGATTATCAGTTGATCCCCCGCATCATGACCCGAGCTATCATTGACGCGCTTAAAGTTGTCGATATCTAGAATTAATAAGCTGTGTGCCCAGCCTTCTCTCACCCGGCTGAAGACTTCACGTTGTTTCGCTTCAAAGCTGCGCCGATTATTGACTTGGGAGAGATGATCAGTCCCCGCGGTGTTAATGGCTTGGAGATGCTTACCCACCATCATTTTGGCAAGCTGGTACATTACTTGATAGCCATTGCGTAATTCTTTGAGCTGAATGTCGTAACGTTTGCGCACCCGCCCATGGGTAATGTCCGAAAATAGCTTGGTCAGCGCGGTCATATCGGCTTGCAAGGTGCGATTGCTTAAGCGGTAGCCCACTAAACACACCAAGCCTATCAGGATGATGACCGTGGCGCCTATGCCCGCATACATCTGAGTCATGTACTGCATAAAAATACCGGGGGTGGGATTCTGCCAAAGCGCCAGGCGCCAAGGTGTGCCGGAGATACTGACGGTTTCGTTGGCTAAGCGCACCTTGAGCTGCTCGTTGCCGCGCTTTAACAACACGTCGGCATTGCCGTTTACTTGTTGCAACTCCGCATAACCATCGATCAAGGGGCTTTGCGCGAATAAGTCGCGTATGGGTAATAAATCCCTTTCCGCCAGCACAAAGCCCAGCAGACTGCCATCGGCCGCGCGCACCGGCTCGCTGAGATTCAAGCTCAGGGTTTCCACCCGCAAAATGGTTTGCGCCTCGGTGCTGCGCGCGCTATTGAGCAATTGTTTTTGGCGCGGGCTCAATAGCGCGGGAATCGGCGCGCTGCCTTGAGCTTGCGCCAAACTGATGATTTGAAGATTCCCCAACTCGGGCTGCAAGCTGAGCAGTGTGTTGAGGATGTCTTTGCGCGTCGCCTCGTCCGGGCTTTGTAAGAAACGCGCGGTAAGCGGGGAATGCGCGACTGCCGAGGCACCACGACTCCAATCGCGCACGGTGGCGCTGATTTGGCTGGCGAGTAAAAAACCGGCATAAGGCGGCGGCTGGTGTTGGAGGCTACGCTCGCGCTCCAAAGCCATTTGATGCAGCACCAAGCCTGCGAGCGCAACAAAGCCAGCGACAGCGAAAAACGCCGCAAGGACAATGCGCGCTAATGAGGGCTGCATCTTTTTAACTACACTCCGCGTCTGACTCTCATCGTATCGAGTACGATTTTTCGACCGGCTAGCGTGCGCCGGACACTTATAAAACGTGATGCCTGCTCGGAAAAAACTTAATGCTTGCCGGTACTGCCAAAACCGGCACCGCCACGGGCGCTCGCCGCAAAGGTATTCACAATGTTGAATTCGACGCGGGCGACGGGCACGATCACGAGCTGCGCAATGCGCTCCATGACTTGTATGGTGAAAGCTTCTTGCCCTCGGTTCCAACAAGAAACAAATAGCTGGCCTTGATAATCGGAATCGATGAGTCCGACTAAATTGCCCAAAACGATTCCGTGTTTATGGCCCAAACCGGAGCGCGGCAGAATCAAGGCGGCATAAGCGGGGTCGGCGATGTGCAGAGCCATTCCGGTGGGGATGAGCTCGGTTTGGCCAGGCTTTAACACCAGAGGGGCATCGATGCAGGCGCGCAAATCCAAGCCGGCGGCGCCGTCGGTGGCATAACTGGGTAATTGATCTTGAATACGCGGATCCAAGATCATTAAATCAACTTTTTGCACGAGAATTATCTGCGGGCGCGGTGAGCCGGCTCTAAGAATGGGACGCCTCATTATGCCGCAGGCGCTAAAGGCCGCAAAGAGCAGGGTTTTGACTGTACTTTATAACAAGCTTGCGATGTGGCTTATAAGGCTACGAGCAACAATGCTTTTTGGACCGCGAGGCAGTATCCATTCGGCATCGGCGGTATATAAAAAAAGTTCGGCTTCATCTTGATTCAAGGTCAGATCGGCGCGATTGGCGACGATCAAGGGCAGATTTTTCAGAGCCCGCTTGGCGCGGGCATTCTGTTCCAGGTTTTCGGTTTCGGCTGCGAAGCCCACACAGAAAGGAGGAGTAGGCAAAGCCGCGACCTCGGCCAAGATGTCTGGATTCGCAATAAGAGTTAATGGGGTAGGTCCGTCCTGCTTTTTTATTTTTTGCTTGGCAACTTCGGCCGGGCGATAGTCTGCCACCGCTGCCACGCTAATAAAAACATCCGATCCCGGCACCACTGACAATACCGCGTTGCGCATTTCAAGCGCGCTGTTCACCCGCACCACCTCCATTTTCGCTGGCATTTGTAAACCAGTCGGGCCAGAAATCAGCGTGACTTTTGCACCCGCTTCTTGCGCCGCGCGCGCGATGGCGTATCCCATTTTGCCGGAAGATAAATTGGTAATTCCACGCACCGGGTCTAGCGCTTCGTAAGTCGGTCCAGCCGTAACCACGACATGGCGGCCCACCAGCAGCTTAGGGGCGAAGCTGGTTTCCACTTCGCGCAATATCTCCGCGGGCTCTAGCATGCGCCCGGGTCCGATTTCGCCGCAGGCTTGCTCACCCTCGGCCGGCCCCCAGATGCTGACTCCATCGGCGGCCAGCTGACATACATTGCGTTGCGTCGCTGCTTGCTGCCACATTTGTTGATTCATCGCTGGCGCGATTGCTAACGGACAAGCGCGCGCGAGACCAAGCGTGGACAACAAATCATCGGCCATTCCGTGCGCGTGTTGACCGATGAAATCCGCGTTAGCTCACGCGCTGACCATTAAAGCCGAATGCGGCGGAGAGCCGC
>CAZKHT010000241.1:0-3255 GCA_964552595.1 uncultured Burkholderiales bacterium
GCGCGCAACCAATCGTCCCCACGCTCTAGCGCGCGTTTTAAGCGCAAATGGTAACTAATGCCGCGCACGGTAAACCACAGTTCGCGCCCAGCCGCGAATTCCGAGGTCTGCAAAACCAGGCTATCGCTATCCTGCGGCGTCGCGGCCTTGAGATATAAAGCCGGTATGGGTAGGACAAGGTCCACGGTTTCCACGCCGACGATACTCAGTGGGCGTTGCTGCGTTTTTTCCGGGCGCAGCATTAAAGACACGGGATGTTCCGCAATCACTTCGATACCGACGTAGCGCTGATTCGCTTCGCAGCGGCGCAGGCGACGGATCACGCCCACATTCCAATGCGCTTTTTTTTCTGGCTTAAGGCCGACCAATTTTCCTAAACGTATCCAATCTTCCGCCTGATCGTCGATGTGCGCGCCGTAGCCCATTTCGCTTTCGTTCTGCATTACCCAGCGCTCATGCGCCGGCACGTATTCGACTATGCCTTCTTTTTCTTGATGGGTTTTGCCTTGCGTCCGCTTGGTCACAAATCCATAAAGATGCACGTCCACCATTTCCGCATAACTCAGCTCATCGGAGGCGGCGGCGCTAGCACTGCTGGTGCGTGCTGCATCGGCGCGCACATTGATACAAATGTCCTTGAGGCCGCGCAAGACCTCTATGGACTTCACGGCTTGCTGCCGTTCAAAGGCGCGCTGCACGCGCTTCACGCCCACCGGAGCCCAAAAATAAGCAATGCGCTCCAACAGATCTAAGCAAGCCGGCAGCCGGCAATCCTCGGTTAAACCCAACTGAGCGGGCACGCTACCGGCGGACAATTGCGCGCGCAAGAAATCCAGTTTGTCTTTTAAGCCATACGTGTCCCAATACCGATGATGCTCGCTGGGCATGACCCGGCGTACTCGGCGCGCGCCTTTATTTTCATTCAGTTTCACATAGAACACATGCTGCGCGGGTTTAAACTGGCGCGCGATTTCCATGCCTTGCAGCAAACTGGGCAACCAGCGTTCTATCAAATGAATTTGGCGTGGGGTGAGGCTGCCGGTATTCAGCGTTTCTAACATCAGGATTTGCAAATACGCCTGAGACACCGAGGTGAGATCCTCATCCTCCGGATAGAGTTTTTGCGGCTGCCGATCGAACTCCTCGTACTCGGCAAAATGATAGAGATTGTGCACGCGTTTCCACAGCGTCGAATTCACCGGCGTGTAGCGATAGCAACTCCAGATTGCGTCCAAGCCAAAATAATTGAGCGCGCGCGCTGTCATCAGAGGAATCTGCGCGGCAATTTTGCTGGCATTGGGATTCGCGATGTATTCCATGATATGGCTATGGTAGGCGCGAAGAATTTCTTGATAGAAGCCGGACACCGTATTCCATAAGCGGCTTTCCACCACGCGCGACATGCGGGGATTCTGCAAATACTGCGCACGCAATAAGGCGAGTAAATCTTGGGCGCGCTCATCTAGCGTATTGAGTACCGCCAAACGATCCTTGGTTAGCGGCTGGGACTCGTCGTTGTATTCTTTAAGCTGGCGGGCGAGCGCTTCTATGGTCTTTAAACCGTCGCCCATGGGCAATTCGTCTATCCAGCGCGCGATCGAATGCAAATCGGTAAGCGGTGCGGCGGATTTGCGGCTGCTTAAGAACTTCAACATGGGGGCCCCGAGGATAATGTTTTATACCCATGCTGCTCAGCAGGTTTCATGCCATAAAGTGTGCAGGGCTAACTACCCGGTGGGACAGAGGATTTCCTCTCAGTGAGATCTAACATTGCGGATTTTTCATCAAAGCATTGCGAAAATTAGACACTGCTGATATTCAAGGCGACCGGGGTTTCCAACGCGTGAGCCGCAAGCCGGCCAAAATGAGCATTCCCAGGAAGATCGCAAGTCCGAAGCCTTGCGCCAGACCGACTATCGGCCATTGGGCTTTTTGCGCCAGAGTGAAGGCCCCGACCAAGCTCAGCATGGCGATGCCTTCACTGAAATTTTGAATCGCGATGGCATGTCCCGAGCCGACAGTGCTGTGGCCCCGCTCTTGCAGCAAGGCATTTAAGGGCACCACGTAAAAACCGCCGCAGCCGCCTATCAGTACCAGCAAGCCCGCCGCCAGATACAAATTATGGACATGGGCGAAGGTCCATACCGCGAGCCCTAGCAATAGGCCGGCATACAGTGCGCGATTCACGGTTTGCAAATTCACCCAGCGCGCCGCGAAGGTCGCGCCGACGGCGATGCCCACGGCAACAATGCCATTTAAATTCGCCGGCGTTTGATTATCGTAAATCGCTAAAGCCACCGGCACCCAGGCCACCAACATAAAGCGCAAGGTGCTGCCTATGCCCCAGAAAAAACTGGTGCCGATCAAGGTAAAGCGCGCGTCGCGCTGGCGATAAAGCTGTAGTAAGGCGCGCCCAAAATCGCGTGCCCAGGCTGCGGGGGTAAATTCGCTTAAGGGGTGCGCCGCAGCTAATTTGGGAATGCGCAAATTCCATAGCGCGGCCACGGCATAGAGACCCGCTACGGCCGCTATGGCCATAGAGACCGAGATATCGGCTAACCAACCGCCGCTTAAGGCGCCCAATAGAATCGCGACGATGGTGGAACCTTCGATCAAGCTATTCGCTTTGACCAAGTGTTGCGGCGCCACTAATTCACTGAGGATGCCGTACTTCGCCGGCGAATACGCGGCCGCCCCTACGCCGACGATGGCGTAAGCGGCCAAGGGATGGAGGCCCGCGAACATCGCCAGCGCGCCCAGCATCTTGATGGTATTCGCCACCAGCATGACCCGCCCCTTGGCATAGGCGTCGGCGAGCGGGCCGACAAAAGGCGCGAGTAACACAAATGCACCGGCAAAAAATTCTTGCAGGAGGGATGCGAAATAATTGGGATAGGCCTGGGCTTTGATTAAGCCGATGGCGGCAAACAGTAAGGCGTTATCCGCCGCCGCCGAAAAAAATTGCGCCGCCATCACTGCCAGCATGGGTTGGGATAACACACGCGCCGAACCGGGAGAGGTGTTCATCACTGACTTTCAAAAAATCCGCGGGTTTCGAAGACTGAAGCCGGCAAACCTTGGCCTTGATAGCGCAAGCTGCGCTTTAATACAAAATCAAACAATATCGGATTGTGTTCTTGAATGCGGTTTAACACCGGCTCCGCACTGGGATCCAACAAACCCATTCGCACGCCGCCCGCCGCGAGAAAAATCTACAAAAACCCCCGCACGCGAAAATCGCTTACCCACACAAAA
>CAZKHT010000241.1:3265-3873 GCA_964552595.1 uncultured Burkholderiales bacterium
TTCATTGAATGCGGGTTAACACCGCCTCTGCATCAGGGTCCAACAAACCCATGCGAACCCAGGGCGCCGAGGAATAAATCGGAAAAATCCCCGGCAGCGGATATTCGCTGCCATGCAATAAGCGCGCGTGCCAGTCCGGCCGGGCCAATACTTTTTTCAAATACGGTAGGCGATCATATTGCGTCATCGCCGAAATGTCTCCGAACACTCGGCCTTGATAGCGTGGCGCGTCCATGAGCCGCGCAAATAAATCGAAGCTGGGACGCAGCGGTCCGTTTTCGCC
Source organism: uncultured Burkholderiales bacterium (assembly GCA_964552595.1). GTDB lineage: Bacteria > Pseudomonadota > Gammaproteobacteria > Burkholderiales > Thiobacteraceae > RBG-16-58-11. The sequence goes on from CAZKHT010000241.1 coordinate 3,549, forward strand.
TTGGTCTAGATCTTTATCTTCGCCCAGCGATGCGCAGTGCGCGAGTATCACGCGCACACCAATATCCAAGGCGCGCCGCAGCTTTAAGGGATTGCCGAAGTCTTGCGTATCGGCGCCAGCCACCGCGCGCTCTTGGCCCGCATGCGTGAGCAAAGGCAAATTAATGCGCGCCATGGCGCGGTAAAAATCATCGCAGCGCGGTGAGGCGGGATCGATCCCCATAGCGTTGGGCAGCCATTTTATGGCGCGTGCCCCGGCCCGTTCCCCATTTGCTCACGCCCGCCCCGCATACGGTCGAATAGGTTTGGTATAACGGGCTCCGTAA
>CAZKHT010000242.1:0-3868 GCA_964552595.1 uncultured Burkholderiales bacterium
GTTAGTGAACCCTTGGGGGAGGTTTTTGGTGTGGCAGAGCATGGCTTGAATGAAACCCATCCCAACAATAAAACCGCGCGCGGTGTTAACGAATTCCGCGCAACAGCATGGTGCCCAAGCGGCTTTCGCCGGCGTGACTAATTTACCCGCCGCGATCAGGCGGATGCGCTGGCGCAAGCCGCTTTCAATCAAGGCATCGGCCACGCGCGGCAAGGCCTCCATTATCGATAATCCCATATGATCGGCTAGCACTTGCGGCGCCGCGCCGCTGCCGCCTTCCCCGCCATCTATGGTGATGAAATCCGGGGCGCAATGCAGGCCGCGGGCATTGATGCGCTCACACAATTCGTTGATGAATTGCCAGCCGCCTATGGCGGATTTAATGCCCACCGGGCGGCCGGTTAAATCGCGTAATACCATGATGCGGTCTAAGAGCTGATCGATATCGGCGATATCGGCATGCCTGCTAGGGCTTAATGAATCCAGGCCGGGCGTGATACCGCGTATGCCGGCAATTTCCGGAGTGACTTTCGCACCTGGCAATACGCCGCCTTTGCCCGGCTTCGCGCCCTGGGATAATTTGATCTCGAAGGCTTTGACCTTGCCGGCCAAGGCTAAGGCGCGCTCCTTGGAAAAATCTCCGGCTGCGTCGCGCACGCCATAATTCGCGGTGCCTATCTGAAAAATTAAATCCGCGCCGGCTTCTTCATGATAAGGCGACAGCCCGCCCTCACCGGTATTCAACCAGCAAGCCGCGTGCGCCGCGCCCCGGGCCAGCGCGCGCACCGCCGGCGCCGATATCGCGCCGAAACTCATGCCGCTGATATTGACCAGGGATTTCGCCTCAAAAGGATAATTGCAATAGCCTTCGCCTAGGACAAGCGGCGGGGAAACTTGGTGATCTTGTTCCAAGGTCGGGAAAGCCGCGTTCACAAAAATAAAATTGCCAGGGCTATCCAAATCATTGGTGGAACCGAAGCCGATATTGCCGCTTAAGCCTTTGCTGGTGCGATACACCCAGGACCGGGTGGCACGATTGAAAGGCATTTCATCCCTATCCCCGGCAAATAAATATTGGCGCAGGAATTCACCTTGGCGCTCCAACAAATAACGCATGCGTCCTATGAGCGGATAATTGCGCAAGACCGCGTGCTTTTTTTGCACGATGTCGCGCACCAGCCAAAATACCAGGCAGGCCACTAAGATGAATCCAAGCAGCGTGCCTAAGCCATATGAAACCACGCTCAGCATGTTTCGTACTTCCTGTCTTGCGCTACAATTCCGCGCTTATGCATAACTTTGATATCAACAGCGCCGTGGCGCTGAATGTGGCCGCCGCCCTTGCAGAAGACATGGGCACGGGCGATGTCACCGCGCAACTCATTCCGGGCGAGCGCGCCGCGCGCGCCACGCTCATCACCCGCGAATCCATGATTGTGTGCGGTCGCCCTTGGTTTGATGCCTGTTTTAAACACCTTGATCCCGAAATCGAAATATCGTGGCAGAAGGATGAAGGCGCTAGCGCCTCGGCCAACAGCGTGCTCTGTGAAATTAGCGGCAAGGCCAGGGCCATCTTAAGCGCCGAGCGCCCGGCGCTGAATTTCTTGCAATTACTTTCCGCCGTCGCCGGCGCGACCCGGGTTTATGTGGACGCGGTCAAAGACACAAGCGCGCAAATCATGGACACGCGCAAGACCCTGCCGGGCCTGCGCATCGCGCAGAAGTACGCGGTGAAAATCGGCGGCGGCGCCAATCAGCGCATCGGTTTATACGACGGCATTTTGATTAAGGAAAACCATATCGCCGCAGCCGGCGGCATCGCACAAGCACTCGCCGCCGCACGCGCGCTGAAGGCCGGCGTCAGCGTACAAATCGAGGTTGAAAATTTAAACGAGTTAGAGCAAGCCCTAAGGGCGGGGGCGACACTCATACTGCTGGATAATTTTGACCTAGCGACTTTGCGTGAGGCGGTACGTACAACGCGAGGCCGCGCGGTGCTAGAAGCTTCCGGTGGCGTTGATTTGAATTCGGTGCGGGCAGTCGCCGAGACGGGTGTGGATAGAATTTCGATAGGCGGCTTAAGCAAACATATACACGCAGTGGATTTGTCTTTGCGCGTGGAAAGCTAGCTTAGGGAATTTCTGCAAAAGTCTGTCCCCTTCGCGAAGGCGGGAGTCCAGGAAATAAATATTCTCAATGAATCGACGATACACTGGGTTCCCGCCTTCGCGGGGATGACAGATGTACCTTGGCTGCGGGGGATGACGGAAATGTATTGTCGCAGACTTCTTTACGGGGGATGACGGGAAATATACTTTCGCGGACCTTCTTAGGTACAGTGCGCGGCAATATAGCGCTTTACTTCCTCGGCGTCGGCATTCACTACTTCATAGCGTTGCGCGAGCTTTTCCAGATTTTGTAAAGCCGCGGGGCGTTCCGGCTCTTGGCCCAAGGCTTCACGCAGCGTCTCTTCAAATTTTGCGGGCAGCGCGGTTTCCAGACAGATCATGGGTACATCCGGCTCGCGATATTCCAAGCCGACTTTAATGCCGTCGGCGGTGTGGGTGTCCACCATTTGTCCATAGCGCGCGTACACCTCGCGTATGGTATGCAGTCTATCGGCATGGGTGCTCCTACCCGAAACGAAACCAAAAGCGCGCACGCGCTTAAACAAAGTCGACTCCGCTAAATCCAAACCGCCGCCCTGCTCCACTACCTCCCACAGCTGACGTAGGGTGTTGCCATCGCGTTCCACGACATCAAATATAAAACGCTCGAAGTTCGACGCTTTGGAAATGTCCATGGATGGGCTAGAGGTGTGATGGGTTTGCGCGCGAGGCAGATACCGTCCGGTTTTAAAGAATTCATCCAGCACATCATTCTCGTTGGTGGCGACGATGAGCTTACGTATCGGCAGCCCAATGCGTCGCGCGATATGCCTTGCGAACACCTTGCCGAAATTTCCCGGAGGCACGGCAAAGTACATTTCCCAGCCAAGGTTTTTGACTACCGCGAGGTAGGCTTTAAAGTAATACACGATCTGCGCCGAAACGCGCGCCCAGTTGATGGAATTCACCGCGCCGATTTTGTACTGAGCTTTAAATGCCAAATCGTTGGAGGCGGCTTTGACGATGTCTTGGCAATCATCAAACACGCCGCGCACCGCGAGATTAAAAATATTCGCGTCTTGCAGCGAAAACATTTGCGCGGTTTGGAAGGGACTCATTTTGCCCAAAGGCGACAGCATGAAGACCCGCACGCCGCGCTTGCCGCGCATGGCATATTCCGCGGCCGAACCAGTATCTCCCGAGGTCGCGCCCAGAATATTGATAGCCTCCTGTTTTTGCGCCAGCGCATATTCAAATAAATTGCCCAGAAGCTGCATGGCAATATCTTTGAAAGCCAGCGTAGGGCCATTGGACAGACCCAGAATATGCAAGCCCGGCTCCAGTGTGCGCACCGGCGTGATATCGGCGGCATTCTCCCCCGGACGGGTATAGCGATACACCTCGGGTTTATACGTCGCCTCGAGAATACGCCGCAGATCGGCACTGGGGATATCCGTCGCAAATTTAGAGAGGATGGCAAACGCCAAATCGGCATAAGACAATCCGCGCCAGTTCGTGAGTTCTTCCCGGCTGATTTGCGGGTAAGTCTCAGGCAAATACAAACCGCCGTCCGGCGCCAAACCGCCGAGCAGGATTTGCAGAAACGTTTGTTGCGGCGCTCGACCGCGCGTGGAGATGTAGCTCAAGGGATGTACAGAGGCGTGTTGTTGAGTTGAAGGCCCTAAGTGTAAAGCAAGCGGCCCTTTCGTTCAGGAATGGGCCGGCCCAGCTCTCGAGCCGTCGCTATCCATTCTGCCACC
>CAZKHT010000243.1:0-3861 GCA_964552595.1 uncultured Burkholderiales bacterium
GGACGCGGCACACTCGCCCTTGATAGACATTACCCACCATGCCGTGGCTGGAAGCGCGCTCTATGTGCAGCTCTTGCACTACGCCCTGCTGCATCACCGCGACGCGGGTTTCCTGCGGGGTGATATTAATTAAAATTTGTTCGCTCATAAGACCGGCATGCCCGCGGATTTCAAAAGCGCGGCCGTCTCGTATAAAGGCAGGCCCACCACATTGCTATAACTGCCCTCTATGTGCGCGACAAAGGCACTCGCGAGACCCTGAATCGCATAGGCTCCGGCTTTATCTTGGGCCTCGCCGCTGGCGATGTAATGCAAGATTTCGGCGCCGCTTAATTGTTTAAACCGAACTTTGGTGGTCGCGGTTTTTATGCGCAGTTTATTTTTATGCAGCAAGGCCACCGCGGTCATCACCCTATGCGTGCGCCCGGATAAACTGCGCAAGATGCGCTCCGCTTCTTCCGCGCCTCCGGGCTTACCGAATAGCCGCCGGCCTAGCGCGACACAGGTATCAGCCGCCAGTATGGGGGCGCCTACTAGAGTATGAGTTTGCAAAACGCCTTGCGCCGCGCGCGCTTTTTCTTGGGCCAATCGCGCGACATAGTCACTCGCGAGCTCGCCTGGGCGCCTGCTTTCATCGATATCGGCTTGCAGCACGCGGAAAGAGACGCCGATTTGTTGCAATAATTCCCGGCGACGCGGCGATTGTGAAGCCAAATAAATAAAGGTCTGGGCCGCCATAGAACACGCACTTTACCACACGCCAAAAGCCTGACCCACAGGCGAGGACGGGGCGAATTAATCAAGAACGATGGTAAGGATGCTGCTGCAAAATACTTACGGCGCGATAGAGTTGCTCGGCGAGCATGACCCGCACCAAGGCATGGGGCAGCGTCAGTTGCGACAACGACCACAAAAAATCGGCCGAGGATTTGATGCTAGGCGACAAGCCATCCGGCCCACCTACGATGAAAGCCAAATCGCGCGCTTGCTCTCGCCATTGTTGCCAATGCTGAGATAAAAGCACACTGGTGAGCTGTTTGCCTTTTTCATCCAGCGCAACGCGAAACGCAGCCCGTGGCAAAACCGCCTCTATGCGTTGCGCTTCGGCTTGCATTAACTGCGTCGGGGTTTTGCCGCCCTCGCGTTTTTCCGGTTTGATTTCGATCAAGCGCAGCGCCGCATCCACCGGCATGCGCTTTTGATATTCCTGAAAGGCCGTGTCCACCCAAGCCGGCATGCGCGTACCCACGGCCAGAATTAGAATTTCCATACCGGGCGCAGAAGTTTAGCCGGCGGCTTTACGCGCGCCGCTATTGGCCGGCGCCCACAGTTCTTCTAGATTGTAATAAGCGCGCACAGCGGGATGCATGACGTGCACCACCACATAACCAAAATCCACGAGTACCCAATCGCCGCTGTCTTCACCTTCCACGCCCACGACCTCGGCGCCGCGTTGCTTGAGCTTATCCACCACATTGCGCGCCAATGCCTTTACTTGGCGCGAGGATTCACCGCTGGCGATCACCATATAGTCGGTCATGGAGGTCAGTTTTTTGACGTTCAGCACGACGATGTCGCTGGCTTTGATGTCCTCCAAGGCCGCGACGGCGGCTTTCTTAATCGTTTCAGGCGTCATGAGCATACAATCTGTTTGCAAAAATATAATTCAATACCGGCTCCGGTAATAAATAGCGCGGACTCAAGCCCTCGCCTACGCTCTTGCGGATACGCGTCGCGGCGATGTCCAGCGCGGTGATGGTAAAAATAAAAATATGCCCGGCAGGGCTTTGCCTGAGCCGGTGCAGCTCAGGGGTGGCGCGTTCGTTTAACATGCGCTGTAAATCTGCTGGCATATTATCCAGCCAACTTGCTTGCGGAAAACCCGGACGTTGCGCCACCGCGATATGGGCCAGGGAAAATAAATCCTGCCAGCGCCGCCAACTGCTTAAACCTAAAAACGCATCGGCGCCTAAGAGTAAGCACAAGGGCTGCTGCGAGCCGAACTCCGCGCGCAGCGCGCTCAGCGTATCCACGGTATAACTGGCTTGAGTTTGCAAGGTTTCGCGGGCGTCGACACTGAAAGCGGCGTTGTCGGCGCACGCCAGTTCCAGCATGGCTAAGCGTTGGGCCGGGGTGGCGCGCGGCAGGTCGCGATGCGGCGGTACACCACTGGGAATAAAGCGAATTTGTTCTAGGCTCAAGGCGCTGAGCGCCTCTTGCGCCAGGCGTAGATGACCAAAATGTATGGGATCGAAGGTACCGCCGAAAATACCGATGGGACTCAGAAACTAAACTCTCACCTGGCCATCGCCCAGGACGATATATTTCTGCGAGGTGAGGCCTTCCAAGCCGACCGGACCGCGCGCATGAATTTTGTCGGTGGAAATGCCTATCTCCGCGCCCAAGCCGTATTCGAAGCCATCGGCAAAGCGGGTCGAAGCGTTCACCATCACGCTGCTAGAGTCCACTTCGCGTAGAAAACGCCGCGCCCGGCCATAATCTTCGGTGACGATGGCGTCAGTGTGCTGCGAACCATATTGCGCGATATGGCTGATCGCCGCATCCAAGCCATCGACCACGCGCACGGATAAAATCGGCGCCAGGTATTCGGTGCTCCAATCTTCTTCGGTCGCAATTTTCATTTGCGGCACCAGGGCACGTGAGGCCTCGCAGCCACGCAATTCCACGCCCTTATCGAAATAAATTTTCGCTAACCCGGGTAGCACCTTAGGCGCCACGCTGGCGGCGACTAATAAAGTTTCCATGGTATTGCAAGTACCGTAGCGGCTGGTCTTGGCATTGTCGGCAATGCGCGTCGCTTTATCGAGATCGGCATGATCGTCGATATACACATGACACACGCCATGCAAATGTTTAATCACCGGAATGCGCGCATCGTTCATCAAACGCTCGATCAGACCTTTACCGCCGCGCGGCACAATCACATCCACATAGGCCTTCATGGTAATAAGTTCGCCCACGGCGGCGCGGTCCGTGGTCTCTATGACTTGCACCGCAGTTTCCGGCAAACCGGCGGCCGCCAGACCTTCGCGCACGCAAGCAGCAACGGCTTGATTGGAGTGCATGGCCTCGGAACCGCCACGCAATATCGCCGCGTTGCCCGATTTCAAGCATAGGCCTGCGGCATCAGCGGTGACATTGGGGCGAGCTTCATAAATGATGCCGATCACGCCTAAAGGCACGCGCATTTTACCGACTTGGAGGCCGGAGGGCCGGTAATTCAGATCGCTGATTTCGCCGACGGGATCAGCGAGCGCGGCAATTTCCCGCAAGCCATCCGCCATGCCGTCCACGCTTTTGCCGTTGATTGCCAAGCGGTCCAGGAGCGCGGCGTCTAAGCCACCGGCCGTCGCGGCCGCCATATCTTTGGCATTGGCGGCGAGCAGAATTTCTTTGTCGCGCAGTATGGCATCGGCAATAGCTAAGAGCGCGCGATTTTTCGTACGCGTATCGGCGCTGGCGACAATGCGCGCCGCCGCCCGGGCTTGTTCGCCGACTAATTGCATATAGCGTTTGATATCCATATCGCGTTGCATGCTCGTACTTTCAGGTTTTCGCTAGCCGCATCACCAAGCTTAGCAGCTCATCCCAGACATCGCCGGATTTCATGCCTTTGCTCATTCTATCAATTTCCGCCGCGTGACGTTGTGTCGCGCTCAAGCGCCCGGGAGAAAGCCGGGGCAGGGCGCGGCGGGCGAGGTTTTGCCGTTCGCCCCAGAAGCCGCCTTCGCGTAGAGCGCTGCTCATATCCGCTCCACGAGCAAGCGCTAACTTCGCTTTATTTAGGCTACGGATAAGGCAGGCCATAGTTCCATAACATCGAATCATCTATCCACCCTC
>CAZKHT010000244.1:0-3821 GCA_964552595.1 uncultured Burkholderiales bacterium
GCGGAAGACCTGTTCCACATGCTTTTGACAGGCAATATAAGAGGCGTAATCGGCCAGCAATAAATATTGGTCGCCGTGATAAGTCAGCGCATTGAATATGGGCTTAAAGCGTTCATGATCATCGGGCGCGAAATAGCCGTTATTGATCATATCCAAAGTCTGGTGCAACTCCGGATCGCTATCGTAATAACGCCAAGGGTTGTAACCATCGGCACGCAACTGCGCGACTTCCTCGGTATTCATCCCAAAAATAAATATATTTTCCGCGCCCACTTCCTCGCGAATTTCCACATTCGCGCCATCCAGGGTACCTATGGTCAGCGCGCCATTCAGCGCTAACTTCATATTGCCGGTGCCCGAGGCTTCCGTGCCGGCGGTGGAGATTTGTTCCGATAAATCCGCCGCCGGAATAATATCTTCGGCGGTCGAAACATCGTAATTCGGGATGAATACCACTTTGAGCTTATCGCCTACCAAGGGATCGTGGTTCACCACATCCGCCACATCGTTAATCAGTTTAATAATGCGCTTGGCCATCTGATAACCGGGCGCGGCTTTGCCGCCGAATAAGACCACTCGCGGCACGGTGTCGGCGCCGGCGCGGATACGGTTATACAAAGTGATAATGTGCAGAACGTTTAAGAGCTGGCGTTTGTATTCGTGCATGCGTTTTATTTGCACATCGAATAGCGCGTCCGGGTTGACCCTTAATTGTAAATGCCGCTCTATCAAACTTGCCAAGCGGACTTTATTGGCGCGCTTCACCGCCGCGAATTCCGCGCGAAATCCGGGGTCATCTGCCAAAGGCCGCAGCGCGCGCAAGGCGTCCAAATCCTTAGTCCAAGTTTTGCCTATGTGGCGGGTAATGAGTTTAGATAAACCGGGGTTGGCTTGATTTAACCAGCGGCGCGGCGTAATGCCATTGGTCATGTTTAAAATCTTGTCCGGCCAGATCCGATGAAAATCCGCGAAGATGGTTTCTTTCATCAGGCGCGTATGAATTTCCGCAACGCCATTGACTTTATGGCTACCCACAATCGCCAAATGCGCCATGCGTACGCGTTTGGCCGGCGCCTCATCGATGATGGACACGCGGCGCAATAAATCCGTATCGCCGGGATAACGGTGCATCACATCGCGCAAGAAACGCTGATTAATCTCGTAAATAATTTGCAAATGCCGGGGCAAGACGCGCTCGAATAGGCTTACCGGCCAGGTTTCCAGCGCTTCGGGCATTAAGGTGTGATTGGTATAGGCAAAGGTTGCGGTGGTGATCTCCCAAGCCTTCTCCCAATCCAAGCCATATATGTCCACCAGCATGCGCATTAATTCCGGAATCGCGATCGAGGGATGAGTATCGTTTAACTGGATCGCGACTTTTTTCGGTAGGGCATCGAAAGTCGTGTGGTATTTTCCGTAGCGGTAAAAAATATCTTGCAAGGATGCGCAGACGAAAAAATATTGCTGCTTTAAGCGCAGCTCGCGCCCCATTTCCGTTGTGTCATCGGGATATAAAACCTTGGACAAGTTTTCCGATTCGTTTTTATCTTCGACCGCGCGTATGTAATTGCCTTCGTTGAAATAGCCGAGATCAAAATCGCGCGAGGCCTTGGCCGCCCACAAGCGCATATTGTTCACCGTATCCGTGGCATAGCCCGGAATCGGATAATCATAAGCCATGGCCATCACGTCATCCGTGTCCATCCAATGAAAACGGGCGCCACCTTGGTCGTCCAAATAACTCACCACCCGCCCATGAAATTTCACCGGATACAAGACTTCGGCGCGCGGAAATTCCCAAGGATTGCCGTAACGCAGCCAGTTATCCGGGTGCTCGACTTGCATGCCATTTTCGATGCGTTGATTGAACATGCCATATTCGTAGCGTATGCCGTAACCGTAGCCGGGGATGCCCAAAGTCGCCATGGAATCCAGAAAACACGCGGCCAAGCGCCCCAAGCCGCCGTTGCCCAGGGCCGCGTCATTTTCCATGTCCCGAATTTTTTCCATCTCCAAGCCCATCTCATTCATGGCTCGGCGGAAACTGTCGTCGCAACCGATATTCAACATGCTATTGCTGAGGGTGCGGCCCATGAGGAATTCCATGGAGAGGTAATACACGCGCTTGGTATCTTCACGGTAATAGCTGCGCATGGTTTCCATCCAGCGCTCGATCAGGCGTTCGCGGATTACGGCGGCGGAGCTATAAAACCAGTCGCGGTCGGTGGCGGTGAGTGGATCTTTGCCTATGGAATACATCAGGCGATTGGCTAAGGAGCGTTGTATCGAAGCGGCGTCGAGCGCGGGTTTATCCAGCGTGAGTTGAACGCGCTTGGGATTTTTATTCATATGCGTTCCTAGGCTAAGAAGATTGTGTGAATCTAACTTAACGGCGGATGCTCAGCGCGACTTTAGCCTCGCCCTAGGCTTTTTATGCCAAGGCGATGCCCAGATAAGTTGCGTAGAGGGCGCCATTCACCCCTAAATGCCATACCCTTAGCTGGCCACGCAGTAATAGCAAGCGCATCCATAGCGCCGCGATCAGGGTGATGATGATGCCCGCCAGCACTGCGCGCTCCGGTGCCCAAGGCGTCAGCATCACGCCTATTGCCGGTAAGAGCGTGCCCTGAAAAACCATGGCCCCGGTAATATTGCCGAACGCCAAGGTGTCCTTGTGCCGGCGTATCCACAAGATGCTGTTTACCTTCTCCGGCAATTCCGTCGCCACCGGGATAATCATCAGAGACAGCAACAAGGGCGAGATGCCAAATAATTTCGAAGCTTGCTCCACGCCGTGGATGAAGCCTTCCGCCCCCGCCACCAAGAGTACCAAGCCTAGGAGCAATTGCACGATAATCACGGCCATGTTTTGCGGCAAACCCAGACGCGCCAAAAACATTTTCTCTTCGGCCTCGGTGGCGTGGCCTTCCTTCACTAAGGCTTTGGAAGCATGCAGGGTGAGCAAGATATAAACGAAATACACCAAGACCATGGCGAAGGCGATGCTTACCCTAAGCATAGGCGTGTCATGCGGCACGAATAAGGCGATGCCCGACAAGGCAAATGCGCCCAGGAAAAAATTTAAATCACGCGTCAGTCCGGTACGCTCGGGATTGAAACGGCCTTGTACGCCACGTTTTTTCAAAACCGATAGCGCCATCAGAAAAACCGATAGAGTCGATAACATCAGCGGCGCACCCAGGATGGCGCCGACGCCGATTTCTTCGTTGACTTTATTGTCTCCAGTACCGGCGAATATCGCCAACAGCGGCACCATGGTTTCGGGCAAGGCAGTCCCTACCGCGGCAAATAAAGAACCGGTAACCCCTTCGGAAATTTTTAAGCGTTCGCCCAGGTGCTCTAAAGCATTGGTGAAAACCTCGGCGGCAACCAGGATCACCACCAGCATGACGAGTAATTCAACGATCACCATGAGCACTATTCTCCGGAAACAATGCCGGCATTATACTGAGCTAACCGGAAAACGCTGAACGAAATCCATCATGGAAATTAATGCACTAGGCATCGCGGATGCGGCGCGTTTTATTGCGTCGCCGAATTTTGATGCGCGCCCTCTTGATGCGTCTATCAATCTCATCGTGATTCACAATATCAGCTTGCCGCCCGATGAATTTGGCGGTGAAGGTGTCATCGAATTGTTTACCAATACCCTAGATCCGAAGGCGCATCCCTATTACGCGTCCATCGCCGATTTAAAAGTCTCCTCGCATTTTTTCATACGCCGCGACGGCGACCTCATACAATTTGTGGCTTCCACACAGCCCGCATGGCATGCCGGTGCATCCTGCTGGCGAGATCGC
>CAZKHT010000245.1:0-3816 GCA_964552595.1 uncultured Burkholderiales bacterium
AATCGCTTTTTCACCCACATCCTTGGCGCCGGAAAGCACAATAAAAGGCGTGTCGCGGCAGTTTTGTTGCGCCGCAAGCAGCGCTTGTTCCGCGCCAAATCCGGGAATACTGGTATCCGAGACGATTAAGTCAAATCCGCCACGACTAAGCGCGGCTTGGTAGCTTGCGGCATCTGAAGTCACTTCGACTTCCGCGCTGAAATCGTGTCTGGCCAATACATCCTGAATCAAGCACGCATCATCGGGATTGTCTTCTAAATGCAAAATGCGCAAGGACATGGCGTTCCTCTCGGCTCACTGCGGACTGCTTATGATAGCCAGGATTTCGCCCAGGGGGAAATCGTTAGACGCGTTTCATACCCATACTGAGCTTATTTCGTGGTCTCTTATGTACGTTAACGCACTGACCGTTGCGGTATTAGCCCTTAGGGTGAATTTACTTTTGGGTTGTTGCGCTGGCTTTTTATCCGTCCATGTACTTAATCCAACTTTTTTTACCCCTGTATAGCAACGGGGGAAAGCGCTTTCCGCAAAAACAATTTCTGGCGGTGCGGGAAACACTGCTGGCGCGTTATGGCGGAGTGACCACCTACGCCCGCGCCCCGGTACGGGGATTGTGGAAAGCCTCCGCTCAGCGGACACAGCACGACGATTTATTGATATTCGAAGTGATGGTGAAAACCCTGAATCGGCGGTGGTGGCGCGCTTATCGTTTGGACTTGGAAAAGATTTTTATGCAAGAGCAAATATTGATCCGCGCTTTCGATCTCGTGGTCCTATGAGAGATGGAGACGAATCAATGCAGACCTTGAATTTGCAAGAACTGCGCCCCGAGCAAACAGTCTCGGTGTGGGCTTGGAATACCGGAGAAGATTGACCCCGCGTACAAGTCAGAAGGCGCGCCGCGTAGCCTCGCGCCAGTGTTATTTGCAGTTCGTCAGAGGATCTTTGCAATACGCGATGTTTTCCCAAGTAAAGACTTGCGCTTTGCGCGGGTCTATCGTCAGCCGTAACCATTCCGCCGGCGCGTTAGTCGAGCCTTGCACCGTGATCCGCGTGAGATTCGGCACGGCTTGGGTGTGATGGATGAGACCGGTCTTGCTGTTTTGATCGGCCATGGGTTGATCCGCGCCATACACATGGGAATCGCCATTGAGGAGCAAAACAGGACGGCTAAAGGCCTGACTTAAATCCGCTAGCTTCTGCACAAAAGAGGTGTACGCAAAGCTCGCCGCTGGCCACCTGCTTAAATCCTCACATCGCTAGATTCAAAGCGCGAGCGATGGCTTGAGCAACATTTTCGATAGTGAAGGGTTTCGCCACGAAACCGCGTGCGCCTTGCGTAATCGCCGTTTGCACATGCTCAGCCGTGGAATCGCCGCTAATCATGATAAAGCAGGTCTTGGGATGGGCGGCTTTGAGACTGGCCAGTGCGGTGAGGCCGTCGGCGTCGGGAAGATTGATATCTAAAAAATACGACGTCGGCTTTCAACGAACGCAATTGTTTTTGCGCTTTATCGATACTGCCGGCTTCGCCGACGACATTAAAGCCTTCCCCGCGCAAAATAACGCTGAGGTAGGCCCGAATGGCTTCGTCGTCATCAATCAAAAATACCGTGTGCTGACTCGCGCCTTCCATCCGCGCCTTCCATCGCGCCTCCAGGTGCAAGAATATGAAATACAGCCCTCTACTCAGCCGCGGAAATTTTACGCTTCTATGGCAAATACGGGGAGGCCGGCCTAGACCTAGCAGGCTCTTGCCCCGCTTCATCGCGCGGCAATTCGCCGCGATCAAAGCGCTTACCAAATTAAACCGGAATCGCCGCGCCCTGTATGAGTTTAGATTCATCGCTACACAGAAATAACACCACCTTCGCGATGTCTTCGGGCTTGGGCCATTTCGCGTAATCGGCGTCCGGCATGGCGTGACGATTGGCGGGCGTATCTATAATGCTAGGCATAATCGAATTCGCCCGTACGCCCGTGCCTTTTAAATCGGCGGCCAGCGAAGCGATCATGGCGACCGCTGCCGCTTTGGATGCGGCATAAGCGGCGGATGCGGCGGGATGCGTCACCGCCGCCGTCGCTGCCACATTGACGATGGCACCTCGGCCTTGTTTCAGCATCGCGGGAAGCACGGCGCGTGTGGTGACAAAGCCGGATTTGAGATTCAAGGCCAACATTTGATCTAAGACCTTGGCCTCCGTTTCCCACAAGGGTTTGCCGGCGATATAGCCACCCACCGCGTTGACCAGCGCATCGATCGGCCCCAGCGTCGCGACGAAAGCCTGGGTCGTGGTTTCATCGGTGACGTCCAGCACATGGCCGCTAAGTTGCGCAGCCTGTGCGCCGGCTTCCTTGGCCAAACTGTCCATCTCCTCTTGATGCCGGTAGGTGACGACTACGCGTGCACCTGCTTGCAAAAAGGCCAGACTCACGGCTCGACCTAGGCCTCCGGTGCCACCGGTAATCAAGGCGAGCTTGTTTGTAAACGTCGTATTCATGTTGTGTGCCTCGATTCAATTGATGGTGAATAATGTTTATTTAGAATTTAACCCGGTTCAAATCAGAAATCCTGTTGGCGTTAAGGTAGTCGCGCTGCGTGGCGCCGCTCAAAATGTTCGGTCCGATTGCGTCCCGAAGCTTTAGCAATATAAACAGCTTTATCGGATTGCGCGATTAAACGATGCATCAGCTTCGGACCAAAAAAGTTTTTGCCGGTCGCCACGCCGACACTGACGGTGATACCTCTCCTCACCACGCGCACATGACGTACTTGGGTGTGTAGCGCTTGCGCTGTCTCCTCGGCCATGGCGCGATCCGCGGACGGCAACCACATAGCGAATTCTTCGCCGCCGTAGCGTATGGCGAGCCCTTCTGGGCCGACGCTCTGTTGCAGCCCTTTGGCTAATGCCACTAACACACGGTCCCCTTCATCGTGCCCGAACTCATCGTTTATCGACTTGAAATGATCCACGTCTACAAGCAGGAGGGAGGCATGGGCATCCGCCCGCGCGCTCGCTTGCCAATTCTTGATCGCCACACTCAGGGCGCGTCGATTTCCGAGGCCAGTGAGTGGGTCGCTCTGGCTTAAAGCCGAGAGTTCTAAATTGGCGCGCTCGATTTCTTGCGCTCTTTGTGCCAGTTGGGCATGCAGCAGTTCGAGATTTACATTCGCGAGCGCGAGACTTTCGGACATACGCTGCGCATCACCGCGTGCTTTCACAAGCTCAACCTCGAAGCGGCTGCGCTCCTGCGCAACGAAAAATACCCAATAATAGCAAGGGATGCCGTCAAACTCGCCTTTTCGGCTATTGAGCAAAACCGGGATGCGCTGACTATTCCCATCCACGAGATTGACATAAGCTTCGCGAATTACACCCTCGCCCAGCAACATGGGCCAAAGGTGAGTCTGTAAAAAAATGCGGCCGGCGGCTGGAAACAATTGCTCTAGCGAGGTGCGCGATTCGTCATGGTTCTTTAGATTAAGAAGGGTTTGCAATTCCTGGTTGACGCTCAGAATCCGGCCTCGCTCATCGGTAATGAGTACGGGGCAAGGTAGCTGATCCAAACGATCCATCGCAAATGGCGTCGTTAAAGTTCCGGGGGAGCGATATTTTGGCTCAAATAATCACGCATGGCTTCTACCACTAAATCGGGATGGCTCATATGTCCACAGTGTCCCGTCACATCGATTACCTTCAGTGTGCTTTGGCGTAGTTGTTGTTGCATATACTCTCCCACCGCGGGCGGCACCCAGGCGTCGTGCCGGTGCTTAAGACCCAAGCTCGGGCAGGGCCCCAAGGGAACGTCCGC
>CAZKHT010000246.1:0-3787 GCA_964552595.1 uncultured Burkholderiales bacterium
GATGGCTGCCCCATGCAATCAGGAAGAGGGCCGCGAGCACCAGCGGCAGCACCACCCAATCCCATAGGCTAGGGGCGCCGAGCACGGTACGCGCGATTTGTACGGGCGATATAAAACGCATGCAGGCCTCGCAAAAAGTGGGCGTAGTGTAGCAGCCGCAGTACTGACCGGCGCGCCCCGGTTTACGTTCCGCGCGACAGGTGGAAATTCCAAGATAAATTTAAAAGAGTGGCCACGGCGATAGACCCCAAGCGCCCTTCTTCATACAATGCGGAAGTTATTCGCGCGGCCTGACCATGACTTTAGTTCAAGAAAATAAATCTCCCGAGAGTGTGCAGGATTCCTTGCAGCAAGTGCAGGAGCTCTTGCGCAAGCAATTACTCGTGGAAGCACTGGTGCATAAGCAAGACATGCCCAAGCAGGCGTTGGTCGAATCCCTGGTGCATAAGCAGCATTTGGCCGAGCTGCAAAAATTATTGGATGCCCTGCATCCGGCGGACGTGGCCTATATCTTGGAGGCGCTGCCGCTGGAACAGCGGCTCATGGTGTGGGATTTAGTCAAAGCCGAGCGCGATGGCGAAATCCTGCTCGAAGTCTCGGATGCCGTGCGCGAGACCTTGATCGCGCACATGGATACCGATGAGTTGCTGGCGGCTGCCGAAACCCTGGATACCGACGAGATCGCCGACCTGGCGCCCGATTTACCGCCGGATGTCATTGAAGAATTATTACAGTCGCTGGATGCGCAAAATCGCGCGCGCTTGCAGTCGGCCATGGCCTTCGACGAAGACACGGTGGGCGCGCTCATGGACTATGACATGGTCTCCGTGCGCGACGATGTGACCTTGGAGGTCGCCCTGCGCTATTTGCGCCGCCTCGGCGAATTGCCGGATCAGACCGACAAGCTCTTCGTGGTCGATAGCCAGGATTTATTAAAAGGCGTGCTGCCATTGAAGCGTTTGCTCACCTTGGCGCCGGAAGCCACGGTGCGCGCGGTGATGGTGGACGATGTGGTGGTGTTTCATCCGCAAGATGACGCCGGCGACGCGGCGCAGGCGTTTGAACGCTATGACTTGGTGACCGCGCCGGTGGTGGATAGCAGCAATCATCTCATAGGCCGTATCACGGTGGATGTGGTGATGGACTATTTGCGTGATACGGCGGAGGCGGAAAAACTCGGCCTGGCCGGTTTACGCGAGGAAGAAGATTTATTTGCCTCGGTCTGGAAAAGCGTACAAAACCGCTGGGCCTGGCTGGCGATTAATTTGATGACTGCCTTCATCGCTTCGCGTGTCATAGGCATGTTCGAAGGCTCGATTCAAAAGCTGGTGGCGCTCGCGGCCTTAATGCCCATCGTCGCCGGCATAGGCGGCAACTCCGGTAATCAAACCATTACCATGATAGTGCGCGCCCTGGCGTTGGGGCAGTTGCACGCTAGCGGCGCGCGTAAGCTTTTATTCAAAGAACTAGGCGTGGCCGGATTGAACGGCGTGATCTGGGGATCGGTCATGGGCGTGATCGCCTATATGCTGTATAAAAATATTTTCCTAGGGGTCGTCATCACCGCCGCCATGACCTTGAATCTCTTGCTTGCCGCCGTGGTTGGCGTCATCATTCCTTTGCTGATGTTAAAACTGGGGCGGGATCCAGCGGTGGGGTCTAGCGTGTTGATCACCGCGATTACGGACAGTGGCGGATTTTTTATTTTTCTCGGTTTGGCGACTTTGTTTTTGCTATAAGCGGCGAGATAGCGATAGGCATCGCTATTGGGATTAGCTATTGGTTGCTAGTGTGACTGACGCGCAAACAATCAATAGCTAATCGACAACAACCGACGGCTTGCCGCTACAATAGCTCAATGCAGTACGATCTCATCGTGATAGGTTCAGGACCCGGCGGCTACCGGGCGGCGGTGCTGGCTGCGCAACGCGGTTTGAAAGTCGGCATCGTCGAGAAAGCAGAGTGGGGTGGCTGCGGTTTAAATCGCGGCTGTATTCCAAAAAATGATTGGCACCATACCGCAAAAATTCTCGCCGCCAGCCGCGGCTACGCTAAGCGCGGCGTACAGGGCAGCATCAGCGGCGATTTAAACCAAGCCTGGGAACATCAAAAGAAAATCGTGAAAACGGTGCGCGACAGTTATATCGGCACCATGAAAAAACTCGGCATCAACGGCTTTGCCGCGCAAGCAGCGTTTGTCGATGCCAACACCATCGCCTTGGATGGGCACGACCATTTAAGCGCTACAAATTTCGTGATCGCAACCGGCGCCAGTGCTTGTGTGCCCAAACCTTTTTATTTGACCGAAGGCAAGGTGCTGACCAGCGACGAATTGTTTAGCACCTTGCCGCCGACTGGCCGGCGAGTGGCTATCGTGGGCTCGGGTTATGTCGGAGCCGAGTTCGCTTTCATACTCACCATGCTGGGTAAAGAAGTGGTTTGGCTAAGCCAGCATGCGCCTTTGTCGCAATCCAGCTTCAGCGCCCCCACCCTCCATCTTTTGCAAGAAAAATTTAAACATTACGGCATAGAAGCGAAAACCGGCCACCGGCCCGAGGCCGTGGAAATTTTAAACGAGGGCGTGAAATTAATTTTAGCCGGCGGCGAAGAAGTCGTCGTCGATTGGGTCTTACTAGGCACGGGGCGTCGTCCGCACACCAGCGGCTTGGCTTTGGATTTGGCTGGTGTGAACGTCGATAGCAAAGGTTTTATTAAGGTCAATGAGTACCTGCAAACATCGCAAGCCTCTATTTTCGCGATAGGCGATGTGGCGAACTCACGAATGACGGCGAATCAGGCGCTGGCCGATGCGCAAATCGCAGTCAGCAATATTTTGCACCCGGCCTCGCGTAGACAAGATAGACGGGCTGTACCGGAGATGGTGACCAGCGCCTTGGAGCTAGGACGCATAGGCTTGAATGGCGCGGCCGAAAGCGCCGACCCGGCGATAGGCCTGGCTTCTTTTGAAAGCAACCCCCGTGCGCTGGGCCAAGACGATGCCGATGGGTTTGTGCGTTTAGTCGCGGATGCGCAAAGCGGCGTACTCTTAAGCGCGGAAGTGGCGGGCGGTGCTGCGAATGAATTAATGCACATCATCGCCCAACATTACGGCAAGCCAGATGCCTTGCAACATTTGGCGCAAGCCAGTTATAACCATCCGGCCTTGGCCGAAGAATTTTTAAATGCTGCCGAAGCGATCGCACTCAAACTCAATCTAAACGCGGCGCAGCAAGCACTCAGTCACACCTCGGCCTAAACGCCTGGCCCCGGTTGGGGCTACACACCTCACAGCGTCTACCTAGCATAGGGAGTCAGCGCCATGCCGATTAAGATTAAATTGGCCGTGTATACCAATAGCGACGATGCTTTTGTCGCCTGGGCACCCAGTGAATTCATCGCCGGCTGTCGTGGCTTTATGCTGGAACGCGCGCGCAAAACCGCCTCGGGCCAAAAAATTGAAATCGTCGAGAACCGCGTCGGTTTCAAACAAGACAAACCCAAATCCGGCGATCACAAATCCTCGGATGTTTGGCCTTTTCAGCGCTTCAATTGGACGGACCACGCGGCCGAGGTCGGCAATCGGGTGCGCTACCGGGTGACGGCGATGTTGGATGCTGGAAATGGGCCGCCGTTTATCCAAGGTGTGTCTAGCGGCTGGTCGCCGTGGATGACTTTATCGGCCGATGCCGGCGGCGGGTTTTCTTGCTACTTCAATCGCGGCTTGGTCTTGTCGCAATTCGTCGCGCGTTATATGCGCGATAAAAAATTGACGCCGGCGCAATTCAAG
>CAZKHT010000247.1:0-3755 GCA_964552595.1 uncultured Burkholderiales bacterium
GCAGCTCGCCGACCGCGCGAACGCGGCGATTACCCAGGTGATCGATGTCATCGATCTCACCCCGGCCGTTACGTAATTCCACCAGGATGCGCATCACGTGCACGATGTCTTCGGCGGACAAGGTCGCGGCGCCGGTCAATTCATCGCGGCCTATGCGGCGATTGAATTTCATGCGGCCGACTTTGGACAAGTCATAGCTTTCTTCAGCGAAGAATAAGCGATTGAACAGCGCGACCACCGCATCTTCGGTGGGCGGCTCGCCGGGACGCATCATGCGATAGATGGCGACCTTGGCTTGTAAAGGATCGGTGGTTTCATCTATGCGCAGGGTTTGCGAGATATACGCACCTTGATCCAAATCGTTGGTGTAGAGCGTATTGATCGTGCCCACACCGGCCTCGACCAACTTAGCCAACAAGTCTTCGGTGATTTCATCGTTGGCTTGCGCGATGACTTCGCCGGTGTCTTTATTAACAATATTCGCGGCGATGATGCGGCCCAGTACGAAATCTTCCGGCACCACCAGTTTTTTCAAACCGGCGGCTTCGATATCGCGTATGGATTTCACCGTGATGCGCTTGTCTTTAGGCACAATGACTTTGCCTTTGGCGACGAAATCAAAGCGCGCTACTTCACCGCGTAAACGCTCGGGCACGAGTTCAAATTCGATGCCCTTCTTGCCGACGTGGAAGGTATCGAAATGAAAAAACATTTGCAGGATTTGTTCCGGCGTATAGCCCAAGGCTTTGAGCAATATGGTCGCCGGCATTTTGCGGCGGCGGTCAACGCGGAAATATAAATAATCCTTAGGATCGAATTCGAAATCCAGCCAAGAGCCACGGTAGGGAATTATCCGACCGGAAAATAATAATTTGCCCGAGGAATGGGTTTTGCCACGGTCATGTTCAAAGAACACGCCGGGGCTGCGATGCAGCTGCGACACGATGACGCGCTCGGTGCCATTAATCACAAAAGAGCCGTTGTCAGTCATGAGCGGAATCTCGCCCATATACACTTCTTGTTCCTTGGCTTCTTTGATGGTCGGCTTAGAGGCTTCTCTATCCATAATCACCAGGC
This sequence comes from uncultured Burkholderiales bacterium, assembly GCA_964552595.1. Taxonomy (GTDB): domain Bacteria; phylum Pseudomonadota; class Gammaproteobacteria; order Burkholderiales; family Thiobacteraceae; genus RBG-16-58-11. Next base: position 1,078 of record CAZKHT010000247.1, read on the forward strand.
GCACTTTGACGCGCAAAGGCGCGGCGAAAGTCAGGCCACGTTGTTGGCACTCGGTGACATCAAAAGGCGGCTCGCCCAGCATGAAGCTGACGTACTCCAAACGCGCATTGCCGGAATGCGAGGAGATGGGAAAAATCGACAAAAATGCGGCTTGCAGCCCTTCTGGTTTGCGTTCCATGGGCGGGGTATCGGCTTGCAAAAAAGCGCGATAAGAATCGATTTGCGTGGTCAGCAAATAGGGCACTTGCAATACGCTGGCGCGTTTTGCGAAGCTTTTGCGGATACGTTTCTTTTCGGCAAAAGAATAAGTCATAGCATCTCCGGTTCAGGGGTCGGGCGTCGTGCTTAAGGCGTTCGGAAGTTCAAGACAACCACGGCAAGACACGCGAGGCGCGCCCTGCCGTTGTCGGCCTAGAGTCAAAAAGGACCCAAAAAGCGGGAAAGGCTGGCAGGCGATTCCGCCTGCCAGCCCACCACGCGACAGCGTGCTTACTTGATTTCGCAAGTCGCGCCGGCATCCGTGAGTTGCTTCACGATTGCATCGGCATCGGCTTTAGAGATCCCTTCTTTCACGGCTTTCGGAGCGCCATCGACTAAGTCTTTGGCTTCTTTCAAACCCAGACCGGTAATCGCACGCACGACTTTGATCACTTCGACTTTTTTCTCGCCGGCAGCGTTCAACATCACGGTGAATTCGGTCTTTTCTTCAGCGGCCGGTGCTCCACCGCCGGCGGCCGGCGCGGCAGCGACGGATACAGCGGCAGCGGCGGACACGCCGAATTTTTCTTCCATTTCCTTGATGAGCTCGGAGAGCTCCAACACGCTCATGTTGCCAATCGCGTCTAACACTTCTGCTTTAGATAAAGCCATTTCGTTCTCCTGTACTAATTCCGATTAATTGGTTAAGCGGCCTGCTCTTGCTTGTCGCGATACGCGGCGAGCGTACGCACAAAGCGTCCCGGCACTTCGTTGAGCGTGCGCACGAATTGCGCCACCGGTGCTTGCATGGTGCCCATGAGTTTGGCCAGTAATTCATCACGCGAAGGCAGCGCGGCAAGACTGCCGACTTCTTTCGCCCCCATCATCACGTTCGGCATGGCGCCGCCCTTGATCACGAAGTGTTCATTACCTTTGGCAAAATCGTTGAGTACTTTTGCTGCAGCAACCGGGTCAGCACAAATCGCAAACGCTAAAGGACCCACCATTTTTTCCGCGAGCGGAGCAAATGGGGTGTCCGCGACTGCGCGCCGCACCAGGGTATTTTTGAGCACACGGAAATACACGCCGGCGCTGCGCGCTTTCGCTCGCAAGGCCGTCATATCACCCGCTTCCAGGCCGCGGTAATCTGCAAGAATCACGGCTTGCGCCTGCGCCAGTTGCGCGCTGACTTCGGCTACGACTTCTTGCTTCTTCTCAAGATTGAGACCCACGGTACCTCCTTACGTCGAATGCAATCTAGGATTGCGAGTCGGCGACCAGTCGGCAGGAGAACGGCTTGATGAAAACTGTCGTCCTGTCTTCGGATGCGCCATCTGCGTGGGGTTCAGAGGACAAAAGACGGAGGACGGAGGACAGAAGATCCTCAATCGCCCGAAATCAGCCACCGGTATTAAGCCCTTGCGGACCCCTACGGTCTTTGATAACCCCTGTCACCCAACCCGGCTGCCCATCCCCGCCGGTTACCAGAGTTGCGCTCGGTAACCGGCGGAGATGCAAGCAGCCAGTCGAGTGACCAGGACCAAAGTTCTTTCTACAAAGCTTGCGGCGCTTAAGCGCTGAGCGAGCCTTGATCAACTCTAATGCCGACCCCCATGGTGCTGGAGACGGAAATTTTTTTCAGATACACGCCTTTGGAAGTGGTCGGCTTGGCTTTATTTAAAGCCTCGACCAAGGCGAGCATATTCGATTTCAAATCTTCCACCGCGAACGATGCCCGGCCTATGGTGCATTGCACGATGCCGGCTTTGTCGGTGCGATATTGCACTTGACCGGCTTTGGCATTCTTCACCGCTTCAGCGACATTCGGCGTGACCGTGCCGACTTTGGGGTTAGGCATTAAGCCGCGTGGTCCCAAAATCTGACCCAATTGCCCGACGACTTTCATTGCATCGGGTGTGGCGATGGCGACGTCGAAATCCATCTTGCCTTCTTTCACTTGCGCGGCCAGATCGTCAAAACCGACGATATCGGCGCCTGCGGCTTTCGCCGCTTCCGCAGCCGCGCCTTGGGCGAAGACCGCGACGCGCACGGATTTACCGGTGCCCTTGGGTAATACCAAAGAGCCGCGCACTAATTGATCGGATTTACGCGCGTCCACGCCTAAATTAATCGCGACATCGACAGACTCATTGAATTTGGCGCTAGCGGTTTCTTTGACCAATTTCAAAGCTTCATCCAAGGCGTAGTTTTTGGCGCGATCCACTTTGCCAATTAAGGCTTTTAAACGTTTAGAAGTGGCCATGCTTAACCCTCCATGACCACGCCCATGCTACGGGCGCTGCCAGCAATGGTGCGTACTGCGGCATCCATATCGCCAGCGGTGAGATCGGGCATTTTCAATTTGGCAATTTCTTCCGCTTGGGCGCGGGTGAGCTTGCCAACTTTGTCTAAATGCGGTTTCGGGCTGCCTTTGTCGAGCTTGCTCGCCTTCTTGATCAACACCGTGGTAGGCGGCGTTT
>CAZKHT010000248.1:0-3739 GCA_964552595.1 uncultured Burkholderiales bacterium
ACAAATTATTACTAACCGTTGTCGCGTTCGAAAACATTTCTGGCGGAATGGGCACGGCCGCATTCGTCGCACTGCTGATGAGTTTGTGCAACCATCGGTTTACGGCGACTCACTATGCGCTTCTTTCTGCATTCGCATCCATTGGAAGGATTTATGTGGGCCCAGTGTCGGGGGTGTTGGCTGCGTCTATTGGTTGGCCGCGTTTTTTCTTGTTTTCCATCGTAATGGCGATGCCCGGGATACTAGTAGTTTGGTGGATGAGAAAAACAATTCAACAGTTAACATCTGCCGCCAAAGCCCTTCCGGAAGCGTAGCGTGCCCGAATACAGCTTAGTCGCGGCTTTCCTCACCGGTTTGCTCGGCGGCGTGCATTGCGCAGGCATGTGTGGCGGCATAGTGGGCGCCTTTTCCTTGCAGCTTCCCGGCCGTGGTGCGCGGCTCGATTATCAGCTCGTCGCGAATCTTGGGCGGATTACCAGCTACGTCGTAGTCGGCTTGATCGCCGGAGCCCTGGGCGCCACCAGCGTATTTCTCGCACAGCTTTTCCCAGCAGAGAAATTTTTGTATGCCCTCGCGAATTTAGTGCTGATCGCGCTTGGGCTGCATCTCGCCGGCGTATGGTCAGGTGTTCTAGTGTTGGAAAGAGCGGGGGGCATGGTCTGGCGTCGCCTACAACCGCTGTTCAAAAAATTACTGCCCATACGCAGCTTGCCGCAAGCTTTCGGCGCCGGCCTGGTGTGGGGATGGTTGCCCTGCGGTTTGGTGTATAGCGTGCTGATCATGGCCCTAGCATCCGGTAGCGCGGGGCGCGGCGGTTTAACGATGTTGGCGTTCGGCCTAGGCACGCTGCCGAATCTGCTATTGATGGGAGTGTTTGCAAGCCAGTTGCAGCGCTTTATGCGATTACGCTGGGTAAGGCTAGGCGCGGGTTTGATTATCGTTGGTATGGGTGTCGCGGGTTTGCTGCATGTTATTAAGATTTAAAAAAAACGGATCGCAAGTCGCAACAAGCTTGCCAATTATTTTTGGAGGATGCCGAGCTTAGCGGAACCTTTAATTTCAATTTTCTCACTGACGATGGTTTCTGTTGCGACATCCTCTAGCCACACCCCTGAGTAATTCTCACCGAGCTCTCCCTTCACCCTATACAAATGTCCCGCCTCTGGCTTGAACTGGATTTCGCCAGTGACCTCATACACGGGTTTTAGCATGGCTAAAATGGGCGCGGCGTAGGCCGTGCGGCCCACCAGTTTAAATCAAGTAAGTTGATCGGGGACTTTACGTTCCAAGGTTACGGGCGCCATGATCATGCCCCGGCCACGGTTAACCATATAGGTTTTGCTCAGGCTGTCCTCAATCCGATTGCCATTGACCTCGGCAACATAGAAAAAATCAGCTTTACCGGAACTATACGCGCGGACCCAGTCCTGGACAGTCGCGACGGGGCCGGTGTAATTTTCAGGGATGGGCGAGGTGAAGGTGGCGCAGCCGCTTATTGCTAAGCACGCGAATATCGTTCCCCAGATTTTTTTCATTGCTTGCCCCCTTATCAAATAGAAAATGCCAGTACGCCAATCCGGTTGAATTTTACTTAGTTTTCTCGAGAAGGCCGAAGCTTTACTAAAAACCGGTCGCGAAACTTTCTACTACACCCAATTGACGCCTCCTATCGAAATGTCATAATATACCGACATCATTTAGCTGCTTGATATCGGGACATTATGGATTTTCCCGCCGCCGCCGACTCCTTGGCGGCCTTCGCCTCCGCGTTTGTACAGAGCGATCGTTTCCTTAAACTGCATTTTGCGCCTGGCTCGGGCCTCCCCGATGACCTGCTCTTGCCCTGGAAGCTCACGGGCGAAGAAGGCATCAACAGCGGCTTTCGGTTTGAACTCACCGCACTCTCCAGCGATGCCAGCCTGCCACTTAAACACTTCATTGGCCAGCCCATCGCCTTAACTATCCTCACCGATAGCGGCGACGAAAGACCGATTACCGGCTGGGTCAGCGCCGCGCGCGATGCCGGCTCCGATGGCGGTATGAACCGCTATGTCTTGATCGTGGAAGACCTATTCGCGGTGCTGGCAATGCGCATCAACAACCGCGTCTTCCAAGACCTAGACGCCAAAGCCGCATTTCTTAAGATCATCCAGGAACACAGAAGCAACAATACGGTACTTGCCGCCACCCTCGATATCGATGATCGCACCACGCGAGACTATCCGCGGCAATCCTGGATTACCCAATACAACGAAAGCGACGCCGCTTTCGGCAAACGCCGTTTAGCCGAAGAAGGCATTAATTACTTCTTCACCCACAAATTCACTGAAGGACGCCCCATCGTCAGCCTGGTGTTGTTCGACGACAACACCCAATTGCAAGACAGCCCCGCCGAGCAAGTGCGCTTTCACCGCGCCGATGGCACCGAAGAATCCGACACCATTACCGCCTGGAATGGCTCACGTACGCTCGTGCCATCAACCATCAGCGCCGCGAGCTTCGACTACAAAACCGTTGCGCTCGCCCAAGTCGACGAAACATCTTGGTTCGACCAAGGTGAAGCCGGTGACAAATTAGCCGCTACCCTGGAAGATTATCGGCACGATATCAATCACTACGGCAATGAACTAGAGGACTATCAGCGCTACGCCAAACTGCGTAGCCAGGCGCAAGCATTTGCGGCAAAACAATTCAGCGGTGTATCGACGGTGCGCGCCTTCAGCGTGGGACAACGTTTCGAGCTGACCCAACATCCCGAAATCGACCAGCACGACGCACATGACCGCGCCTTTATTCTGACCCGCATTGAAATCGAAGCCGCCAACAATCTCGAGGGCCATCGTCCCTTAAATTTATCAGCAGATACGCCTCAGAGCGCGGCTAGGCAAAATAGCCCGGTCTACACCAACCGCTTCACCGCCAGCCGCGACAGCGTGACTATCGTCCCTCCTTATCGCGACAGTGAACTCGCCGCACCCGCCGCCCCGCAACGCTTAACCGGCATCGTCGTTGGCCCAGTTAAAGAAGAAATCCACACCGACGCCCTAGGCCGAGTCAAAGTCAATTTGCAATTTCCACGCAGCCAAGATCACCCCGAGACCGGCGCCAACTGGAATGAAAACGATAGCCCCTGGCTGCGCGTCTCCCAGCCCTGGACCGGCGCTAGCTATGGCGCGGTATTTCTTCCGCGCGTGGGCGATGAGGTCAGCGTGGGCTTTCTAGGCGGCGACATCGACAGACCCATCGTTCTAGGCCAGGTGTATAACGGCACCCATAGACCCGCCATCTTCTCCCATGCTGGTGATTTACCCGGCAATAAAGCCCTCTCCGGCATCAAATCCAAGATGTACAAAGGCGAGGGCGCCAATGAATTCATCCTGGATGACAGCACCCAAGAATTGCGCGCGCGTCTGGCTACCGACCATGGCCATAGCGCACTAAACCAAGGCTATCTGGTCCACCCCAGAATCAACGGCAAAGGCCAGGCCCGAGGCCAAGGCTTTGAGCTCAGAAGCGATCTAGCCGGCGCCATTCGCGCCGCCCTGGGCCTTCTAATCTCGACCGACAGCCGCGTGCGCGCCACTGGAAATCAACTGGATAGACAAGAATTAATCGCCCAACTCGAATCCGCCCTAACCCAAGTCAAACAACTCTCGGAACTCTCCCAAACCCACCAAGCCGAAGACACCGAGCATAAGCCGCAAGCCCAGTTGCTCGAACACATCCAGCAGTGGGAGGG
>CAZKHT010000249.1:0-3656 GCA_964552595.1 uncultured Burkholderiales bacterium
TTAGTCACTTTCGATCAGGTGATAGGGATCACCGAAGCGAAATCGGCGCTGGGCGATATCATGGCCTATCTGAAAGACCCCAAAGGGTTTACCGCCTTGGGCGCGCGCCCGCCTAAGGGTGTGCTGTTGGCGGGCCCTCCCGGCACTGGCAAAACCCAGTTGGCAAAAGCCTTGGCCGGCGAATGCAAAGTCAATTTCATCGCCGCGACCGGCGGTGATTTCAGTGCGATGTTTTTAGGGGTGGGCGCGATGCGAGTGAAATCGCTGTTTCGCAAGGCACGCAAAAATGCCCCCTGCATCGTGTTCATCGACGAGGTCGATGGTATAGGCCGGCGCACCACCACCGAAAATGGCGGACCTTCCGAAGCGGAAGGCAATCGCATCATTAATCAAATCCTAGCCGAGATTGACGGCTTTAATGCCTCCAGTGGCGTCATCGTCATCGGTGCCACCAATTTCCCCGACGCGGTAGACCCCGCTTTATTACGCGAGGGTCGCTTTGATCGCAAAATTCACGTCAAGCTGCCTGATGTGGCGGATAGAGAAGCCCTGTTTCGGCTTTACGCCAAACAAGTGCAAGTCCAGGGTGAGATCGATTTTAATCAGCTTGCCCGCCTCACTACAGGCCTGACGCCTGCCGCCATCGCTTATGTCGTCAACCATGCGGCTTTAATCGCGGCCCGCGGCCAGGAAAAAAACATCCCCATGGCGCATTTTTTAGAGGCCATCGAAGTCTGTCGCATGGGGGAAATTAATGGCTCCGCCACCGCGCTGACCTTGGCGGAACGCGAGCGCATAGCCGTGCACGAAGCGGGACACGCCATCGTGGCGCAGCTTCTGAATGTCGGTCGAGTGGAAAAAGTAACCATACTGCCGCGCGGCGGCGCCCTGGGGGTCACCCTGGTCACTCAACAAGAAGATAAGCAGCTGCATTTAAAATCGGAATTGGAAAACCGTATACAAATGCTGCTCGGCGGCCGTGCCGCGGAAATCTTGACCTATAACGACGCCTCCAGTGGTGCTGCCAGCGACTTGAAAGAAGCTTCTAAAATCGCCTTGGCGATGGTGGCTAATTTGGGTTTGGGCCTGCAGGGCACGCTGTTTAATCTTGAAGCTTTAACCGCCATGAATATTCAGCCCGATACCAATAAAGCCGTGGCTGAAGCTGAGGCTGTGCTGGCTTTGCAAAATGAGCGCTGCTTTGCTTTGCTACAAGAATACGACGCGGTCTTAAAGGCCCTCACCGCGCAATTGCTGGAACACGAGACAGTCGCCGGCAGCGTCGTGGCCGACCTGATATCGGCTGTGGATGCACAGCTAGACTTGAACGCGCACACACGCGGTGAAAGACGGCGCATCAGCTCTGCCATGCGCGCGCCTTTGGCAACCTTATTGCCTCGATCTGAAAGCCTGCTGGAGGAAGTGGCCGCAGTGCGCCACGGCACATCGCTGTAATCAATGCGGCCGCTTTTCTTTACTGCTTAGAAATACCGTTCGTTTAAGGCCACCTGCCACGCGGCGCGGCGGTCTTGCGCGTGGTAAAATTCTTCGCATCTCGTCTTCGCACGCAACCCTCTTATGCTTGAAATCACCGTCAACGGACAAGGCCGCGCGTTCGCCCCGCCTATGAAAGTCGTTCAATTATTGCAGCAAATGCAGTTGGGCGATAAACGCGTTGCGGTGGAGCGCAATGGCGAAATCATTCCGCGTAGCCAATATGATGCCGTGGACATTGAGTCGGGCGATCATTTCGAAATTGTGGTGGCGGTGGGCGGCGGCTAGTCCCTCTTCTCCTGAAGGAAGGTGTTTAAATCTTCCTGATTGTCTTTAATCAAACCGGATTTTTTATAACTAAGCCTTTATGGATAATTTTCTTCTCGCCGGTAAATCGTATGCTTCTCGCCTTTTAGTGGGCACGGGTAAATACGCGGATTTCGAACAAACTCGATGCGCTGTGGAAGCCAGTGGCGCGCAAATCGTCACTGTCGCCATACGCCGAACCAATCTTGGTCAAGATGCCAGCCAACCTTCTTTGCTGGACGCCTTGCCCATGTCCCAATACACCTATCTTCCTAATACGGCGGGCTGTTATAGCGCTGATGAAGCGGTGCGCACTTTGCGCCTGGCGCGCGAGCTTTTAGATGGACATGATTTGGTCAAACTCGAGGTGCTGGGCGATCCGCAGACTTTATTTCCCAACGTGGTGGAAACTTTGCGCGCAGCGGAGATATTGGTCAAAGAAGGCTTCAAAGTCATGGTGTATACCTCGGATGACCCGATTATCGCCAAGCAATTGGAAGAAATCGGCTGCGTCGCCATCATGCCGCTGGCCTCGCTGATAGGCTCGGGCATGGGGATTTTGAATCCCTGGAATCTGCAAATCATTATTGCCAACGCCAAGGTGCCAGTCGTGGTGGACGCGGGTGTGGGGACGGCATCGGATGCCGCGATTGCGATGGAATTAGGCTGCGATGCGGTGCTCATGAATACCGCCATCGCCCAAGCGCGCGATCCGATCTTGATGGCATCAGCCATGCGCAAGGCCGTGGAAGCGGGGCGAGAAGCCTATCTAGCGGGACGCATGCCGAAAAAAATCTATACCGCCAGCGCCAGCTCGCCCAATACCGGAATTATCGGAACTTAAATTGGGGCCTAGACGCCCAGCCAGGTCAACATCTCGACGTATTCTTGCGGGTTGCCCGGGACCCAGCCTTTGACGCCGACTTTTTCTAAAATCTTTTTGCCTTCCTCGCTGTTTTCCATCTCGACTAGGGCCTTTTGCATTTTCGTCACCTCGTCATGCGGAATTTTAGGCGAGGCAATGATGGACCAGAAGGGAAGTTTTTTGCTCTTGAACAGCGTCACGCCGCCCTTCTTTTCCCAAGCTTTGGCCTGCCCGGGCGCCACTACGCCGACATCGGCGAATTTGTTTTCCACCATAAACCCGACCGCTTCTTGATAGCGGGTGTAGCGGACTTTTTGCGGATCTATTTTTTCTCCCAAGTCACGCAGTGTCGCCAGTCCGACCTTAGCCATCAAGGAGCCAGCCTCGGGCATGGCGACGGTATGCCCAAAAATATCTTGCGGTTTTTTAAAGGGACTGTCTTTGCGCACAATGAAATTCGCGACGAATTCGCCCTTGCCCATGCCCACCAATTGATAATGGTTGTCCCGTATCGCCTTTGCCGTGACATTCGACGGCCGCACATACATTAAGTCATAGCGGCCTTTGGCCAAATTTGCTGCGGCGCTCTTGATGTTTTGCGATGATTCTATGACCACTTTACGTTTTAAGACCCGGCCCAAATAATCGCCTAAAGGCTGATATTTATCTTGCATGTCGCCGTAACTCGCTTGCTCGGCGACGCCTTCGGCGATGCCAAATAACACCGTGTCCGCTGCCAGGGCGGGGTTGTAAGCGCAGGCCCAACACAATAACGCGAGGCCTATAGCACGCATATGGATAAATGGTTTCACTGTCATCCTCTCGTTTCGCAAAGCGGCTCGTGGGCGCCTAGGGTTTAATGTTTAAAAATTTCACCAGCTCGTCGTAATCCGAAAGCTTGGCCGGTTCAAAATTCGGGAAGGAAGAAAACTTAAAAAAAACTTTCTGCTCTTTATCCTCTGGCCCCTTTAATAAAACTTGGGTTCACTCC
>CAZKHT010000250.1:0-3640 GCA_964552595.1 uncultured Burkholderiales bacterium
ATAAAATCGTCTCGCTGCCGCTCAATTTGCGTCTGCGCGAATTCCCGGCACAGCGCGCGGAACTGCGCCGCGGGAATATTCTTGCCATGCACTTTTTCGACTTGGTGTTCTATCGGTAGCCCGTGGCAATCCCAGCCCGGCACATAGGGCGCATCAAAGCCGGCCAAGGTTTTGCTCTTGATGATGATGTCTTTGAGTACTTTATTGACGGCGTGACCGATGTGGATATCGCCATTCGCATACGGCGGCCCGTCATGCAAAATAAATTTCGGTCGGCCGCGCGAGGCTTCGCGTATGCGTTCATACACGCGCTTCTTTTGCCATTCGGCCAACATGCCGGGTTCGCGTTTGGCCAAATCACCGCGCATGGGAAAAGGCGTTTCAGGAAGATTTAAAGTGTTTTTGTAATCCGCCATGGCTATCTATTGTGTAATCGGCCAGCAAAAAAAGCTTGCGCATCGTCGACATCGCGCGCGATTTGCGCGATCAACGCGGGCAAGTCCGAAAATTTTTCTTCGTCGCGTAGCTTGTGCAGAAAGTCTACCCGCACATGGGCGCCGTAAATGCGATCGTGAAAATCGAAGACATGAACTTCCAAGGTCGCGGCCCCGTTTTGCTTGACTGTGGGGCGCACGCCTAAACTCGCCACGCCGGGCAAAACGCGCCCGTCTAGGCCGCACAATTCTACCGCAAAGATTCCGGATAACGGCGGGATGTTGTGTTTCAGCTGGATATTCGCCGTGGGATAGCCTAGGGATTTGCCGAGTTTGTCGCCGTGCACCACGCGTCCGGCCATACTGTAAGGCCTGCCCAAGATGCGCGCCGCGCGGTTTAAATCACCCTCGGCCAAAGCATTGCGCACCGCTGTCGATGATGCGCGTTCGCCATCTATCAGTACGCTGGGGAGACTTTCTACCTCGAAACCCCTCGCCGCGCCCGCCGTGCGCAAGGCTTGGAAGTCGCCCGCGCGTTTTGCGCCAAACCGAAAATCATCGCCGACTAAGACCCAGCGCGCGCGCAATCCTTGCACGAGTAAACGATCAATAAAGTCATCGGCAGAAAGCCGCGCGAAGCGTTGACTGAAATGTACCAAGGCCACGCGCTGTATGCCGGCCGCTTTCAATAATTCCAATTTCTCGCGCAAACTGGTGAGCCGCGCCGGTGCTTGCGCAGGCGTGAATACTTCACGCGGATGCGGCTCGAAAGTCATGACCGTGGACGCTAAAGCGTTTTCCGCAGCGACCTCTTTTAGACGCGTAAACATGGCTTGATGGCCGCAATGCACGCCGTCGAAATTGCCTATGGTCACCGCGCTGTCTGTATCAGCGGACACGAAACCGGGATTGAGTTGCAGTAAACGAAACATGGCGAATATTTTATCGTGCGCGTGGCAAACTTATTCTGCGGCGCCGCGCTTAATAAAATCGCGTGGCCGCATGCCTAAAATCAATAAACTCAGAAAATAGGCTGCGGCGCCTAGGAAAACCAAGCCGCTCAGACGTAATACTTTTTCCGCCGCTGTCAGTATGAGCCAAGTTTGTGCGCTGCCCATGGCCCAGAATAAACTCGCGCCCATGGCGATTAGGGCCAATAAGACCCTGAGAAAAAATATTCCCCAACCCGGCTGCGGCGTATAAATTTTCGCTTTGCGCAAAAAATACAACAGTAAGCCAGCGTTCAGACAAGCGCCTAAACCTATGGATAAAGCCAATCCGGCGTGCGCTAAAGGTTTTATAAAAATTAAATTCATTAATTGCGTGGCAACTAAAGTCGTCACCGCGATCTTGACCGGTGTCGCAATATTTTGCCGAGCATAAAAACCCGGCGCCAACACCTTGACTACAATCAGACCGAGTAAGCCTAAGCTATAAGCCATCAAGGCCTCGCGCGTCATATATAAATCGTGCACGCTGAATTTACCGTAGTGGAATAAAGTCGCGATTAAGGGCACCGCTAAGAGTGCTAAAGCCAATGCGGCAGGCAAGGCCAACAAGAGCGTGAGCCGCAATCCCCAATCTAAAAGTTTTGAATACTCGTCAATTGCGCCCAGTGCATAGTGTTTAGACAAACTTGGCAACAAAATCGTACCGAGTGCCACACCCAGCAAGCCCGTAGGAAATTCCATGAGCCGATCCGCGTAGTACAACCACGAGACACTGCCGGTAACCAAAAATGAGGCGAAGATTGTGTTGATGAGTAAAGAGATCTGGCCTATAGAAACGCCGAACATGGCGGGTCCCATGAGCTTCATGATGCGCCAAACACCGGGGTCCCGCAGCTTAAGTCGGAAACGGGGCAACATCTTCACTTGGCGCAAGGCGGGCACTTGAAAAAAAAGTTGCAGCACGCCGCCGACGGCCACGGACCAGGCTAAAGCCAGCACCGGCGGATTAAAATACGGCGCCGCCCAGAGCGCGCCGACTATCATGGAAACATTCAACAAGGTCGGTGTGAAGGCGGGAATGCTGAAACGATTGTAGGTATTCAAAATCGCGCCAAAAAACGCGGCGAGCGAAATGAAAAAAATGTAGGGAAAAACGATGCGCAACATCGTCACGGTGATCTCGAATTTTTGCGCGTTCGTGCTAAAACCAGGCGCACTGATATAGATTATCCAAGGCGCGGCAAGTATGCCTAAGAGGGTGACGACGAATAAGGCCAGCGACAACATCCCCGCCACGTGATCGATTAAAGCACGCGTTTCATCCGTGCTGCGGGTTGCCTTATATTCTCCGAGCACCGGCACAAAAGCTTGAGAAAATGCACCCTCGGCGAACATGCGGCGCAATAGATTGGGAATTTTAAACGCGACGAAAAACGCATCCGTCATCAGCCCGGCGCCGAAGGCGCGCGCGATGACCGTGTCGCGCACAAAGCCCAAAATGCGCGAGACGAAAGTTAACGCGCTCATGGTGGCAAGTACTTTTAATAAATTCATGTAGCGGAAGGCCTAAACGCGACCCGGCCGATTATAAACGCAAGCCATGTAGCTTCCGCCGCGATTCGCTCCGACATCGTTACACCGAAGTGAGCAGGCATTGCCAAACGAGGTGCGCGCCCCTAAAATGGCGGGTTTTCGCGATTTCTCTCATTTCTTCTAAGGGTTCAAGGAGTTTGTTATGGCCAATTCGGCTCAAGCCAGAAAACGCGCGCGCCAGTCGCAGAAGCAAAACATGCATAACGCAAGTTTGCGCTCTGAACTGCGTACCGCGATTAAGAAAGTCCAAAAAGCCGTGGTGGCAGGCGATAAAGCCGCTGCGCAAAAGATTTATCAGGAATCCGTCAGCGTGATAGACCGTATCGCCGACAAGAAAATCATCCACAAAAATAAGGCCGCGCGGCATAAGAGCCGGCTCTCCAGCCAACTCAAAGCCTTAGCGTCCTAGCAGTTTTTGGGTCTGGCAGTTTTTTGGGGTCTGGCGGTTTTAAGAGGTCGGGCTGGCGGATTTAGCCGGTCACGGCCTTGGGGGCTTGCGGCAACTCGCCGCTCCAGTTCACGCCCTCTTCCACTTGCAAGTCATTATCTTGCGCGAAGCCAAGCAAAAAACGGTAGGCGCGGGATTCGACTTGTTCTAGGGTTTTATCTACTAATACGCACTTTACCCCGTCTAAGGTAACTGGACGGACGTAAGGCGAGTAA
>CAZKHT010000251.1:0-3579 GCA_964552595.1 uncultured Burkholderiales bacterium
CTAGAAAAAGCCGGCATTTTAGAAATGATAGGTGAAGAGAATTACGCCGATGGCTTTGCTGCGGTACTCGCGCGCAGCGCGGAGATTGTGCAAAAAGCAGCCTAGTTCTGTATAGGGAAGTCATCCTAGGTTGCGCGTAAAGCATCTACGATGTTCATGCGCGCCGCGCGGGCGGCCGGCAAGACCCCGCCTATAACGCCCATGCTTAGTGCGAATAACAGCGAGGCCGCGATGATTTTCAAGGTGAGATTGAAACCGAACGCTAACTCGGAAAAGGTTTGCCAGTTCATGGTCGAGACGGTGACCAATTGCATAAACGAAGCCGCGCTAATGCCGAGCACCGCGCCTATTAGGGCCAGCAATAAAGACTCGGTGAGAAAGGCATACAGAATATCGGCGCGCGTAAAGCCCAGGGCACGCAAAGTGCCAATTTCACCGATGCGATTGGCGACCGAGGCGTACATGGTAATCATGGCGCCTATGGTGGCGCCTATGGAAAAAATCACCGACAGCGTGATGCCCAGATAGCTAATAAATTTCGCCAAGACCTCGGACTGCTCGGCGTAAAACACCGACTCGCGCTTGGCCTCCACGGTCAGGCGGGGATCGTGTTCCAGGTCTTGTTTAAAGGCATCGAAGCCCTGGGTATCGGCAAGCTGCACAATAACCGAGGAATAAACCGGACGCCGAAAGGCCTGCATGAATTGATCGGCATCGCCCCAGATCTCGGAATCGAAACCACTGCCGCCGGCGTCGAAGACACCGACGACCGTCCAATCGCGATTGCCGAAATGTACGGACTCGCCCAGGCCGCCGCCTTTAAAATTTTTCGCAATCGCCGAGCCGGCAATAATCTCGCTTGATCCCGGCTGAAACAATCGCCCCTGCCGCAGCCTGATCTGCGGCCGCAGCGCTAAGCCCTGGGGTTCAATGCCGCGTATGGTGACGTTCGCCGGCTTGCCGGTATCGCGCTTAGGCAGCGAGATCAACACCACTAATTCCTTAGACGCGCGGCGCTTGCCATCGCCGCCCAGAGCCACGAGGGCATTGCTTTCTATCACCGCGGCTTGTGGTCGTTCGACCCCGCTTTGAATTTCCGTCTGCGCGGAACGGCGTATCACCACCACGTTGTCGTCGCGCCCGGTCGCGACCAAGGTGGATTGCAAGCCTTCCGTCAGCATCAACACCGTGGCAAAGACAAAGACCACCAAGGCCATGCCGGCGGCGGTGAGTACGCTGGTTAATTTGCGCGCGAATAAATTGCGCGTGATGTAGGAAAAAGGGATACGCCCCGGTCCTTGCATTAGGCATTGCTCCGTAAACCTTTAACAATGTTCACGCGGGCGGCACGCCAAGCAGGCAGCGCCGCCGCGACCAGACCCACCGACAACGCAGCGGCAGCCTGCAAGGCCAGCGTCTGGCCGGAAACATAAAATATGGGAAACAAAGTACCCATCGCACTGGCGAAGCCTTGGGCTATGGGGAAGGTGAGTCCTATACCGATGAACGCGCCCATAAGCGCGAGTGCCAGCGACTCGCCGAAAATCAAACTCACCACGAAACCGGGCGAGAAACCCAGCGCCTTGAGCGTGGCATATTCCGCCAGGCGTTCGCGTACCGTCATCGCCATGGTGTTGGCCATCACCGCCATGATGATGAGGATGACCACGAAGGACACGGCTTGCACCGCAATTAAAATCGTCTCGGTTTGCGACACAAACGATAGTTGAAAGGCTTTTTCGGTTTCAGTGAGCGTCTCCGCCAGCGAATTTTTAAAGCTCGCGTCTATGGCGGCGGAAACCTCGGCGGCGCGATTCGCGTCACGTAATCCGATCACATAAATGCCCGCGAAATTAGCCCGCCGCGGGTAATTCCTCCTGGCGGTCTCGTTGAGATATTCCCAATGAAAGAAAAACTGATGTTCGTCGGTTTTCTTGTCGGCACCGCGATAAATTCCGCGCACCACGAAATCCCAATTACCCGGCCAGATGGTGCCGCGCAAAGGCACGACATCGCCGATTTTCCAGCCATATTCCTTGGCTAATTTGCGACCGACAATGGCGCCGTGCCGGTCATGCATAAACGCTTTCATTTGTGCATCATCCACGATGAATTCGGGATACAAAGGAAAATAATTTTCCGCTTGCACCGCGAATTGCGGAAAAAAATTGCGTTCGGTGATATAGACGCCGCCGAACCAATTGGCGATGGCCACGCTGCTCACCCCGGGGATGGCGCGTATTTTATTTTGGTAAGCCAAGGGCAAGGGAAAGACCAAGGAAATCGCATTGCGGCTGATCAGCCGGGTACTGGAAGTCGCGTCCGCGCCCGCGTACCAGGCTCGAACTATGGTGTGCAATAAGCCAAAGGCCAAGATGGCCACCACAATGCCCAACAGCGTCAGACCACTGCGCAGCTTATGCCGCAAAGCGTTTTTAAGGATTAACTTGGCGCGCATGGCTGTCCGAGAGCGGTGGGTCGGACTCTACGCTAAGCACGCCTTTATCTAGATGATGCAAAGTGTGCGCACGCGCCGCGGCACGCGGATCGTGGGTAACCATGATGATGGTTTTGCCTAACTCTCCATTCAGCCGTCCCAGTAAATCTAAAATTTCGCCGCCGGAGACGCGATCCAAATCGCCGGTCGGTTCGTCCGCGACCAGCAACATGGGGTCGCTAATCAAGGCGCGAGCAATGGCCACGCGTTGCTGCTGGCCGCCCGATAGCTCCGAAGGTTGATGATGCAGGCGCTCGGCCAGGCCGACTAATTCCAACATATAGGCCGCGCGCTCGCGCCGTTCGCCGCGATTGAGATTGGTGAGCAATAAAGGCAGCTCGACGTTTTCCAAAGCGCTTAACACCGGCATCAAATTATAAAACTGGAAAATAAATCCGACGTGGCGCGCGCGCCAATGCGCAAGTTCGGTCTCGCTCAACTGGGTGATATCCGCGCCGTCTATGATGACGCTACCGGCCTCGGGTTTATCTATGCCGGCGATCACATTGAGCAGCGTACTCTTGCCCGAGCCGGAGGGACCCATGAGGCCGACGAATTCACCTTCCTTCACATCCAGGGATAAATCCATCAGCACCGGTATGCGCTGGCCACCGCGCACATAGGCTTTAGACAAATGACGTATGGCGATCAGCGGCATCTTACTTGGCGGCGGTTTTAATCCGCGCGCCATCACGTAACTTCGCCACGGGTTTCATCACTACGGTGTCGCCGGCTTTCAGCCCGCTACGAATTTCAATTAAATCGCCTATCTTTTTCCCCGTGGTGACGGCGCGCCAACGCGCATGGCCGGCATCGACGATAAAAACACTGTCGCGTCCCTCGCGCTGCGTCAGCGCCGCTTGATTCACCGCGACCACCGCCTGATTCTGCGCGGGGTCTAGGGCTTGCGACAAAAAGGCGACTTTCGCACTCATGTCCGGCAGTACCCGTGGATCACGATCCATGAAACGAACTTTGACCAGAACCGTGGCTTTCGCTCTATCCACCGTGCAACCGATACACGCCACCGCCCCCTGAAACCGCGCACTCTGCATGGCGGTTTCTCTAATTTCACCTGCCTT
>CAZKHT010000252.1:0-3532 GCA_964552595.1 uncultured Burkholderiales bacterium
AAAGACATTGTTGCGCTGAATGCGGGTGCGGCGATTTATGTTGCGGGCTTGAGCAAAAGCCTAAACGAGGGCGTGCAATTGGCTCAGCATAATATTCAAAACGGTGCCGCCCGCGCCAAGGTCGATGCCTTGCGCGCTTATACCCAGGCCTGTGCCGGCGCGGCATGAGCGATATTCTGCAAAAGATATTGGCGGTCAAAGCCGAGGAAATCGCGGCGGGGAAAAACGCGGTTTCCGAAGCCGCAATGCGCGAGGCGGCTTTAAAAATGCCGCCACCACGGGATTTTTTAGGGGCGATACGAAGCAAAATCGCTTCGGGTAGAGCCGCGGTCATCGCGGAAATCAAAAAAGCCAGCCCCAGCAAAGGCGTGTTGCGTGAAGACTTTGACGTTGCGCAAATTGCGAAAAGCTATGCGGAACACGGCGCAGCATGTTTGTCGGTGCTAACCGACGCGCAATTTTTCCAAGGCAGCGCGGAAAACCTGCGCATCGCCAAAGCCGCTTGCGGGCTCCCCGTGCTGCGCAAAGATTTCATCATCGACCCTTATCAAGTCTACGAAGCGAGAGCGATGGGCGCGGATTGTATATTGCTCATTGTTGCCGCTTTTGCCGGCGCCGAGTCGCCCGAAGCCGCGGCCACAAGCTTAAAGGCGCTGGAAGAGACGGCGCGCAGCCTGAAAATGGCGGTCCTAGTGGAGGTCCATGATCTTGAAGAATTGCGAATCGCTTTGACCTTGGAGACACCGTTAATCGGTATCAATAACCGTAACTTACGGAATTTCCAGACAAATTTGAATATGACCTTGGACCTTCTGGCCTTTATCCCGGGAGCCAAAATCGTCGTCACCGAAAGCGGCATACTTACCCGCGCGGATGTAGCGTCTATGCAACAGGCTAAGGTACAGGCCTTTCTTGTCGGCGAGGCATTCATGCGCGCGCCGCAGCCTGGGGAAGCTTTATCCGCGCTCTTTTCTTGAGTGTTGCAAATCTACAACAAGGCCTGAGAAATCCGGCCCTAAACGGCTAAATTCCTTGTCACCCACAAGCCGGTCTAGGCACAATAGCCCCAACTTCTCTGCAGAGAGGTTTTCCCAAGTGTAGGTGCGGGCACCCAATGCCCCGCAACTCGTTAACTCAGATAGGAGAGATGTATGAATAAGAAATTACTCGCCGTAGCAATCGCCGGTGCGTTTATCGCCCCAGCCGCGATGGCGGATAACAGCAGTGTGACCATTAGCGGTACCTTGCATATGTCCGTAGATAGCCGCGATAACGACACCTCTGATACGACGACCACTAAATCTCGGTCCACGTATGTTGGTAGCCATGCATCAAACATCCTCTTCAAAGGTGTTGAAGATTTAGGCAATGGTTGGGATGCTTACTGGCAGTTACAGACTTTCGTTTCTATGGGTGGCACAGGGAATACCGACTCTTTTGGTAACTCCGCATTGGACAGCAGCTTAGGTTACGGTAATACCTTCTTAGGTTTGCGTAGCAAAGCTGCGGGTTCGTTCCAGTTAGGTAAATGGGATCTACCTGTGAAAGTCATTGGCCGCAAAGTCGATCTGTTTAACAATCAAATCGGTGATTCTCGCAACGTATTATTCGGCCGTAATGGTGAAACGACTGTTACCGCAGGTAATTCGTCTGGCCGCGGTTCGGCCACAGGGTTTGAAGCGCGTCCTAATAACTTAATAGGCTATATCACGCCTAACTTCAGTGGCTTCAGCGCCTCGATCGCATATCGCGCGCCTGAAGGCACGAGCAATTCCGCCGACGCCAGCATGTGGGGCATAGGTGCAGAATATGCAAACGGTCCTTTGTACGTAGGCGTTGCGTATGAGCAACATCGCGAAGCTTTAACGAGCACCACCACCTTCGGCGGCAACAGTATTAATAAGGAAAAAGATTGGCGCGTATCCGCCGGTTACGATTTTGGCCCGGCTAAACTCGTTGCCTTATATGATCGCAAAAATGATTTGGGTGGCGTGGGTAGCAATGACAGAACGACTTGGGGTGGCGGTGTCTCGTTCAAGATCCCAGGTAACAACCTGATCAAAGGGCAGTACTATCACGCTGGAAAAACCGGTGGTGTGAGCGATACCGAAGCCAATATGTATGCAATTGGTTTCGATCATATGCTGTCTAAGCGGACCACGATTTATGCCGCGTACGCGCAAACCAACAACAAAAATAACGCCAAGTATAGTGCCTTTGGTGGCGGTCATGATGGCGCTGGCTTCTTAGCCGCTGGTGCCACCAATGGTGCCGACCCAAGCGCGTTCTCTATCGGCATGATTCACAACTTCTAATAATTCTAAAAATTGTTCTTGCAATAGCGTAACGGGCACCTTAGGGTGCCCGTTTTTTATTTGGATTTTTTTATGTGGATTCGAAACACCTTCAGGGGCAGGTCTGGCATTTTTATTGTTCTATTACTGCTGGTGCCTTTCGCGCTCTACGCAAGGTATATGCATAACCCCCTGGTCTTTGACGATCTTTCAATTTTTACCGACCAGATTCTTTACCAAGCCGGACACTCAGGTTTTTACTTCACACCGCGCTGGTTGCCATACGCCTCTTTTGGTTGGACCTTTGCGCTAGTCGGGACAGACTGGAACTGGTATCGCTTGAGCAATGTATTGCTGCACGCGATTACAGTCGTTTTAATTTACATTTTCTTTCGCCGACTATTTAGCGCCATATGGGCTAAGCATGGCGTAGATACACCACATGAACGCGCAGCTAACTATGCTTTCGCCGGCGCTAGCCTTTTTGCTATCCATCCCGTCGCCGTCTATGCCGTTGCCTACTTGGTGGAACGCAGCATAGTCTTGGCCACGTTGTTTAGCGTCGCATTTTTGCTGACCTACCTTGAAGGTTTGCGTCGCAATCAAGGCCGCTGGTTTTTTGTCGCCGCTGTTTTTTATTTCCTCGCGGTGTTTTCAAAGGAACATAGCATTCTTATTCCCGCGCTGGCTTTAGGAATTACCTTTTTACTCCGGCCTTTTAATAAGTCCAACTTACGCGCTCTCCTCATCCCTTTTATTCTTTACGGATGTATCGGCTTATACATCGTATTACAGGCGAAGGGAGTATTGGGAGGGCATTACGAGCCCTTCGCGAAAGACATGTTAAGTCGTCTTTCCGAAGGCCGAAGCGAGATTCAAATCGAGCATGCTTATGGTTTAAGCGTGATCACGCAAGCTTATCTCTTTTTTAAATACCTGACGCTGTGGCTATTTCCTAACCCGCTATGGATGGCAATAGATTTGCGGCCCACGTTTGCGATGACCTGGTTTTCTTGGCCTCATACTTTGGGGTTCGCCGCATTTTTAATTTGGCCTTTGCTGTGCTTACGTTTAATGCGGCGTTCGCCGGAACAAGCTTTGGCGGGATTCGGCTTACTATTTCCTTGGATTCTATTTTTAGTTGAATTTTCCACAGTGCGTCTACAAGAACCTTTTGTCTTGTATCGCAGTTATTTGTGGATGATTGGATTAGTCTCCTGCATGCCCTGGTTCGCGCT
>CAZKHT010000253.1:0-3532 GCA_964552595.1 uncultured Burkholderiales bacterium
GCGAATGCGGGGATCCAGCGTTTCGTGGATACATTGAGAATATTTATTTCCTGGACCCCCGCCTTCGCGGGGGCGACGGACTTTTGCAGCGGCTCCTTGGAATTCATTCCTAGGAAAAGTCTGCAAAAATACATTTCCCGTCATCCCCGCGAATGCGGGGATCCAGCGTTTCGTGGATACATTGAGAATATTTATTTCCTGGACCCCCGCCCTCCCGGGGGGCGACGGACTATTGCAGAGGCTCCTTAGGATTCATTCCCAGAATCCACTCTTGGCATCCGCGCCTACATTTTTTTGAATCCAATTTGCAACTCGCTCCGTATATGGGGATGGGACCTTCCCATTACTCACAAGGAGCGAGCAAATGCAAAAATCCAACATTCAAGTTTTAAACGATCCCGCGCGGCGCGGTTTTATGCGCCAAGCCAGTTTGATGTCTATAGGTGCTATTGCCGCTATCAGTTTGGCGCATAGCCATCCCGCCGCGGCGGCTATGGCGTCCAAGAGCGAGCTCGACGATATCGCGATTTTAAACGCTGCTTTGGCCCTGGAATATCAAGCCATCGCCGCCTATCAAGCCGGGGCCGAAAGCAATTTGCTGCAAAAACCGGTGCTGGATGTGGCGGTGAAATTTCAAAGCCATCACCGCGCCCACGCTGGCGTGCTAAGCGACACCATCAAAAAAATCGGCGGCACACCTGTGGTCGCACAAGGCGTGGGTGATTACGGTTTTCCCTTGGATAAATTAAAGAACCAAACGGACGTCTTGCGCTTTGCCGCCGGGCTGGAGAAGGGCGCGGCGAATGCGTATCTGGGCGCCGTGCCGGTATTCCATAACCGCGCTTTGGCCAAAGCCGCGGCCAGCATATTGGGCGACGAAACCATGCACTGGGCGGTATTGCTACAAGCCCTGGGCGAAGACCCCGTGCCCGCGGCCTTCATAGGCTAAGCCTGCGCGGGGGCGATTGCGTGTATCGCTTTCGCCTTCGACAGCCACGCTCATTCATTCCTACAAGATAAGGAGATACCACTATGAAAACGTTTACGCAAATTTGTGCCGCGACATTCTCGGCGCTCATCTTGATGACAGCCTTGCCTGCGCAGGCGGCCAGCCATCGTGAAGCACCGCTGATCGCGCAAGACCCGGCGGCCGACATCACCGACGTCTACGCCTTTGTCAATTACGACGACCCAGACAAAGTCACACTCATCATGAATGTTAATCCCGGTCAGGAACCGAGTTCCGGGCCGAATTATTTTTTCTTTGATCCAAACGTGCTGTATCAATTCCACGTCGATTTGAATCGTGATGGCATCGCCGATGATGCAGTGTTTGAAGTGCGTTTTAAAACCGAGTTGCGCAACGCCTTGGCGAGATTTGGCTTGCCCAGTCCGGTCGCCAATGTGGGTCGCCCCGAAGTCGGTCAGATCACCGCACTCGACGGCGTGGGTTCGGAGGGCTTGGGACTGCGCCAAACCTATAGCGTGACGCTGGTGCAGAAAGGGCCGCGCGGTAATCCCATCCGCACGGTTTTAAATCCGACCGATGGCAAGCCTTTGTTCGCCGTGCCTTCAAATCAAGGGCCTTTCACCATGCCCAACTACGAGGCCCTGGCGGCGCAAGGCATACGGCAGTTGGATAAAGGCGTGCGCGTCTTCGCCGGCCAGCGCGCGGAGACTTTTTATATCGACCTAGGCGCGACCTTCGATGGCCCGCTGAATGTGCGTCCTCCTGCGCCGGTGTTAAGCGATGCGCAAGACGCCGATGACGCGCATAACTTCGGCGGCGTGAATGCCTTCTCCGGTTTCAATATCAGCACCATCGCGCTCGAAATCCCGAAAGCATTATTGACGCCCAAGCGCGGCAGCAGCATAGGCGTTTACGCGAGTACCAGCCGGCCTAAGGTCACCGTGTTGCGCCAAGAGAAAGAGGAAGTCAACGCCGGGCCTTTCGTGCAAGTCAGCCGTATGGGCAATCCTCTGGTCAATGAATTGATTATTCGTTTTTTGGACAAGGACCGCTGGAACGCGACCGACGCCGAAGATGAAAAACAATTTCTCGCTGACTATCGTAATCCGACTCTCGCGACAGTAATCAATCTGCTGTACGGGGTGCCGATTCCCGCGACGCCGCGCGAGGATTTGGTGAATACCTTGTTGCGTTATCCGGGGCCGAACAGCGGTATCTTGGCCGATCTTTTGCGCTTGGATTTAAGCGTGCCGCCTACGCCCGCCGCGAATCAAAAACGTCTAGGCATCTTGGCGCATGACGCCACCGGTAAACCGACGCCGGATGCGGCGGCCTGGCCTAACGGCAGACGGCCGAATGATGACGTGACGGACATCGCCTTGCGCGTGGTCTCGGGTGTGTTACTCGGTACCGGCAATGCGCGGCTGGGTGATGGGGTGAATTTCAATATAGGCGCGCCGGGTTCGGATCTCACCGCGAACGGCATCGCGCAACACTTCCCCTATCTGCCCACGCCGTACGATGGTCGCGATCGCCGCCACCTCGATCCGGGCGAGTGAGGCCACCATGTCGCCTACCACTGCTGTGTATTTCCTAGGTCTTATGCTCGTCTTGGGATGTGGATCAGCGGTGCAGGCGGCGGGCCAGAACTTGTCCGCCGCCGCGCACACCGGCTCAGTTTCGTATCTCAATTCGATGGCGCAAACCCCCGCTCAAGCAGCCCAAGGCGCGGCGGAAAAGCAATTGCTGCGTCTACGTGGCAGCAGCGATCCACGTGACACCATGCGTGCGGAAGAATTAATACGGCGCGCGTTGAAATTCGCGCCGCAAGACGCGAAATCCTGGGAGCTCAAAGCCTGGGGTGAAATGAGTGCACATCGCTTTCAAGCCGCCTTGGCTGCTTTGAATAAGGCGCAAAAATTGACCGCTCAAGTCGGCGCGCAGCATTTGGGTTTGCGCGCGGATGCCCTGGTGGAACTGGGGGATTACGCAGCGGCGACGACGACGGTACAAGCCATGCTGGATCGTTTTCCTGGTGCACCCGCTTATAGCCGCGCCGCTTATCTGCGGTTTTTATATGGCGACATGCAGGGCGCGATCAGTTTAATGCAAGACGCCTGGCATGCGGCTAAGCCCGGCAGCGGAGACGCCGCGTGGCTGGGTGTGCAACTCAGCACGCTGTATCTGCAAGCCGGCCAACTCGCTGAGGCCGAGCAATGGGGGCAGCAGGTGCTCAAGCTTATGCCCGGGCATCTTGCCGCAACCACGCAATTAGCACGAGTGAAAGTCGCGCAAGGGCAATTGCAGGCGGGTATAGCTCTGGATTAAAACCACTGGTGTAAGAAAACGAATGTTGAAACCGTTGGCTTTGTAGAAGGCACGCGCCGGAACCCCAATGCGTTCCTACCTGATAGCCGTGCACGGTATGCGGCGGTTTAGACGCGAACCACGCTTTGGTGAAGTGCTCCGAAAGTTCCGTGGACCGGGAATGCTGCATCTGCATTGCTGAGAATTTGGCATTCCCGTCCCTTGCTAGTGAACCCCAATTTTCCTGTGGGTCAG
>CAZKHT010000254.1:0-3531 GCA_964552595.1 uncultured Burkholderiales bacterium
TTTAAACGTTTTTGCTGATTGGGGGTAAAGTTGCGCCCTTCCTAAAAAAAATCGGAACAGCCATGAGTAAAGATGAATTAAGCAAAGAACAACGCATATTGCGCTTAATGCGCAAGACCTTAGCCAGTGTCGTCAAGGATGCGACGCCTTATGGCGGCCGGCCCAGTCCCTTGTCCGACGACACCATACAAGACATCAAAGACTGCTTCTCCTTGATTTCGGCACGGGAAAAGGAATTAGGCGACCAACTCGGCTTCGATACGGCACAGCCTTATTACGCCGATGATACGCCGCCGACTTCCAAGGTCGTGAGCATACTCAAGCCCCCGCGCGACAAAGACTAAAGCGCCGCGCGCTCGCCTATCTCCACCAGACGGGCGTCGGCGTCACCGCCGGCCTGCGCCGCTATCATGAGTTTTCCGGTTTCTAGCCAATGCGCTTGGCCGCGCGCGACGGCCTCGTGCAAAGCCATGGTGTCGCCGCTCGCCACCCAGCTTTGATACGCGCGGACCAAGAGCGGAAAAAGTTTTTTGCGCATGCCTTCAAAATTCGCGAAATAAAAATGCAAGGACGGCTGTGCATCGCGCATGAGCAAGGTAGGCAAAGTCACCAAGCAATCAGCCAGATTGTCGCGCACCGCCCGCGCATACAGTTCCGGCCGGTGCCGGTTGCAGGTGACCAGCATGTCACTCCAGGCCGCATCATTCAAAGCCAATCCAGCCTGACCCTCGCCCAGTTCATGCAAAATCATGGCTTCCGATTCGGCCTCCGTCATGCGTTCCAGCGAAGCATCCGGCTGGGTTTTAAAATCGTAATAGGCCAGCGCGCGCCCCAGCGCATTGTCCTGCTGCTTCCATCCCCACTCTTCGACCTTGCCCCACAAAAAACCTTTCACCGCCTCGCGCCGTATATACACGGTACGCCCTTGCAAGGCGGCGGGCGGTGCGATGAGATCGCGTGCGTATTCGCAGTCGGCGATCAACACCTCGAAGCCCTCGCGTTTTTCCGCTCGGTGTAAACGCCCCAGAAAAAAATGCGGCCGCCGGAAACGCCCATAGCCCGCGCTATACACATAACCCTCCGGCACCAATTCACGGTTCACGCTTTCCGCCTCGAAGGGATCCAAGCGGCCGGTGCTCAGCGGCAGAGGATGGTAAGGCTGCTCTTCCAAAGTATTCCACAACTGCTCGCGCTCGATTAACCAATTGCCCAAGTCGTCCTTGGGTAAATTGTCGGCGTAAGGGATATCGTATTCCCAGCGATAGTATTGGCGCATCTCCAATAGGAAAATGCACATCGTCATGTCCTGCGCGTGGCGCGCATCGGTGATGTGACAATTGGTTTGAACCGCTTCGACTAATTCGTGGAAGTTTTCCATTGGGACTGCCTGCTAGGGTGAATGGCTACTATGCTAGCACTTCGGCTTTTGGTTTTGGTGAGGACCCAAGCAGCGCGGACGCTCGTAACTTTCACGAGCTTTACTATGCACTGTTCATTGACTATATTTACATTACCGTCTGTTTCTGTCGCCATATAATGGCGTCTGACCCGATTCATTTTGGGCTCCATTAATTTCTTAATTTTCCATTAGTTTTTTAAACAAGCTCGTCAGGCATCGTTCAACATTATGAAAAATTCTCTAATCGCTCTACCGAAAGAGGAAAGAAGGATTTCTGCATTGCGCAAATATGAGATCCTCGATACGCCAGCCGACGGCAGTTTTGATGACCTTACGGCGCTGGCCGCAAAAGTATTCAATGTTCCCATAGCAATTGTTAGCTTGGTGGATACAGACCGCATCTGGTTCAAATCACATCACGGCTTGGAAATTGAACAAATAGACCGTCATCCGGGCTTATGCGTCTCTGCCATATTATCGGACGATGTTTACCTTGTTGAAGATGCGAAACGCGATCCGCGTTGCCTTGCAAATCCCTTGGTCGCCGGAGAATTCGGCTTGCAGTTCTACTACGCTGCCCCTCTACAAACGGCCGATGGAAACATAGGAACGTTTTGCATTTTGGATAAAAGACAACGCTACATAAATACAGATCAGCAGGAAATGCTCAAGCATATGGCGAAGATTGTGATGAAAGAAATAGAATTGAGGCTTCAGTCACGCGTTATGATGAGAGAGTATCAAGAAAAACTGGCAGCGCTGGAGCACAGAACGGCCCACCGGGAAGGGAGCGGAGCTACGGAGGGCAAGAAGTAGTAAAACTATAACCACTACAATTAAAGACCAAACAGTTTAATTAGTAACACAACCCTCGTTTTTTCAAACCCCCTGAGACTAACAACCTAGCGTCTGGATGTGTTTAGCAAAG
Source organism: uncultured Burkholderiales bacterium (assembly GCA_964552595.1). GTDB lineage: Bacteria > Pseudomonadota > Gammaproteobacteria > Burkholderiales > Thiobacteraceae > RBG-16-58-11. Next base: position 2,328 of record CAZKHT010000254.1, read on the forward strand.
CCGGTGTGCCGGACGCCCTAGATCCTCACCGCATCCCTACCGACACATTTAAGCGACTGCTTGGCGAGGTCTTGTTTTAGTTACTGATGTTGCGTGCCATCTCAGCGTAAAGATCATGCTCCGCCGAGCCAGTAATTTGCACATCCACAAACTCTCCCGTTTGCAAACCGCGTTTACCGGTAATGATCACGCTGCCATCAATCTCCGGCGCATCCGCGCTGGAACGCGCCACCGCGCCGCCTTCGATTAATTCATCCACCAGCACCGTCATGGTGTGCCCCACTTTGGCGGCGAGGCGTTGCGCGCTGATTTCGGCTTGCATGGTCATGAGGCGGGCTTTGCGCTCTTCTTTCATTTCCTCGGGCACGGGATTCGCCAGCGAGTTGGCCGTTGCGCCCGAGACCGCCGAATAAGTAAAGCACCCTACTCTATCGAGCTGTGCTTCTTGCAAGAAGTCTAAGAGCATTTGGAAATCTGCTTCCGTCTCGCCGGGGAAGCCGGTAATAAAAGTGCTACGCACGGTCAGCTCGGGACAGATCTCGCGCCAAGCTTGGATGCGTTTCAAATTATTTTCCGCGGCGGCCGGGCGTTTCATAGCTTTGAGGATACGTGGGCTGGCGTGTTGGAACGGCACATCCAGATACGGTAATACCTTGCCCTCGGCCATCAGCGGGATCACTTCATCCACATGCGGATAGGGATATACATAATGCAAGCGTACCCAGACGCCGAATTCGGCGAGCGCGGTGACCAGCTCTGTCATACGGGTTTTCAGCGGCCGTCCATTCCAGAAGCCGCCGCGATATTTCACGTCTACACCGTAGGCACTGGTGTCTTGCGAGATCACCAATAATTCTTTGACACCAGCGCGCACTAAGCTTTCGGCTTCCGCCATCACCTCATGTACCGGCCGACTAACCAGATCGCCGCGCATTGACGGAATGATGCAGAAGGTACAGCGGTGATTGCAGCCCTCCGAAATTTTCACATAGGCATAGTGCTTGGGCGTTAACCGTATGCCTTGTGGCGGCACTAAATCGCTGTAGGGGTCATGGGGCTTGGGTAAATGCGCGTGCACCGCGTCCATGACTTCGGTCGCCGCGTGCGGACCGGTCACGGCCAACACGCGCGGATGGGTCTCGCGCACGATATCGCCTTTGGCGCCTAAACAACCGGTGACGATTGCTTTTCCGTTTTTCTTCAA
>CAZKHT010000255.1:0-3422 GCA_964552595.1 uncultured Burkholderiales bacterium
CTCAACGCATATAAGCATAGCCTTGTTGTTGCAATTCTACGATTTCGGCATCGGCCATAGGCACCGGGGTGATGAAGCCGTGAAAATCCTGCGGCTGAAAACCGGCGAGGCGTGCGGCGGCGCGGCAGAGGCGGAAGTCAATCACGCCGCCCACCGAGAGACTATAGGCGCGGGCCATTAAAGCGCGATATTGCGCTGTATTTTTGATCGCGAAAAAAGGGAGTGCGTCGCCGTGGACGACTAAGACGATTTTGCTATCGAAGGGGTCGGCGCCATTCAGCTGGCTCAATAAGCTGGCACGATCAAGGACGCTGCTTAAACCTGCCACAGAACCCGCGGTGACGTCGTAAACGACTTTTTGTTTGCTGTATTCTTTCTCCAGGGCGCGGGCATGGCCCCATGGTGCCTCCGCTGCGTAAGCTGTTACCGTGATAAAAACCAGCAAGGCGAGGCCTAAACGCAAAACCTTCATATTTCATCTCCGTGGGTTGAACTGTTTTGACTCAGCGCGTCGCGCGATGGCGTCGGTCTTATTATCGCGTAAGACCTTGGCTATCCGCGGGTAAACCGCTTAAAATCAGGATTTTTTGTTCGCGCTCAGAGTTTTGCTCAATACCTCGCGCGAGAAAGTTCCGCATGCTCACTTTTCAAGATCTCATTCTAAGCTTACAAAATTATTGGGCGCGCCAAGGTTGCGTATTGCTGCAGCCTTACGATATGGAAATGGGTGCCGGCACATTTCACACGGCCACTTTTTTGCGCGCCCTGGGCCCCGAGCCGTGGCGGGCGGCTTATGTGCAACCTTCGCGCCGGCCTAAGGACGGACGCTATGGCGAAAATCCCAACCGTCTGCAACATTATTATCAATTCCAGGTTGTATTAAAGCCATCGCCGGCAAATATTCAAGAATTGTATTTGGACTCGCTGCGCGCTTTGGGCATCAATACTCAGTTGCACGATATTCGTTTCGTCGAAGACGATTGGGAATCGCCTACCTTGGGTGCATGGGGCCTGGGCTGGGAAGTTTGGCTAAACGGCATGGAGGTCACGCAGTTTACCTATTTCCAAGAAGTCGGCTCTCTCGTGTGTAAACCTGTGCTGGGTGAAATTACCTATGGCTTGGAGCGTCTGGCCATGTATTTACAAGGCGTGGAAAACGTCTTCGACTTGGTGTGGACACCGGGCGTGAGTTACGGCGATGTGTATCACCAAAATGAAGTCGAGCAGTCGCGCTATAACTTCGAGCACAGCAATGTGCAGTGGTTGCTCCAGCAATTCAATATGTACGAAGAAGAGGCCAAGCGTCTTATCGCGGCTGGCCTTGCCTTACCGGGCTTTGAACAAGTCATGAAGTGTTCCCATACGTTTAATTTGCTGGATGCGCGCGGCGCGATTTCAGTGACGGAGCGCGCGGCTTACATTGGCCGGGTCAGGGCTTTGGCGCGCTTAGTCGCGCAAGCTTATTACGACGCGCGCGCGGCGCTGGGTTTTCCCCTCTTGAAGTCCACGGCAACCGTTTAAGGCTGGTATGCAAGATACTTTACTCATAGAACTACGCACTGAAGAACTACCTCCCAAGTCTTTGCAAACGCTGGCGCTCAGCTTCGCCGAGAAAATCGTTTTGGATTTATATGCGCGCAAGCTGGTCGACGCCGACGCAGGTTTCAGTTGGTATGCCACGCCACGCCGCTTAGCTGTGCAAGTGACGAGCGTATTGGATCAAGCCCCTGACGAAGCGTTTACCGAAAAGCTTATGCCGGTAAGCGTGGCTTTCGATGGCGCAGGCCAGCCTACGCCAGCTTTGTTGAAGAAAATGGAAAGCAAACAGCTCGCGCCGGAACGCATCGCCGATTTTGAAAAACGCATGGACGGCAAAACCGAAATGTTGTTTTACTCGGATGTTGCTACCGGTGTGCGTTTGGCCTCCTGCGTAGAGCAGATCATCGCCGATGCGATTAAAGCCTTACCCATCCCTAAGCTTATGCGCTGGGGTGAAAGCGAACACCAATTCGTGCGCCCGGTGCACGGCCTGGTCGTTTTACACGGGGCGAGCATATTGCCCTGCGCGGTATTAGGCGTGCGCAGCGGCAACATCACCTTGGGCCATCGCTTCATGAGCGCGGAAAAAATAAAAATCAATCACGCCAACAATTATGAAGTGATACTCGAAACCCAAGGCAAGGTCATGCCTTCCTTTGAAAAACGCCGGGCCGATATCGAGATGGCGCTGTTGCTGGCGGCAGGCACCGCGCAACCGGTGGAATACCAAGCCTTGCTAGATGAGGTCACGGCCTTGGTGGAATGGCCTACGGTATATAGCGCCGAATTCGATCCCGGGTTTTTGTCCGTGCCGCAAGAATGTTTAATTCTTTCCATGAAGCAGCATCAGAAATATTTTCCTTTGCTGGATGAAGCCGGAAAATTGCTGCCCAAATTTTTACTGGTGAGTAATCTTAAAACCGCTCATCCACGGCACATCATTCACGGCAATGAACGGGTCTTGCGCGCGCGCTTGTCGGACGCGAAATTTTTCTTTGAACAAGATCAGAAAACGCCCCTCGCGGCGCGCACGCCTAAGCTCGCTGAAGTGGTCTATCACAATAAGCTGGGCAGTCAATTGGCGCGTGTAGAACGCATTCAAAAATTGGCGATGGAAATCGCCCGGCAGTTAGACCTGGATGTCGAGCAAGCCAGTCGTGCGGCCTATTTATGCAAAGCCGATTTGCTGAGCGAGATGGTAGGCGAGTTTCCCGAACTGCAAGGCCTCATGGGTGCTTATTACGCGCAGCTGGACGGCGAAGCGGATGCTGTCGCCGAGGCCATAGGCGCGCATTACCAGCCGCGTTTCGCGGGAGATGATTTGCCCGAGCAAAGTTTGAGCGCCGCCTTGGCCTTGGCCGACAAATTGGAAACCTTGGTCGGCATCTATGGCATAGGGTTAGTGCCCACGGGTGACAAAGATCCCTTTGGTTTGCGCCGCCAGGCTTTGGGTTTGCTGCGTATTTTGATAGAGCTGCGCCTGCCTTTGGATGTGCTGGAATTATTGCGCTATGCGCAGTCTTTATTTAGCGCCGCGCAGCTCTCTGACAATCTCGTAAATGATTTGCATGGCTTCATCCTGGAGCGCCTAAAAAATTATTTGCGCGAGCGCGATTATCAAGCGGACGAGATCGAAGCTGTTTTGGCGGCGCGTCCGACGCGCTTGGATTTGGTCATGCAACGCATCGCCGCCGTGCGTGATTTCAAGGGACTGCCCGAGGCCGCTGCCCTGGCCGCCGCCAATAAGCGCATACAGAATCTGTTGAAAAAAGCCGAGGCGGTCCAGCCTGCGCCGGATGCGACCCAATTTGCGGAAGCGGCGGAGCAGGCGCTGTTCGATGTGGTACACGGCTTGGGCCCGCAGATCGTGGTGGCGGTGGTGG
>CAZKHT010000256.1:0-3419 GCA_964552595.1 uncultured Burkholderiales bacterium
CGGCCGCTACGACCGTTTGCATTGGAGATCCAATTACCCCAGGCGCGCCAAGTAGCCGTGGAATTGACGATGCGCGATATGAACATGGGCAACAATCTGTATCGTCTGCAGCGCGATGCCCAAGGCATTTGGCGCGGCAAGATAGTTTTACCGGTGTGTGTGAGTGGAAGGCGTGATTGGATATTGACGGTGATTGCTGACGATAAGCGGGCGCAGATCGGGTTTCAATCAGAGACGAACTAATTCTGTTTAAGGCGTTTTGCGTACCGGTATCATGGCTTGTGCTTTTTCTGACTTCCCGCTGGCGTCTTTAAGAAAGAAAGCAAAGGCCAAGGTATCACCTTCCTTAAGCGGACGCTTTATCTCGAACAACATTAAATGCACGTCCCCCGGTTTAAGAGAGATGGGCTTGCCTGCGGGCAAATCGATTTTGGGTAGTTCGCGCATTTCCATCACGCCGTTTTTCATTTTCATGCTGTGCAGCTGCACACTGCCTGCCGCCGGTGTTTCGACTTTCACCAGACTTGTATTTCTCTGCGCTACTAAGGTGAGATAAGCTGCGGCGACTTCGGCCCCCGGCGGCGGCAATCTCACCCAAGCATTGCTGATTTGAAGGCCTTGCGCCGCCGCAATATTTGAGGCGAACAGCGCGATTAAAATACCCAACCCCTTGCCGAGGGACAGCGTCCTTAGCATTTATTCATCCTCTTTTTCGGAAATATCATCTTCGGATAAATCTTCCCCTTGCACGCGATAGGCTTCATCGGCCCATAAGCCTAGGTCTATGAGTTTGCAGCGCTGCGAACAGAAAGGGCGAAAGGCGTTGCTGGAGTCAAACACGGTTGCCGCCCCACACCGCGGGCAAAGGACTTGCCGCGCACTCATAGACAGCACAAAGTAAGATCGAAGGGTACGTCGGTGTCGCAGGCTTTCGGTCGCTGGGCGCCGTTGCCTAAGGCGGTAAAACGTATATTGATTGCGTATTTATTGGCGCTGATTTCGGGAAAGCAGGGCAAGCGCTCATCCAATCCCACGCGCAGCATTTGCGCCACGCGGCCGCTGGCCATTTGCTGAAACGCGCCTTGCGTCGCCACGCGCTGAGTGGCCTGGCCGCTATCCCGCAAGATTTTTAAAATAATCGCGATCGCGGTATTGAGTGCTTGAAACGGCGCCATCCATTCGCGCAAATTATCCCGCCGCACATCGGCCGGTAGGTGTAGCCAGTAGTGATAGGAAGGCAGATCAAACTCGCATACGCCGCCGGGAATGCAAGCGCGTTGCTTTATACTCATTACCCATTCGTTATCGCGCAAATGCTGGCCTAGTTTTCCCGAGAGCGCATGCAATTGGCCTATGGTCGCGCTAATGCTGTTTAGCACTTCTTCCAGCGCGTCGGATTTTACACCAGGGTTGTTGCGTAAAGGTTCCAGCGTTTGTTTTTGGCGTTCTAATTCCTGGAGTAAATCGGATTTCAAATCACCGCGCGCGACTTCTAAAATTTCGAAGGCCGCGAGCAGGGCAGCGTGATGCTGCAGGGCTTCATCTTGACTGGCGAAGTGCACATACTTGGCGAAAAGATCCTCAATGCGCATCAAGGTACGTATGCGTTCATTCAAAGGATATTCATAACAAATCATCCGACAAGCCCTAAAAAAGGTGGCCTATTTTGGACCAGAACCGCTAAATACACAATTCACGTGCCTATAAATTAAACGTGAATTCTAAGACTTAGGCGAAGTACTGAAGTCTAGATAACGAAGATGTAAATGTTCGACCTGCGCGCTTAAGCCGGCTTCATCGCTGTCATTGCGAATGATGTCATGCGCTTCCCGCAAGCGCATCTCACGCGTGACTTGATGCGCCATAATGGCTTTCACCTCGGCGGGCGTGAGGGCGCTGCGAGCGCAAGTACGTGCGATTTGCGAGTCTTCACTGCAGTCCACGACCAGGCTGCGCTGTATCATGCGTAAATAATGCCGAGTTTCGAAGAGTAAAGGCACGACAAGAATCGCATAGGGTGCGCTGCAGAGGCGTAGCGCAGTTTGAACTTCGTTCAGAATAAGCGGGTGCAGAATCGCTTCCAAGGTTTCCTTGGCCAAGGCATCGCTAAATATTAAATGACGCAAGCGTGCCCGATTCAGATTGCCGTCGCTTAATAAGAAATCCCGTCCAAATATTCGAACGACCTGAGGATGAGCAAGACCGTCTTTTTGCGTTAAAGTATGCGCGATAAGATCGGTATCAATCATGCCGGCACCCAAGTTCGCAAACAGCGTCGCGACCGTGGATTTTCCGCATCCGATCCCACCTGTGAGCCCGACCGAAAACATGGATTTAAATCATTCGAGGTTTCAATGCAGCCATGCAAGATAGGCCGCGGTGAGATCGCGTCCCCAGATCAGGGCGATTAGACCCCCTCCGGCAAGGTAAGGGCCAAACGGAATGGCTTGATTGCGCCCATGACGCGCGAACACAATCAGGGAAATACCCACCAGCGCACCTACCACGGAAGACAATAGAATTACCACGGGCAACATCATCCATCCCAGCCAAGCGCCTATGGCCGCCAGCAATTTAAAATCACCATAACCCATGCCCTCTTTGCCCGTCATGAGTTTAAATAACCAATAGACCGACCACAACGCCAAATAACCGGCGATAGCGCCCACCACCGCCGAAGCGAGATCGGTAAACCCGTTACTGAAATTGACGACTAAGCCCAGCCAAAGCAAAGGCTGGGTAATTTGATCCGGCAGTAATTGCGTATCGGCGTCAATGAAAGTCAGGGCGATCAAAGCCCAACAAAAAACCAACGCCGCCAGGGTAAGCAAATGCGCGCCGAAATGCCAGGCAACATAAGCTGAAATAAGACCTGTCAACGCCTCGACCAAAGGATAGCGCAGACTAATAGGCGCCCGGCAATGCCGGCACTTGCCCCGCAATAAGGCATAACTCAACAAAGGAATGTTGTCCCACGCGGAAACCGACGCGCCGCAACTCGGGCAGCGAGAGCGCGGAAAGACTAAATTAAATCGCTCAGTGGTCTGCGCGGTTTGCCCATGGAGTTCCGCGCAAAACTGATTCCATTCGGCTTGCATCATTTTCGGCAAGCGGTGGATAACCACATTTAAGAAACTGCCTACAAGCAAGCCTAGAAAAAATATCAGTCCAGTGAAGAACAGTGTGTTTTCTTGCAGAAGAAGTTGTAGAGAACCGAAATACTCCACGAGGCTTAAACGGCTTGGCCCATTTTGAAAATGGGAAGATACATCGCGATTACGAGTCCGCCAATTAGCGTTCCTAATATCACCATGATCATTGGTTCTAACAAAGCAGATAAACGATCGACGATATCATCTACCTCTCTATCATAATAATCTGCAACCTTGCCCAGCATCGAATCTAACTGGCCGGATTCT
>CAZKHT010000257.1:0-3403 GCA_964552595.1 uncultured Burkholderiales bacterium
TTGGTGTATCTCAAAGCAATATCATAAATACCTGGTGATACACGCGGCAGTCTTGGGGAAAAACGGGTACGCGGTTTTGCTGCCGGCGCCGCCGGGCTCGGGCAAAAGTACTTTGTGTGCCGCTTTGGTGCTGCGCGGTTGGCGCTTGCTTTCGGATGAATTAAGCCTGGTCTCGCTTAGCGACGGTAAAATCACGCCTATGTGCCGCCCTATTAGTTTGAAAAACGCCTCTATCGAACTCATTCGCCAATTCGAACCAATGGCGGTCATAGGTCCAGCGGCCTACGACACGAGCAAGGGCACGGTCGCCCATCTGCGAGCACCCGCGGAACGCGTGGCGCGCAGTCATGAGACGGCGCAGCCGAGATGGATTATTTTTCCACAATACCAGGCGGGAATAGATGCCGAGTTCAGCTCCCACCCCAAGGGCAGCGCGTTTATGAAGCTTGCGGAGAACAGCTTCAATTACAGCATGCTAGGCTTGGAAGGATTTGATGCGGTAACGCGTCTATTGGAACAATGCAGCTGCCACGATTTCAAATACAGCCGATTGGAAGATGCGGTGGCACAGTTTCAAATTTTGGCATCCGGCCCTGTGCCAGATTAAACGCGCTGACCTCCCGCGACCATGTGGCCTATACCCCTCCGAAAATTGTGCTTGCCTAAGCGATTCGGCGTCGCGCGATCTTAAGCCAGTGACGACTCAGGCTTTGCTCATTCATGTTTTGCTGGTGCCGGCTAGTGCACTGGATTTAAATCTTCAAGAATGGGATTTACTCATACGCCAAGCCCGCCATGCGAATTTGTTGGCGCGCTTGGCCGCGACCTTAGCGCAGCACGACCTTCTTCCTAAACTTCAGGCGCAACCCAGATCGCATTTAGAATCGGCGCTGACCATCGCGCGCCGTCAGACTCAGGCCGTGCGCTGGGAGGTAGCCCGGATCGCGCAGGCATTAAAGGCTATCGATACGCCTATCGTCTTATTAAAAGGCGCGGCCTATATCGTGCGTGATTTGCCGGCGGCGCAAGGACGGTTGTTTTCCGATGTGGATATCCTGGTCGCCAAATCTCAACTTGAAGCGGTGGAATTGGCGCTGAAAATCCACGGCTGGATCACCACTCATCACGATGCTTACGACCAGCGCTATTATCGACTATGGATGCACGAACTCCCTCCCATGCGGCATTTAAAACGCGAATCCATGCTGGATGTCCACCACACGATACTGCCGCCGACAGCGCGCTATCATCCTGACCCGCAAAAGTTGCTCGCCAGCGCGGAAAACCTAGACGGATATGCGCCGCAAATAAAAACCTTGGCGCCTATCGATATGGTTTTACACAGTGCCACGCATTTATTTCACGAAGGAGAATTGCATCACGGGCTACGCGATCTCTTCGACTTGGATAGCCTGCTGCGGCATTTTGAGACCCGCGTGCCGAATTTCTGGGAAGCATTAATCGCGCGCGCGGCGGACTTGGATTTGCTGCGCCCCTTGTACTACGCCTTGCGCTATACGCGACGGATATTGGCGACGCCTATTCCCGACGCGACCTTAAGTGACCCCAAACTGCGCCCGCCTTCGCGCTTGAAATTAGCCTACATGGACGCATTATTTCTACGTGCGCTCACCCCGCCTCATCCCAGTTGCGAAGACATTTTGAGTCCATTGGCCCGCTTGGGTGTGTATGTGCGAGGACATTGGTTGCGCATGCCGTTGCATCGTTTAATACCGCATTTACTGCATCAAGCTTTTGCCGACAAGCAAGGCGGCGGTTGACAGCCCTAGTATTAGTTGATTAATATACTCGGGTATTTTGACTAACTTAATAGGATGGCCTTATGAGCGCTTTAGATACCATACGTGAGCAAGTCACCACTAACCCTATCGTGCTGTATATGAAAGGCACACCCCAGTTCCCGCAATGCGGTTTTTCGTCGAACGCGGCGCAGATTTTAAAGGCTTGCGGCGTGCAAAATTTTCTGGCGGTCAATGTGCTGGCGAACGCGGAGATTTTTCATAATTTACCCGCTTACGCGAATTGGCCTACCTTCCCGCAGTTATATGTAAAGGGCGAACTCATCGGCGGTTCCGACATCATGACCGAGATGTATAAAAACGGTGAATTACAGAAATTATTGCAAGAAGCCACCACCGCTTAAATAAGCCCTGCGCCTCGTCTAAGCTTGCTCTTGCTGATTCGCGGCGGGGCCTAGGAGAGGCAGCAAACCTGCGGCGATGTCCGTTCACGCCAGCAACACCAAGCCCCAGACTAAGACCACATTAAGCAGCGCGATCAGTACGGCCGCGCTGCCTATGTCTTTGGCGCGCTTCGCCAGGGGATGACGTTCTATGGAGATGCGATCTACGGTCGCCTCTATCGCGGAATTGATAAGCTCCACCACTATCACCAGCATCACCGCGGCGACCATGAGCGCGCGACCCAAGTGAGGCACGGGTAAAAAAAATACCAAGGGGATTAATATCGCCGCGAGTACGACTTCTAAGCGAAACGCGTCTTCATATAAAAAGGCGCTGCGCAAGCCGGCGCTGGAATAATGCAAGGCGGCCCACAGCCGCGCCCATCCTGATTTGCCTTTTAAGGGCGAAACCGTCTCACCCAGTGGCGGCAACTCGCTCAACCGGCTTTTGTCCAGGTGAGATCTAATTCACGCGCGGCCTTCACGTCATCCAAGCGCCGCACCGGGGTGGTGTAAGGTGCGCCCTTGACCATGGCGGCATCGCTATGCGCCTCTTGTAAAATTTCTTGCAGCGCTTTGACAAAGGCATCTAGGCTTTGCTTGGATTCCGTCTCGGTAGGTTCTATGAGTAAACACTCCGGCACCAGCAAGGGGAAATAGGTGGTGGGCGCATGAAAGCCTTTGTCGAGTAGCCGTTTGGCGACATCCATTGCGGTCACCCCGGTTTGTTCTTTGATGCCCTTCAAGGTGCCGATAAACTCATGGCTGGCTCGACGCGTCGGATACGCGATATCGAAACCCGCTTTGCGTAACTCGGCCATTAAATAGTTAGCGTTCAAGGTCGCATATTCCGCGACTCTATGCATGCCTTCGCGGCCCAATAAACGCGCATAAATATAGGCGCGCAATAAAACTCCGGCGTTGCCGATATTCGCCGATAAGCGACCTATGGACTGCGGTCTGTCGCCTTCGTTGAGAAGGCGATACACACCGCGCTCCTCGTCCACCAGCGGTATGGGTAAAAACGGTGCTAAGCGTTCGGACACTCCCACCGGTCCGGCGCCGGGGCCGCCACGGCCAGGGGGCGTGGAAAAGGTTTTGTGTAAATTCATATGGATCACATCGAAACCCATAGCGCACGGTTTCACCGCCCAGAGGCACGCATTACAACTAGCCCAGTCGAACTAAAAGAGTCCACGC
>CAZKHT010000258.1:0-3386 GCA_964552595.1 uncultured Burkholderiales bacterium
CCAACCCTTGCGCGCCTAAAATATTTTCGATGAATTCCTTGACTTCGCGGCCGCGCTCGCCGATTAAGCCGACGACGATAATATCGGCGCTGGTATAGCGCGCCATCATGCCCAGCAAAATGCTTTTGCCCACCCCGCTACCCGCGAACAAACCCATGCGCTGGCCGCGACCGACAGTGAACAAGGCGTTGATCGCCCGCACCCCGACGTCCAAGACATCGCGTATAGGCGCGCGCGCCAAAGGATTGAAGGGACGGCTTTGCAAAGGCACGCGTTGCTCGCTTTGCAAGGGGCCTAAGCGGTCCAAGGGGCGGCCAGCGCCGTCAACCACGCGGCCTAAGAGTTCCGGTCCGACGATGACTTGCCGCGCTCTGTCCTCGGCGCGACGTTTGCGTATGACGGTGGCGCGCGGCTTAGGCGCGCTCAGTTCCCCCAGGTCAATCGGAATGACGCGCGCGCCGGGTGTTAAACCGTAGACATCGGTGGAAGGCATTAAAAATAAGCGGTCCCCCGAGAAGCCCACCACTTCCGCATCCACGGTAAGGCCACTAGGCAATTCAACAATGCAACTAGAGCCCACCGCCAACTTCAGCCCCACGGCTTCCATCACCAAGCCCGCCACCCGCGTGAGTCTACCCGTGGGTATCCAAGGCTTCACCGAATTTACGACACCGCGACAATCACCGACAAAGTTGCGCCAGTGCTCGAGATGTATATCGGGATTATTTGCGCCAAGGGGCATTCGAACCCAGCGCCTCTACGATACGCTGCCAGCGGGTTTCTAAATTCGCGTCGATTTCGGTCGTCGCAATCTCGACCCGGCAGCCGCCGCGCTGGAGTTGCGGGTCTTCGTTGATGCGCCATTCCTCGCCGCGATATTCCTGGGCGAGCATGGCACGCACCAATTCTGCATCTTGCGGATGCAACGTGAGGGTGGGATTTTGATGCGCATGCGGCAGGCTATCTATCGCTTCGCGCACCACGTTTAAAACCAATTCGGGTTCTACTTCCAAAGCGCGGCGCACCAATTGCCGGGCAATATCCAAAGCCAGCTCCATGATGTCTTGCGCCATCACTTCTTCAAACGCCAGCATGGAATTCCGTAGCGCGGACATCAATTCCTGCATCTGCCACGCTTGCGCCATGGCTTGCTCGCGGCCGTCTTTCATCCCCGCAGCGAAGCCTTCTTGATAGGCTTCTTGCTGTATACGCTGGAGTTGATCCGCGGTCGGCGCTTTCACGGCGCGCGGGTCGTCAAAAACATTTAACTCCCAGCGCTGATAGGCGGTGAGATTTTCTTTTGGGGTATTCGCCATGGCGCGATGGGCTTAGACGAACGCTTCGTCGCCCTTGCCACCCAAAGCGATTTGGCCCTCGTCGGCCAAGCGCCGCACGATTTTGAGGATTTCTTTTTGTTCTGCTTCGACTTCGGAAACCCGCACCGGGCCTTTGGCATCCAAATCCTCGCGCAGCATTTCCGCCGCGCGCGTGGACATGTTCTTGAAAATCCGTTCGCGCAAATCCGGCTCGGTGCCCTTCAAGGCGACGATTAGGCTTTCCGACTGCACTTCGCGCAATAAAAGCTGTATCGCCCTGTCATCCAGATCGATCAGATTATCGAAGGTGAACATCTCGTCTTGAATTTTTTGCGCGATCTCCGGATCGAAGTCACGCACATTGGCGATTACCGTGGTTTCGAGCGCCGCCGGCATGAAGTTTAAGATTTCCGCCGCTACGCGGGTGCCACCCATCGCCGCTTTTTTAATGCTATTGCTGCTACCGGTCAGCAGCCGAGTCAACACATCATTCAAATCTTTGAGTGCAGTGGGCTGTATGCCATCTAAGGTAGCGACGCGCAAAATCACGTCGTTGCGCAGGCGTTCGACAAAGAAACTTAAAATCTCACTGGCCTGATCGCGATCCAAATGTACGAGTATGGTGGCGATGATTTGTGGATGTTCGTTCTTGATCAATTCGGCGACCGCGCCCGCGTCCATCCATTTCAGGCTTTCTATGCCGGCGGTGTCGCCGCCGTGCAAAATCCGCTCGATGAGATTGGCGGCGCGATCCGAACCCAGGGCTTTATTCAGAACACTCTTGATATATTCGCTGGAGTCCACGCCCAAACCCGACTGACTTTCCGCGTCTTTACGAAAATCATCCAGTACCGTATCGACCTGACTGCGCGTGACATTTTGCAAATTCGCCATCGCCGCGCCTAGCTTTTGCACTTCCTTGGGACCCAGGAATTTAAACACTTCGGCGGCTTCTTCCTCGCCCAAGCTCATTAGCAATATGGCACTGCGTTGTATACCTTGATCACTCACTGCCTACCCATTCCTTGACTACATTGGCGACGACTTTAGGATCTTGTCGCGCGAGATTACGTGCTGCTTGTAAATTATCCTGATGCGCACCGGTTTCGCGCGTTTGCGTTGCCGTATCCCGCGTTTCCGACATAGGCGGCGGAGGCGGCGGAATCGCCAACTGCCGCAATACCGGCAACAAAATCCGAAACACCAGTAGCCATAAAACGATGGCGATGGCGATAAATTTCAACACCGCCATGGCGCCGGCTTCAAACTTCGGCTTTTCCCAGAAGGAAACGGTTTCCACCGGTTCGGGCGGCGGCAAATCAAAGGCGGCGTTGACCACATTCAGCGTATCGCCACGTTGCTGGCTAAACCCCATGGCCTCTTTCACCAGATTATTAATCTGCGTCAATTCAGCCGTGGTTAAGGGCGTGAATGTGACTTTACCGTCCTCCGCTGTTTTCTTGCGGTAATTCACCACGACCGCGGCGGACAAGCGCTTTACACCGCCTACTGCCAGTTTAGTATGTTTGATGGTCTTATCGAGTTCGTAATTAACGGTCGATTCCTTATGCCCGGTCGGCGCCGTGGTCACGGCGCCCGCAGCCGGCGCAGGTGTCGCCGCGCCACCCGGTGCGGCAGTGATAGGCGCCGAGGCGGCGCCCGGTGGCTGATTGGATAAAGCGCCGGGCACACCGCTGGCAGAGGCGCCGGCATTGCCGCTGCCGTCACTGATTTGTTGGCTGCGGATGGCGGCGTCTTGCGGCGCGGCGTTGGGCTTATAGGTTTCAGCGGTTTGTTCGGTCTGCGAAAAATCCAAATCGGCGGTGACTTGGGCTTTCACATTGCCGGGGCCGATGATAGGCGCGACGATGCTTTCTATGCGTCTCGCCACGCTCCCTTCAATTTGCGATAGGTAATCCAGTTGCGAGGCGTCTAGGCCGGCTTTGTTTCCGCCTAAATCCGGCGCGATCAAAAGATTGCCGTTTTGATCGACCACCGTAATATTCTGCGCCGGAAGATCAGGCACGCTGGAGGACATTGGCGAAGGCATCGGCATCAGAAATATCTCAC
>CAZKHT010000259.1:0-3355 GCA_964552595.1 uncultured Burkholderiales bacterium
CAAAAGCGGTCTCGCCGTAGATGCCAAAGACGATATGGAAGAGGATGAGGCGGCTTAATTGTTGTCTTTTATCCTTCGCTCTGGATAAGGCGAGGCTTAAGGGCCTCGCGTCAGCCTGCGCCAAATTCGCAATATGAGTAAACCCCTTTCACTACAAGGCAAGGCTTTAGGGCTCTTGGCGCGACGCGAGCATACTCGCGCCGAATTAGCGCAAAAGCTGAGTCCGCATACCGAAGATGCGGCAGAATTGGCGGCGCTCTTGGATGATTTGGTGCGCAGAGGTTTTCAGTCCGACACGCGCTATGCGGCGGAATTCGTGCGCGCCAAAAGCCGGCGCTACGGCGCGGCGCATATGCGATATGCCTTGCGCGAGAAGGGCGTGGCCGAAACGGTTATAGCCGCGGCCTTGGACACACGGGAGAGCGATGAATTGTCACGCGCACAAGAAGTGTGGCAGGCGAAATTCAGCGCGCCGCCAGCGAGCATTGAAGAGCGCGGCAAGCAAATGCGCTTTCTCGCCGGGCGCGGCTTTTCTATCGACATTATTCGCAAAGTACTGCGCGGCGAGGGCGATTGACGGTATCCGCGGCTGTGTAATACAATTATTTGTAAATGTATTACAAGGAGCGGTCATGACTATTTCCGTACGTTTAGGCGCGTCTTTGGAGCAAGATTTAGAAGCGGTGGCAGCTAGCACCGGCCTTTCTAAAAGCCACATTATTAAACAAAGCCTGGTTGAGTATTTGGCCAAGCAAAAGCCGCAAGCGACGGCTTATGAATTGGGTAAGGATTTGTTTGGGAAGTATGGCAGTGGAGAAAGCGAGCCCGCGACTAAGGAACGCATACGCCAGCGCATAGTGGAGCGCGTCCGTGCAGAAAATAATCGCTGACTCGGGACCCCTCATTTCGCTTTTCAGTCCACGAGAACCACGCCACGACGAAGTAAAGGCATTTGTAAGCAATTTCTCCGGACTACTGCTGAGCACGTGGCCGGTAGTGACCGAGGTGACTCACCTTTTGGGCTATAGCGTGGAGCGCCAATTGGCCTTTTTACGCTGGATAGAACGCGGCGCTTTGGAAATGCTCGATCAATCGGGTGAGATTGTTAGCAAGTTCTTTGCCTTAATGGAAAAATACCGCGACCGCCCCATGGACCTGGCCGATGCGTCTTTAATCGTGCTTTCCATGCAAACCGGCATACGCGATATCATTACGTTTGATTCCGATTTTGACTTTTACCGCTTACCGGATAGATCCAAGCTGAAAAACCGCTTGGCTAAAAAGCGTACAACCTGAGATAGCTTATGAAAAGTAGTGAAATTCGCAGCCGCTTTCTGAAATATTTCGAATCCAAGGGCCACACCATAGTCGCTTCCAGCCCTTTGGTGCCGGGCAACGATCCCACGCTCTTGTTCACCAATGCCGGCATGGTGCAATTTAAAGACGTGTTTCTCGGTCGCGAGACGCGCTCCTTCGTGCGTGCTACCAGTTCGCAGCGCTGCGTGCGTGCTGGCGGCAAGCACAACGATTTGGAAAACGTGGGCTATACCGCGCGCCATCACACTTTTTTCGAGATGCTGGGCAATTTCAGTTTCGGCGATTATTTCAAGCGCAATGCCATCGAGTATGCCTGGGAGTTTCTGACGGTAGAAATGAAGATTCCTGCGGAGAAGCTTTGGGTCACCGTCTACCACGAGGATGATGAGGCGGCGGACATTTGGTTGAATCGTATTGGCGTGCCGCCCGAGCGCCTTGCTCGTATTGGCGATAAACCTGGTGCCGGCCAATACCAATCGGATAATTTTTGGGCTATGGGCGATACCGGCCCCTGCGGTCCTTGTACCGAAATTTTCTACGATCACGGTCCGGAAGTAGCGGGTGGTCCGCCGGGTAGTCCCGACGCCGACGGCGATCGCTATATCGAGATTTGGAATCTCGTATTCATGCAATTTAACCGCGACGAAAACGGCGTGATGCACAGCCTGCCCAAACCGTCGGTGGATACCGGCATGGGTTTGGAGCGTATCAGCGCAGTGATGCAGCATGTACACAGCAATTACGACATCGATTTATTCCAGGAATTAATCCGCGGCGCGGCACGCGTCACCGGGGCGCCAGATCTTGCTAATAATTCGCTCAAAGTCATCGCCGATCATATACGCGCTTGCTCGTTTTTGATTGTCGATGGCGTGATCCCCAGTAACGAGGGTCGCGGCTATGTGCTGCGACGGATTATTCGCCGCGCGATTCGCCATGGTTATAAGCTCAATCAAAAACAGCCCTTCTTTTCTTTGCTGGTCGCGGATTTGGCGCGCGTCATGGGCGAGGCCTATCCCGAATTGGAGGCGGCCCAATCCCGCGTCGCCGCCGTGCTGAAACAGGAAGAAGAAAAATTCGCCGAGACTCTGGAAAACGGGATGGGCGTCTTAGACAGCGCAATGCGGGGTTCCAGTGGCGATCGCATTCTCGACGGCGAAACAGTCTTCCGTTTGTATGACACCTTCGGTTTTCCTTTGGATCTGACCGGTGACATCGCGCGCGAGCGCGGTTATACCGTCGACTTCGCGGGTTTTGAGAGCGCCATGCAAATGCAGCGCGAACGCGCGCGCGCCGCGAATAAATTTCAGATGGGCCAGACCGTGAAGTTTGAAGGCCAAGCCACCGAATTTCATGGCTATGACACCCTGGACGCCAGCGCTCGGGTCTTGGCGATTTATAAAGAGGGCACGCAAGTCAATTCTGTTAACGCGAACGACACTGCGGTCGTGGTTTTAGATCGCACGCCTTTTTACGCGGAGTCGGGCGGACAAGTGGGCGATAAGGGCGAATTACATTCTCCCAATGCCACCTTCGCGGTGGAGGACACACAAAAAATTCAAGCCGAAGTCTTTGGTCATAAGGGCGTGTTGAAAATCGGCACGCTCACCGTGGGTGACAATGTGGAAGCGCATGTTGATCCGGTTGCGCGCCAACGCGCGGCATGGAATCATTCCGCCACGCATTTATTGCACGCCGCCTTGCGCAAAGTGCTGGGGAATCATGTCACGCAGAAAGGCTCTTTAGTCGATGCCCAACGTACCCGCTTCGATTTCTCGCATCCCCAAGCTATGACCGAAGAAGAAATTCAGCAAGTCGAGGCGTTGGTCAATCAAGCCATACGGGCGAATCATCCGATAGAAATCCGCCGCATGAAATACGATCAAGCAATCAAGCATGGAGCCATGGCCTTATTCGGCGAGAAGTACGGCGATGAAGTGCGGGTCATAGGCATGGGTGATTTTTCCACCGAGCTATGCGGCGGTACTCATGTGAAGCGCAGTGGCGATATCGGTTTATTCAAAATCGTCTCCGAAGG
>CAZKHT010000260.1:0-3344 GCA_964552595.1 uncultured Burkholderiales bacterium
GCAGCCCATTGCCGCCTTGGCTGGAATAATTAATCGATAAGCTGGGTTTCATGCCCGCTATACCGGGCGGAACAGAGAGGGGTATGTTGTAGGTGGCAGCACCGCTTTCACTGACTCTAAAGTTGCCAGCAGTGGCACCTATGGGAGAGGTGGCGGCGTTAACGACAAGGGGAAGGAATGTTAGCGCCGCAAATATCGATAGAGATATAACGTATAAGCAGCTTTCTTTTGAGCGCGCAATCACGCGCGGCGCTTCAAAGCGAAGCGCTCGATACGCCGTACCCATATTCCCTCCCAGGAAGCGAGACTACTACTGCTTAAAATAAAAATCGGCCACCCCATGATTACTACGGCCGATATCTATATGGGATAAATTCTGGTTTACGACTTTTACTTTGTCAAGGTGAGGTGAATTAAAATTTCTTTGTGCGCGTTTTGTGCGCGTATTTTAAAAAATTAACCGAAGCTTATTCACGAAAATTTGAACGCCGCATTTTGTCATTGGGATGCAACAATTTGTTTGACAGATTTCGGTTTGACGCATATTTGCATACGTCGTATAGCGGCACGCAGTTTTATTTCAATCTTTGCCCTGCGACTGCTTAAGCTTATTTTTTCGGCGCCTTCGCAAAGCGCAAATACGGCAATTTAATATTGAGATCGCCAAACTTTTCTTTTGCTTGCGCGTCGTTCAAGGCAAGTCCGACGATGACGTCTTGGCCTGGCACCCAATTGGCGGGCGTCGCCAGGGGCACGCCGTCGGTGGCTTGAATCGCATCTAGGGCGCGTAAAATTTCCCCGAAATTGCGGCCCACGGACATGGGGTAGGACATGGTGAGGCGAATTTTTTTATCGGGTCCTATGATAAACACGGTGCGGACGGTGGCGCTGTGCGCGGGCGTGCGTCCATTGGGAAGATAGGCATCGGCGGGCAGCATGTCGTACAGCTTGGCGACCTGCAGCGAGGTATCGTCAATGATGGGGAAATCGGCGGGCGCGCCGGCGAAGGCCTCGATATCCCGCTTCCATTTTTTGTGATCTTCAACATTGTCTACGGATACACCCATGACTTTGGTGGTGCGCTTGGCAAATTCTGGCGCGAGCTGAGCAACAGCGCCGAATTCCGTGGTGCACACTGGCGTAAAATCTTTTGGATGCGAAAACAAAATGGCGTAGCTATCGCCTATCCAATCATGGAAAGTAATTTTGCCGGCGGTGGAGTCTGCTGTGAAATTAGGTGCAAGGTCGTTGATACGAATAGACATGATAAAACCCTCAATGACGTTCGGTGAGATTAAAAGGTGGGTGGAGATTATTCGAAGTCTTTTTGTTGTAGCACAACAAACGGTTCTTATCTAGATTGATCCGAAATATCCGCGTTATCCCACTGGGTTCGTCAGTAATTCGAAATCGGCGAACAGCGAGGCGGCGGGTTAGGTGTGACGAGATGGGTAGCTGGTTTAGACTCAACTGAGGACAGGGTTTGCGCGCTAGCTGGTCAGTACGGCTCGCGCGCCGCGAACACATCCAACGCCACGTTGGTGTCGAGTAACGCTCTCACACTGCATGTTTTTTGCGCAAATAAGTCTGGTGCTCGTCGGACGTTTTAGTTCTAGGCAAAAGGCCGACAAGGCGACTTACCACAGGTGATAGCGCTGGCGCATCCGTGGGTAACCGCGCCAAAGCCTGCGAGACCAGTCGCGATAAGCTAGTGCCATGCTTTTCGCTATATCGCTTGGCGTGCTCAACGATTTCTTTTTCCACGAGTAGCGTTAATTTTATTGCGCCCATAAAAACTATCCTAAGAACACGAACCAAAAAAAAGCCAGCACACGGCCGGCTTTTTTTAACTGGAAATCTCGCAGCCTTATTCCGCCGCCGCTTCCGGTCTATCCATTAACTCCACGAACGCCATGGGTGCGTTATCGCCCTGACGGAAGCCGCATTTGAGTATGCGCAAATAGCCGCCGTTGCGATTTTGGTAGCGCGGGCCTAGGGTGTCGAACAACTTCACCACCATGTCGCGATCACGCAGGCGGTTGAAGGCCAAACGACGATTCGCGAGCGAGGGTTTTTTGCCTAAAGTAATCAGCGGCTCCGCGACGCGGCGCAATTCTTTAGCTTTGGGCAAAGTGGTTTTGATCGCTTCGTGACGCAATAAAGCATTGGCCATATTGCGCAGCATCGCTAAGCGATGGCTGCTGGTGCGATTGAGTTTACGTAAACCGTTACCGTGACGCATGATGCTTTCCTTTTTTCTTCAGCTCGCCGACGACGCTATTTTAGCGTGATGCTCAAGCCCGGCGGGTGGCCAGTTCTCAAGCCGCATGCCTAGGGTTAAACCCTTAGACGCGAGCACGTCTTTAATTTCGTTCAACGATTTGCGGCCAAGATTGGGGGTCTTGAGCAATTCGTTTTCGCTGCGCTGGATTAAGTCGCCGATGTAATAAATGTTTTCCGCTTTCAGACAATTCGCCGAACGCACGGTCAACTCTAAATCATCCACCGGGCGCAACAAGATCGGATCAATGGCCGGGGCACGGGGTGTTTCGGTGATTGCAGGCGTGCCTTTCAGATCGGCAAACACGCCGAGCTGATCCATCAGAATACGCGCGGCATAGCGCACGGCTTCTTCGGGTTCGATCACGCCATTGGTTTCGATGTCCATCACCAATTTGTCGAGGTCGGTGCGCTGCTCCACGCGCGCGCTTTCCACGGCATAGCTGACGCGACGCACTGGGCTAAACGAAGCGTCCATCATGATGGTGCCGATGGCGTGCTCTTGCTCTTCCAAGCGGCGCGAAGCGACGGGCTGATAGCCACGGCCTTGCTCGATTTTGATTTCGATATTCAAAGAGCCATTGCCCGTCATGTGGGCGATGACATGCTCGGGATTCAAAATTTCCACATCATGGTTAGGCTCGATATCACCGGCAGTGACCATGCCTTTGCCTTGCTTGACCAAACGCAAAATGGTCTCGCTGCGATTGTGCAGCTTGAGCGAAATGCCTTTCAGGTTGAGCAGAATATCGACTACATCTTCTTGCACGCCTTCTAGCGCGGAGTACTCATGCAACACGCCGTCGATTTTGACTTGGGTGATGGCATAGCCGGGCATGGAAGACAACAAAATGCGACGCAGGGCATTGCCTAGGGTATGACCATAGCCGCGTTCGAACGGCTCCATGACCACTCGGGCGCGTAAAGGCGATACTTGCTCCACGTCGACGACGCGTGGCTTCAAAAATTCGGTTGCGCTGCTTTGCATGAATCGTTCCCCGTTCAGTAGATGAGGTTACTTGGAGTACAACTCGACCACGGTATGTTCGTTGAACGTGGAAGGG
>CAZKHT010000261.1:0-3339 GCA_964552595.1 uncultured Burkholderiales bacterium
TAAGTGTATAGTGTTTTAAATCGCGGAGGGCACCCCAGGTGTTGCCCACTGTCCCTACACCCGGGAATTCCACCTTGGACGTGGAAGGCGAATTTTTCCATTTAAAAAAAACCGTGAACCCCATGGTGGATCAATTAAGTACCTTCGCGGCGGAGGTAACCCGGGTGGCGCGTGAGGTCGGCACCGAAGGCAAGCTTGGCGGCCAGGCCATCGTGCGCGGCGTGTCGGGTACCTGGAAAGACTTAACCGATAACGTGAACTTCATGGCGTCTAACCTCACCAGCCAGGTGCGCGGTATCGCGAAAGTGGTGACCGCCGTGGCCATGGGCGACTTGAAGAAAAAACTCACCGTGGAAGCCAAAGGCGAAATCGCGGAACTGGCCGACACGATTAATAACATGACCGACACCTTGGCGCTGTTCGCCGATCAGGTGACCAGCGTGGCGCGCGAGGTGGGCGTGGAAGGCAAGCTAGGCGGCCAGGCCAATGTGCCCGGCGCAGCAGGTACCTGGAAAGACTTAACCGAAAACGTCAACGGCTTGGCGGCCAACCTGACCACCCAGGTGCGCGCGATTGCCGATGTGGCGACCGCCGTGACCAAGGGCGACTTGACACGCAACATTCAAGTGGATGCCAAAGGCGAGGTGGCGGATCTCAAAGATAACGTGAACGAGATGATCCGCAACTTGAAAGACACCACGGACAAGAACAATGAGCAAGACTGGCTGAAAACCAACCTCGCGAAATTCACCCGTATGTTGCAAGGCCAGCGCGAGATGTTCACGGTGACCAAGCTGATTTTGTCCGAGTTAGCGCCTTTAGTGAAAGCACAGCACGGCGTGTTTTACATTAAGGAAGAGCGCGACGGCGAGCCAGTGCTGACCATGCAAGCCAGCTATGCCTATAAAGAACGCAAAGGTTTGTTCAAGCAATTCCGTTTGGGCGAAGGCTTGATCGGCGAATGCGCGCTGGAGAAAAAACGCGTGCTCATCACCAATGTGCCCGCCAATTATGTGCAAATCAATTCCGGCTTAGGCGAAGCCACGCCCTTGAATATCGTGGTCTTGCCGGTGATGTTCGAAGCCGCCACGAAGGCCGTCATCGAACTCGCTTCCTTCGAGCAATTCAGCCCCACCCACTTGGCCTTCTTGGAACAGCTCACGGAAAGTATCGGCATCGTGCTCAACACCATCGAAGCCAACTCGCGTACCGAAGCGCTGTTGCAGCAATCGCAAAAAATGGCGCAAGAGCTACAGAGTCAGCAAGAAGAATTGCAGCAAACCAATCAAGAGCTGGAAGAAAAAGCCAGCTTGCTGGCGGCGCAAAATGCCGAGGTGGAACGCAAGAACGCCGAGGTGGAAATCGCGCGTATGTCCTTGGAAGAAAAAGCCGCGCAGTTGGCCCTGACTTCCAAATACAAATCCGAGTTCCTGGCCAATATGTCGCACGAATTGCGCACGCCGCTGAATAGCTTGCTCTTGCTATCGCAACAACTGCGCGACAACCCGGATAAAAACTTGACGGATAAACAAGTCGAGTACGCGCGCACTATCCACGCCTCGGGCGACGACTTGCTGCATTTGATTAATGATATTTTGGATTTGTCGAAAATCGAATCGGGGACGGTCACCGCCGATATTTCAGAAGTCGGTTTTGGCGAGCTGCGCGATTTCGTGGAACAAACCTTTCGCCATGTCGCCGACAATAAAAAGCTGGCCTTTAATGTGGACCTGTCCGACGTCTTACCGAACTCTATTTTCACCGACGAACGCAGGGTGAAGCAGATCGTGAAAAATCTACTCTCGAATGCCTTTAAATTCACTCCGCACGGCGCCGTGACCTTGCAGATGTGGCCCGCCACGCATGGCTGGAGTCCTGATCATCCGGTGTTGAGTAAAGCCGCGACCGTCATCGCCTTTGCCGTCACCGATACCGGCATAGGGATTTCCCCGGATAAACAACAAGTGATTTTCGAAGCCTTCCAGCAAGCCGACGGTACCACCAGCCGTAAGTATGGCGGCACCGGTTTGGGTCTGGCGATCAGCCGGGAATTGGCACGTCTATTGGGTGGTGAAATTACCCTGGAAAGCGCCCATCGCCAGGGCAGCACTTTCACTTTGTACCTGCCCTTGCACTACACCATGCCAGTGAAAATCGAGACGCCGCAATTGCCGGCGCCGGAACCCATGGGCTCAACACCCCGCGCCGCGGCCATCCCCGCTCCCCAACCTAGCGTTACTGTGCCGGCACATCATGTCGATCATTCGGGAGCCGACCTCGCGCCTGTCACCTTGATGTCGGAAAAAATCGATGACGATAGAACCAGCATACAGCCGGGAGATCGCGTCATTATGATAGTCGAGGACGATCCGCGCTTTGCCAGCATCTTATTGGATTTCGCGCACGAAAACGGCTTTAAGGCCTTGGTCGCGATGCAGGGGCAATCCGCCGTCGCCTTGGCTAAGCAATATCAACCGAGCGCCATCACTTTGGATTTACAACTGCCCGACACCACCGGCTGGGCGGTGCTGGACCAATTGAAGCACGAGCCCACCACCCGGCATATTCCGGTGCACATTATTTCCGTCGACAGAGAGGCCGAGCGTGGTCGGCGTCTGGGTGCCTGGGGCTATGTCACTAAGCCCGCCGACGAACAGGCATTGACCCAAACCTTCGCGCGCATGGAAGACTTTATCGCGCGCAAGGAAAAAAGCCTGCTGGTAGTTGAAAGCAAAGACAGCGAAAAAGACAGCATCGCGACCCTTATAGGCGATGACGATGTGCATGTCACCCAAGTCAACAGTAGCGAGGATGCCATGGCCGCGCTGAAAGAAAAATCCTACGACTGCATGGTGCTGGATTTGAACTTGCCCGACGCCATGGGATTCGATTTGATAGACGACATCAAGAAAGAACCGAATCTGCGCGCCCTGCCCATCATCGTCAATGCGCCTAAGAAACTCGGAAAAGAAGGCGAAGCGCGGTTGAAGGAAGCATCCAAGTCCATCATTGTGAAAGACGTGCGTTCCCGCGAAAGCCTTTTGAACGAAGTATCGTTGTTCTTGCATAGAGTCGAAGCGAATCTGCCGGAACCCAAACGCAAGATTCTGGAACAAGTCCGTAAACACGATCCCTTCTTGGCCGGCAAGCGGGTCCTGGTGGTGGATGACGACGTGCGTAATATCTTCTCGCTGACCGCGGTATTGGAGCAGCAAAACATGGAAGTGTTATCGGCGGAGAACGGTCGCGACGCCATCGCCCTTTTACAAAAGACGCCGGATATCGACGTCGTATTAATGGACGTGATGATGCCGGAAATGGATGGCTATCAAACCATGC
>CAZKHT010000262.1:0-3293 GCA_964552595.1 uncultured Burkholderiales bacterium
CGACATCAATCAAGTCGGCGTCGCGCAAAGCATAAAATGGAAACTTCACCGCCGCCGCGCTAGCCTCATGTAAACAATACTGGGCACCGGCTAGTTTCGCCAGGCTGCGACTCCCCGAATAATGATCGGCGTGTAAATGGGTATCTATGACATGCGTGATCTGTACCTGCGCCTTGGCTGCCTCGGCAATAAACCACGGCTCGTCGCCCGCGACCACATCCACCGCGACGGCCTTGCCCTTGCTACCGCATCCGAATAAATAAGAAAGGGACGCGCCTTTAGTGGCAAGTTGTTTAAAAAACATGGGGCCTCTCCAGCTCAGAAATTCAAGTATTCAAATGATTATTTGAATAAGCTTAAGCTGTACCATGTCTGGAAGTCAAGATGCGCAGCTAGATGAGGCGCGCGGCTAACAAAACAAAAAAGGGTGTGGTGCGATTATTCGCCTTCCGCGATCGGCAGCTTCTCGGCTTTCCATTCGGGAAACCCGTCTTCCAGCCTGCGCGCGCGGTAGCCTTTTTTGCGTAATTGCTGGATCGCATCGACCGCGAACAGGCAGTAAGGTCCACGGCAGTAAGCGACGATTTCTTGTTCTTTCGGCAAGTTTTTTAAACGCCGTGGCAGCGTTTCTAGGGGAATATTGATAGCCCCGCGTATATGTCCGGCGCGGAATTCGGCTTCGGGGCGGACGTCGACGATAGTGGCTTCGCCTTTTTTGACCAGGCGCATTAATTCATCGCGTTTCACCGGCGTAATGCCATCGCGCTCATCGAAATGATCGCGCATGATGCGCTCGACTTCGGCGACTTGGCGCGTCGCGATTTGTCCTAAGCAGCTTAAGAGTTTAGGAATGTCGGAATCGGCGAGGGCATAAATGATTTGCAAGCCTTCACGGCGTGACTGCACTAATCCGCCATCGCGCAAGGTTTGTAAATGATGCGAGGTATTCGCGACCGATAAACCGCTGGCTTGGGCCAAGGCATCCACGCTACGTTCGCCCTGCGCCAGGGCTTCCAGTAATTCCAGCCGGCCGGGGCTGCCTAATGCTTTGGCAACCCGGGCGAGGTGCACATACAGGGCTTTTTTCGGATGTACGGCGGCGGTCATGGTGCCCAGATTATAGGCGCGCCTTTAGATCAGTCCAAAAAGATTAAAACGCCGCTTGCTCCATCTCGGTATAAACCTGGTTGGCGTTGCGCTTAGCCAAAAGATCGTAATTGAGTAAATATTTAAATCGACTTTGATCTATGCCCTCCACCGCGTCTTGCAGCGAGCCATTTTTGGCGAGCACGGCCTTTACCCCGCTGCGTAAAAACGTTAAGTAGGCTTGGGTATCGGCGCTGGCTTTTTTGATGTCAGTGGGATGGCCATGACCCGGAATGATTATTCTGGGACGAAGCGCCACGGCTTGATCGATAGCCTTCAGCCAACCGGCGGTATCGCCTATAGGCAACACGCCTAGCATGCGCTCGGTGAAAACCAAGTCGCCGCTGAAAAGGATTTTTTGTTGCGGCAGCCACAGCACCAAATCTCCCTGGGTATGCGCTGGTCCGAAATAGCGGATTATCATGAGCGTGTCGCCTAACTTGAGTGTTTGCGCGTCGCTGACCATTTGAGTTGGGTAAGCCAGCGTCGTTTGATTGGCTTTTTCTTTTAAAACCGCCTGCGTATTTTGCAATTGCGCGGCGCCCATTTCCCGCATGGTTTTTTCGGCGGCGGGGTGCGCCAGGATGGGGACATTCAGCTGTTTGAAATAAGCATTGCCTAGCCAATAATGGCTTTGCGAATTGCCGTTAATCACCCACTTCACTGGCTGAGGCGTGATTTTCTTAATCGCCGTGTGCAGGGCTTGCGCGACTCGTACGCTAGGCCCGCTATTCCAAACTACTACGCCTTGCGCAGTGACAACAAATCCTAAGTTGTTATTCAGGCCCTCGTTGGTATAGGTCTGCATATTCAAGTCACCTATCACCGCGTAAACCCCAGGTGCGACTTGCACAGGCTTGAGCACCAAAGCCGCGGACAATGCGGATAAGGGGAGGCTCAGTAAGACCCCAAATAAAGTCTGTATAAAAAAGGTTTGCATTTTGAGTTGTCTCCGTTAGACTGATTGTTATATATACTACAAACATGTAGAGTAAATAATAATCATTATATGCAGCCTTGGATAGCCCTGGTCATGAGTTTGCCGACCTCCAACGCCACGGAACGCATGCGTGTGTGGCGGGCCTTAAAAAGCTTAGGGTGCGGGGTATTGCGCGATGGTGTGTATCTTTTGCCGGACAGCGCAGCGGCGCGCGAGGCCTTGAACACCCAGGCGGAGGAAGTGGCGGCGGCAGGGGGAACGGCGCAGGTACTCACCATGCAAAGCCTGTCGGCGCAGCAAGAGCAACTGTTTATCGCCTTATTTGATCGCACCCAAGATTATGTGCGCGTGAGTGATGCCAGTCGGCAATTGCAAGGCAGTTTAAAAAAACTCGCACCGCCGGTGTTGCGGCGCAATTTAAAAACCTTGCAGCGCGATTTGGACGAGACTTTGGCTATCGACTACTTTCCGGGTGCCGCACGCGAGCAGGGCTTACGTGCGTTTCAAGAGCTCAGCGCCGCCGTTAGCCGCTATCTGGCCCCCGATGAGCCGCAAGCGGTGGCCGGTAAAAAAATAAAGGTGTTGGACAAGACGCTTTACCAAAATCGGCAATGGGCCACGCGTAAGCATTTATGGGTGGACCGCATGGCCAGCGCCTGGCTGATACGGCGATTCATAGACAAGAAAGCGCGCTTTCTTTGGCTGGATAAGCCCAAGGATTGTCCCAAACAGGCCTTGGGATTCGATTTCGACGGCGCACAATTTACGCATGTCGGCGCGCGCGTGAGCTTCGAGGTTTTGCTGGCGAGTTTCGATTTGGAACATCATGCCGGCCTAAAGCGCATGGCAGATTTGGTTCATTATCTAGACGTGGGTGGGATTCCGGTGCCGGAAGCGCCAGGCATTGAATTGCTATTGCGCGCGGTGCAACAGCGGCACGCAAACGACGATAAATTATTAAACGAAGCGATGCGAGTTTTTGATGATTTGCATTTGGCTTTCAGCGCAGCCCTTGCCTAGCGCTTTCATCTCACGCCCACAATTTCAATAGGGAGAAAATATGTCCGCAGTGCCCACGACCGCACCCAGCCCCGTTAGCCTAGGCAGCGCGTTTAAATATTGGCTGAAATTGGGCTTCATTAGCTTTGGTGGTCCGGCGGGCCAGATCTCCATGATGCATCAGGAAGTGGTCGAAAAACGGCGCTGG
>CAZKHT010000263.1:0-3285 GCA_964552595.1 uncultured Burkholderiales bacterium
ATTTACAAAGGGAAAGAAATACCCGACTATAAACTTTTTGAAAATGGATTTGTTCCAAGCGCGATTGCAATTCCCGCGCCGCGGCCTCGCCGCTTGCGGTGAGTGGAATGTCTGTGCGGCCGGTATGTTGCCCGCTTTGGGACCAGGCGGTTTCGCCATGGCGCACTAAATAAATCTCGGGCAACGTTGTGCTCATGCTTACGCCTCAGATCTCAGGTGAGAGTCAGTGCCGCGGATTACCTATGCGCTCTCACCGCGTCATAGTTTTCGTCTATGTTGTGGATGCGGTCGCGGCTGACGATGTTAAACGTGCCTTGCCAGCGTGCGCCATTATCGAAACTCAATTGCAGGCGGAATTGATCCTTGGCGATTTTGCTGAATGTCCAAGTGCCGCTGACGGGTATACGCTGACCTTGCCCGTCCACGAAAGTTTCTTGTCGTCCAGAAAAGCGCCCATCCTCTGCGTAATTCACGAACGAGCCACCCTCCACTCCGCCAATTTTTTGCCCTATCTGCACAATCCCTACACCGAATTCCCGCGACGCCTCGGGAGGCGCGGTCGGGGAGACGGTGCTGGTGCTCAGCACCGCATAAGCGAAACCCGCCACGCCAAAAAACAACAGCGCGAACACGCCCGCTCTTACTTTTACCGGCGCGCCCTTGAAAAACCCCAATGCCAACACGGCGAGAATTAAACACATTAGGGACAATACCCCTAGGGTGCTGGACGCCGCTGCCTTAATTATCTCCGCGTTTAATAGACTCTCCACTGTGCCTCCCTTTTTTTAGTGATACCCGCGCTTTAAGCGCGGAATTATGCCTCTACTGGTTTTTTCGCGCTCAAGAAAAACGCCCATTACAGTCAGGGCTAAGAAGGGAGAGCTCGAAAGCGTTAAGAAGACTCGCCCGCCCAATGCGGCTAATTTTTGAACACAAGCCGAGCGAATCAGGAAGGCACGAATCGGATGGTGGTCTGAGTTGTTTCCCGGACGCGCTTTTACGGGGCGAATGATGGGACTCACTGCACGCCCGGTAAGTTTCCTTAAAATATTGTCAAAAATCAGCTTATCCGATTCATAAGCGGGCGAGACCGCATTTGATTTTCTCTTACGTAAAAAAAATTTGAAAATTTTTTAAACTTCTCTAACGTTAAAAAACGTCCTCGTGCGCTGATGGGCGGGTGGTCGAAGTAAATTCTGGGTCGTCCTTAACTTTCCTTCTTTACGAAATCAATTGCCATGGTCAAGTTTGATCGGAGTCGCCGCAATTTATTGAAGCTTACGGGTGCAACGGGCGGTGCACTGGCCGCGGGTCACCTACTGCCGCATTCCGAAGCGACGGCAGCGTCTACGCAAACAAGCCAGCGCGGCGAGTCGGTGCCGCATACTGTGAGGGTATTGCTACGGGTGAATGGCACCGAGCACGCGATGCAACTGGATGCGCGCACTACGCTATTGGACGCCTTACGCGAACGCTTGCAGCTTACGGGCGCAAAAAAAGGCTGCGATCAAGGGCAATGCGGCGCTTGCACGGTGATCATAGACGGGCGCCGGGTCACTTCTTGTCTCACGCTGGCAGTGATGCAGCAAGGCCATGACATCACCACTATAGAAGGACTGGGCACGCCGCGCGCTCTACACCCCATGCAGGCCGCGTTCATCAAGCACGACGGTTACCAATGCGGCTTTTGCACGCCGGGCCAAATTTGTTCAGCGGTGGCGATGTTGGAAGAAATAAAGGCGGGAATCCCCAGTTATGCCAGCACCGAATTGAATGCACGGCCCACGATGAGCAATGCGGAATTTCGCGAGCGCATGAGCGGCAATATTTGTCGCTGTGGCGCTTACTCCAATATCCAGGAAGCGATTGCGGAAGTGGCGGGAATAAAAGGATGAAAGCGTTTACCTATGAACGCGCCAAAACGGCGGCCGAGGCTGCGATGGCCGCGGCGCATACTACGGGCGCCAAATTCATCGCCGGCGGCACCAATCTGCTGGATCTCATGAAATTGCAAATTGAGACGCCTACGCATCTGATAGACGTTAACGATCTCGCGCTCAACAAAATCGAGCCCACGCCGGAAGGCGGTTTGAAAATCGGTGCCTTGGTGCGCAATACCGATCTGGCTGCCGATGCGCGCGTGCGGCGCGACTATGCGGTGCTATCACGCGCCTTGCTCGCCGGGGCCTCACCGCAGCTACGCAATCAGGCGACGACTGCGGGCAATCTTTTGCAACGCACGCGCTGCCCGTATTTTTACGATACCAATATGCCCTGCAATAAGCGTAATCCGGGCAAGGGCTGCGCGGCGATAGGTGGCTTTAATCGCCATCATGCGATTGTCGGTGTGAGCGAGGCGTGCATCGCCACTCATCCTAGCGATATGGCGGTGGCGATGCGCGTGCTGGATGCAAGCGTGGAGACGGTGCGCCCGAATGGCGCGGCACGTGTTATTCCGATCGCCGATTTTCATAAGCTGCCAGGCAATACGCCGCAGATAGAAAATGCCTTGGAGCCGGGTGAGTTGATCACTGCGGTGACTCTCCCCAAACCCATAGGCGGCGCGCAGATCTATCGCAAGGTGCGGGACCGGCCCTCCTATGCTTTCGCGCTGGTGTCGGTCGCTGCGATTGTGCAGCGCGACGGCAGTGGACGCGTTGCCTTAGGCGGCGTTGCGCATAAGCCCTGGCGCGTGGAAGCAGCGGAACGCGAGCTGACCCGTGGCGCGAAAGCAGTGGCCGCAAGCCTGCTGGCCGATGCGCGGACGGCGCAAGACAACGCTTTTAAATTGACCCTGGTGGAGCGCACGCTGGCCTCGGTCATGGCTGAAGCGAAGGCTTAAACCATGAAATTCGATACGCCCGCCAGTATCAATCCTATCGACCAAATGAAAGTTGTCGGTCAGCCTCTTAGCCGCATAGAGGGCCCCCTCAAAACTACAGGCACGGCGCCTTACGCCTACGATAGGCATGACATGACTGCGCACCCCGCCGTGGGTTATGTGGTGGGGTCGGCCATTGCTAAAGGACGCATCGTCTCTATTGATGCGGCTGCCGCCAAAGCGGCGCCTGGTGTGATCGCGATTGTCACGTATCAGAATGCCGGCAAGCTGGCGAAAGGCCAGCGCAACACGGCTGCCTTATTGGGCGGTCCGGAGATACAGCATTATCACCAAGCCGTTGCCTTGATTGTCGCGGAGAACTTAGAGCAAGCGCGAGCGGCGGCGCATTTATTGCACATTGAGTATGCGTCCTCCAAGGGCGTATTTGATCTGGCGTCCGTGAA
>CAZKHT010000264.1:0-3251 GCA_964552595.1 uncultured Burkholderiales bacterium
TCCGCCCACGCCAGTGGACGAAGAATCTCTTCGTGTTTGGCGCGGTCGTATTCGCCCAACGGCTCGGCGATATCGTCGCCGTCACGCGGGCACTCGTGGCGTTCGTGGTGTTCTGCGCGCTCTCAGGCGCGGTCTGCCTGGTCAACGACATTCTCGATCGCGAGCGGGATCGCCGCCATCCTCTGAAGGCCCTCAGACCAATCGCGTCCGGCGCACTGAGCACGAGCGTGGCGGGAACCATCGTGACGAGGATCATCGTATTGAGGAAGTAGCGCACGAACGCCGGCAATCGGTAAAGGGCTTGGCTTTGGCGCTCGTCTTAACGGCGGCCGCGTTCGGCGTGGTGCTCTGGGGCGGTATGACGACACGCGACGCGATCGTCGTGGTGTTTGTGTTAGGTGCGGTACAAATGGCGGTGCATTTTCGTTACTTTTTACATTTGGGTTTTCGCAATGCGCGGCGCGAAGATTTATTGCAACTTATTTTTACCTTGGTACTCGCAGTGTTAATGGTCGGTGGCACTTTGTGGATCATACTCGGCATGAATCATCGCATGATGCCGGGAATGTGATCGCGTTTGTGTCGGTATGCTCGTGTGACGAAATGCGGAAGGAGTGAAGCATGGCAGATGAGACTGAAGTGGCGCATTCGGAAGGTCCCGCCGGTGGCTGGGGTTCGCTTAAAGGCATAGCGCGGATTTTTGGCGAGGCCTGGTCCTCCCCTAGCGCACTCGAGACATTAAGCCGACAAAACAAACCGGATGGCATGATGTGCTCCTCTTGCGCCTGGCCTAAACCCGCCAATTATCACGCCTTCGAATTTTGCGAAAACGGCGCGAAGGCAACCTTATGGGAGATGACCAGCGCGCGCTGTAAGCCCGAATTCTGGGAGTCGCATACGGTAACGGAATTACGCGCCTGGGCCGATCATGATCTGGAAAACCAAGGCCGCTTGACCCACCCCTTGCGCTACAACGCCGCCCGAGAGCGCTACGAGGCGGTGGAGTGGGAACAAGCCTTTGTCGAAATAGGCGCGCAGCTCCAGGCGTTGGATCGCGAAAGCGTGGTGTTTTATTCGTCCGGCCATGCCGGGCTGGAAGCGTCCTATCTCTATGCCTTGCTGGCGCGGCTATACGGCAACAACAATTTGCCGCAAAGCTCCAATATGTGTCACGAAACCACCTCGGTCGGGCTTAAGAAAGTCATAGGCTCACCGGTGGGCACCGTGATCTGGGAAGATCTGGCCAAGGCCGACGCCTTCTTTTTTTTCGGGCAAAACCCCGGCACCAATAGCCCGCGCTTTTTGCATCCCTTGCAAGATGCCAAGAAGCGCGGCGCGAAAATCGTGACCTTCAATCCGATTCGCGAGCAAGGCCTGGTTTCTTTTGTCAATCCGCTGAATATCAGCGATATGCTGACGGGACACGAAACCAAGATTTCCGATTTGTATTTGCAAGTCCGAGCGGGAGGCGATGTCGCGGCCATCATGGGCTTATGCAAATGCGTGATCGAAGCCGACGATCTTGCTCAAAGCCAAGGTAAAGTGCGCGTGCTCGATACCGCCTTCATTGAACAGCATACGCATGGCTTCGACTCATTCTTGGCGTCTATCCGGCAAACGCCGTGGGCCGACATTGAGCGCGAAAGCGGTTTATCGCAAACCGACCTACGCGCCGCCGCGCAAATCTATATCGAAGCGGAGGCCGTGATCGGCGTTTACGGCATGGGCCTGACACAACATACACATGGCGCCTTGAATATCGCCATGCTGGTCAATCTCCTATTGCTGCGCGGCAATATTGGCCGCTTGGGCGCCGGGTGTTGTCCGGTGCGCGGCCACTCTAATGTGCAAGGGCAGCGTACCGTGGGTATCGCGGAAAAAGCCGAGTTGGTACCGGCCGCTAAGCTGAGAAGCTTATTCGGATTCGAACCCCCCAGTAAAGACGGGATGAATATCGTCGAGGCGGTGGAAGCTTTATTTCAAAACAAAGTAAAAGGCTTTATTTGCTTGGGCGGCAATTTACTGCGTGCCGTGCCCGACCAAAAACGCATGGAAGAAGCTTGGCCGCGCCAAGAGCTGACGGTCATGATCTCGACCAAGCTCAATCGCAGTCATTTGTTTCCTGGCAAGCATGCTTACATCCTGCCTTGCTTATCGCGCTCCGAGCGCGATGAACAAGCAAGCGGCAATCAAGCAATCTCGATTGAAGATAGCTTCTCCATGATCCACGGCTCGACCGGAAAGCGTGATCCGGCTTCGGAGTTTTTGAAAAGCGAGTTGGCGATTATCGCGGGCATTGCGCGCGCCACCTTGCCGCCTAACCCTAAAGTGAAATGGGATGAATGGGAGCAAGATTATTCGCGCGTGAGAGATTTGATCGAAGCGACTTACCCCGAAGACTTCCGCGATTTTAATCAGCGCATGTTTACGCCCGGCGGCTTTTATCGCGGCAATCCGGCGCATCAAAGAATTTGGAAAACCGAACAAAAGAAAGCTGTGTTCACCACGCCCGGGCAACTGAACTCGCTGGGATTTCAGGACCGTCCTGGCCGCTACCGCTTAGTTACCTTACGCTCGAATGATCAATTCAATACCACCATATACGGCTACGCCGATCGTTTTCGCGGCATAGAAGGTACGCGTGATGTGCTGTTAATGAATCCTAGCGATATCCAAGCCGCGGGACTGCAAAAGGGTGAAATCGTGCGCCTAGTCACGGACGTGGACGATGGCGTGCGCCGCGTCAAGGAAGGGCTGGCAGTAACGCCTTTCAATATTCCCGTTGGCACCATTGCGTCTTACTACCCTGAATGCAATGTGCTGGTCCCCATTACGCACCATGATGTGATGTCGAAAACGCCGGCATCGAAAGCCATCCCCGTGCGTATCGAGCGTGCATGATGGGTGCGATGAAACTGCCGCTGGAATGCGCGACCGCGGGTAGCGTGCCCGTCACTGCGCAATGGTGGCGCAAGACGGACATTGAATACGATACGCAGCGACTACATTGGCAAATCGCGCAAGAAATTGCGGTGGGTTTACTGATAAATAGCCAACCCGTGGTGGTGTTGATGGCAAGCCCGCTGGACCTGTGCGAACTCGCACTGGGTTTTATGCTTTCGGAAGGCTATGTGGCGGGTACGCCAGGCATAATCGGGACCACCCTCATGCGCACGGCGAGCGGTTTTGTCATTGAGTTCGGCGGTCAGCCGGAGGCGGTTTTGAAGCCCCCCGCGCGGAGCATGGAGGCG
>CAZKHT010000265.1:0-3158 GCA_964552595.1 uncultured Burkholderiales bacterium
GTCTAATTGAATTTCGCAAGCCTGGTTTGGAGAGACCAAATGCAAGCTGGATTCGGCCACATCGGCTTCTACTTCTAATGTGCTCATATCGGCCATGGTGACGACCGCACCCTTCGCATCCGTGGCCGCCGCGAAAGGCGTGATGACATCACCGACGTTGGCATGCTTGGTCAGCACCACGCCATCAAAGGGCGCCCGAATCAAGGTGTAATCGTAGGCCACTTGCTGCCCGCGTAGACCGGCTTGCGCCATATTCACATCGGCCGCGGCCGCAGCCGAGGCCGCGCGCGCTTTATCGCGCCGGGCAAGCGCCGTGTCATAGGCGGAGGGCGCAATAAAATTTTTTGCCAGCAAATCACGCGCGCGAGTCAGGGCGGCCTCGGCTTCGGTGTAATCGGCTTGCGCTTGCAGCACCCGCGCCTGCGCCATTTTGACATTGGCCTGGCCTTGATTGAGATTCGCCAGCATGTCTTTATTTTCCAAGCGCGCGATCACCTGCCCTTGTTTTACCCGGCTGCCTTCTTCCACGCCCAGCCAATCCAGCCTGCCCGTGCCTTTAGAGGCCACGGCGGCACGGCGGTTGGCAACCACATAGCCGGTCGCGTTTAGCTGCGCATAAGCTTGGGACGGATAGGCCGTGCCCACGGTGGCGGTGTCTACGCTCAGCTCGCTGCCGCGCAACCAAAACCAGGCAGCGCCCAGGACCAGGAGGATAAGCGCGATATACCACCAGCGCCGCCGTGGGCGGGGTTGTTGGGCTGCGCTACGGTCTAATTTAAGGCGGGAAAGGTCTTGATCTGGCATGGGGGCGGGAAAGCGAATAAATAAGGATGGTAAGGGCTAGCCCAGGTCGCGTAAACATTTATACCCGTTAAAGACGAGCGACACTAGGCCGTTATAAGAAGTTCAATAAACTTCCCGCTGGAGCGCCTATGTCTCTCACTCGAACCGTGTCGGCCGACGGCAAAGTCGTCACGATTAAAATCAATGGCCGCTTCGATTTCAGTGTGCATCAAGAATTTCGCGACGCCTATCATGCGAGCGCGGACCAGACACCCAATTTCGTATTGGATTTCGCCAATACCGAATACATAGACAGCGCCGCTTGCGGCATGCTCCTGGTGTTCCGTGATGCCGCCGGCGGCAATAACGCGAATATCTCTATCGTCAATGCCAATACGGAAATCGTCAATACGCTCTCCATGTTGCAATTCCACAAGATGTTCAAAATCGCGTAATCGCGACTCGCTTTATTCGCGATGAAAGCTCCTGTTGCCGATGCTTTAAATAAACCCGAGCTGGGCTTAAAAATATTGCTGGCCGATAGCGACGCGGCCGCCGCGCAAGGTCTGCGTGTTTTTCTGGAACAAGAAGGCTATCGCGTCATGCTGGCCACGGATGGCGGCGAGGCCGTGGCCTTATTCATGCGCGAGCAACCCGATGTGGTGCTCATGGACGTTTTTCTACCGCGCATGAATGGCTTCGAGGCCACGGCGCATATTCGCACGCTCTCCGGCGATGGTTTCGTGCCGGTGATTTATATGACGGCTCTCCAAAATGAAGCCGCCTTGGCCGAGTGCGCCAGTCAAGGCGGCAATGATTTCATCACCAAACCCTGTCTTCCTGCTTTGCTCAAAGCGAAAATCGAATCTTTTTCGCAAATGCGCCGATTGTATTACGCGGTCAAGAGTCAGCGCGACGAATTGGCGCAGCACAATCGCTGGTTGCGCCGCGAATACGAAATTGCCGAGGGCGTGTTTGCCAAAGTCATGCACTCCAGCGGCTTGCAATCGCCTAACATCAAATATCTGGTATCGCCGCAAGCGGTGTTTAATGGTGATTTATTGCTCGCCGCCTACCGCCCAACGGGAGAGTTGCATCTGCTCCTCGGCGACTTCACCGGCCACGGTTTGTCCGCAGCTATAGGCACTATCCCGGTGGCGGATATCTTCAACGGCATGACCGCTAAGGGCTTTCCCATCAGCGAAATCGTGTCCGAGATTAATCAGAAATTGCATCGCATTTTGCCGCGGGGTTTATTTTTCGCGGCCGCTTTACTGGAGTTGGACACCAAAAACCGCAAGGTCTCGGCCTGGGTCGGCGGCGTGCCCGATGTCTTGATTTATAGCGCCGAAAAAAAAGCGCTGGCCGGACGTTTCAGCTCTAAGCGTTTTCCTTTGGGCGTGATCGATACTGGCCAAATGGATTGCCAAGTCGAATCCATGGAAGTGCAAACCGGCGACCGAATATTTTTATACACCGACGGTTTGCCGGAAGCGCGCAACACGCAGGGAGAGATGTTTTCGCAAGAGGCCTTGGAGCGTTGCTTTCATGATGGCAACGAGCCGGGAATATTATTTGAACGCATTCTAAGCCAGTTGGAAGCGTTTCGTGGCGCGCAGGCGCAAAGCGATGATGTGACCTTAATCGAAGTGGCGGTGGATACCGCCATGGTCAGTCCCCAACTGCCTGCCGCCTCGCTGGCGCCGCGCCCGGCATCGGCCTGGAGCGCTCGTTTCGAATTCGCTCACGATACTTTAAAGGGCTACGATCCCTTGCCCATGATGATGCAAGTTTTACTCGAAACCCAAAGGCTGCATCAGCACAAACAAAGAATTTATATGGTGCTCGCGGAATTATTTCTGAATGCCTTGGAGCATGGCTTGCTGGGTTTGGAATCCTCCTTGAAGGAAGGACCGGCCGGGTTTAGCGGCTATTACAAAGAAAAAGAAGCGCGGCTTGCAAATTTGGATCAGGGCGAAATCAAAGTAGAACTGCGGCACAAAGCGGAAGGCAACGGTGGCCGCTTGGAAATTCGCGTTGAAGACAGCGGCCCCGGCTTTGATCACGTCGCGCATATGTGCTGCCTGAAAGAAAACGCGGGCCTGCATGGTCGCGGAATTTTATTAGTGAAATCGGTGTGCGCATCTTTGCGCTATTCCAGCCGCGGAAACATCGCTCAAGCGGATTATGTTTGGAGTAATGACGCGGTTAATTAGCCCTGTTCCAGGCTATTTAGCTCGCATGCGACTAGCCAGCGGTGGCGGCGGAATCTTTCAAGGCTTCTCGCACATTTCGTTTACACTGCCGCCACATTCTGAACGCCGCCGGCCAGATCGTCAGGCAGGACGCGTAGTAAATCAATTTAAACGCCAGCA
>CAZKHT010000266.1:0-3104 GCA_964552595.1 uncultured Burkholderiales bacterium
TTAGTAGCGTCCACTGACGTGGTGCCCCAAAACCCCTTGGATTGGTACGCCTCAGCCAACTTTAATTACCCGGCCGCCACCCGCTTGAATTTTCAATTATTCCAACGCCGTTTTTTCAACCACGATCCCGACATCATTCCGGAAAAACGCGAGAACGGTTTCAGCGCCTTACTGAACGGCAAATTGACCCGCAATCTAGAAGCGCAAGTATTGTGGATTACCAGCTTAAATCGCAATGACTGGCTGCTGCGCCCCAGTCTCACCTGGGCCGTCGAAAAAAATCTGCGTGTGCGCGTCGGCTTAGATGTATTCAAAGGACCGCCGCTCGGCTTCTTCGGCCGCTTCGATCATAACGATCGCGTGTATAGCGAGTTACGTTATAGCTTCTAGCTTTTCTTCGTGGCCATGAGCGCCGTACCCGGTAGAAAGCGCGCCGCTGCGCTATAATCCTCGCGATCCCGGTTAAACACGTATCCGCGTTTATCGCGCCGCTATGACCAGCAAACATTTACCCGACGATATACGCCGCTTCATCCTCGCGCTTCCTTCCGTTCCTTATCTGGAAACCATCTTGGTCATGCGGGAGTCCTCGCAGCAAGAATGGACTTCCCGCGATGTTGCGCAACGCCTATTCCTCAATGAGGAAAAAATTATCGTTATTCTGAAAGACTTGTGTAATTCCGGTGTCTGCGAGTCTTTGCCGGCCAAGAACAATACTTTTGTTTACCACCCACAATCGGAAGATTTGGCGCAACTTATCGCGCGCGTCGCTCAATACTATGCGCGCAATCTAATCGAAGTGACTCATATGATTCATAACAATAGTAATTCTCAGCGCATCCAGCAATTCGCTGATGCCTTTCACTGGCGCAAAGGAAGGGAGAGGTAATGGTCATTTTTATTTATGTCTTGTGCACGCTCACTTCCGTACTTTGTGCAATTTTGCTTCTCCGTAGTTATTTCAGCACGCGCTATCGCCTACTCTTATGGAGCGGGTGGTGTTTCATTGGCCTCACCATAAATAATATCTTGGTGATGGTGGACAAATTGGTTTTTCCTGATCTGGATTTGATGACTATTCGTTTATTGGCTGGCCTGATCGCTCTCTTGCCCTTGCTTTACGGCTTGATCTACGAACAATAGGAGGACGCATGAACGACATTCTGATCGGCGCGATTAGCATGGCCTCTTTTATTGTAGGGCTATTTTTCTTTCGATTTTGGCGCACTACTGCCGACCGTTTTTTTCTTTTTTTTGCAGTCTCTTTTTGGCTGGAGAGCGCGAATCGACTCTTACTCGCTGCTACCAGTGGCTTGCGTGAAGACAGTCCTTTTTATTATATGATTCGTCTATTGGCCTATATGCTGATTGTGATCGCAATCATCGACAAAAACCGCAGTAAAAAAAGAGGACCGCCAACCATCTAAGTCGGCGTGACCCCCATCACATAGAGCTTTTCTTCGACGCGATTCACACAACCCACGATCGCCAAAGCCTCGGACGCAAACCAGCGTCCATATGTCCCGGTCGCATTGGGGGCGGGCGGCACCGGCGTATCCGCTGCCGCATTTTGCACGCGCCATTCCCATGCCGCGTCTTTGCTACGCGGCGGCACTAAAATATTTAAATCCGCTGTTTTGCCGCGACGCGAACAAAATCTATCGTTCAAGGCATCGTAAGCCCAACCATCGCCGCCCCGCCCTTCACTGGAATATGCTGCCGGCGGATTGCCTTTCAAAGGCGGCAAAAATGCCAGGCCGGCATTCTCTTGCGGCGACAACAGCACAAAACCCTGAGGCATATTACCGAAGACCACGATGAGGCCGCGCACCGGATCGTAGACGGGCGCTTTGCAGGCCGAACTCTTGCCATCGTATTCCACGCGGCGCGCTTGTTTGCTGTCCACATTCAGCACCCAGGCCGGCGAATTGGTATTCGGGAAATGCCACAGCTCGCGCCTAGGCGCCACCCAACACGTGCCTGAGTAATGCTCGGAGTAATCCAAAGGTGTATTCGCGATTTGGCTCCAATCATTGCGCGCACGCGAAAAACGCCAGCCCATGGCGGTGCCACCGCCGGTGATAAATTGCGCCCCGGTAGGCCACATCACTAAATCTTGATCGACGACGTTAAGCAGACCATAGGTGTGCGAGGAACGCGGCCGACCGTCGAAATACGCACCTGAGTTTTCTTTTCTATCATCCAGTAAACCTTGATTGCCGATCGCACCGGTGGGCGGCCGAAGTAACTTCCAAGTGGGTGCCTCGCTCGCAAGATCAATTCCGTAAACCGAGTTTTCGGCGGAGTCGGCGTGCCCGCCCCCATGCACCCAAAGAAAACGATTCCCTTCATCCCAAGCGCCGCCTGACCATTTATCCGTGACCGCGCTTTGCCCCATCACGCCATGCCAGGGCGCTTCTTTCGGATAATTCGGATTGAGCTTGGGATTGCGTTCCGGATTAATGTCGGAGAGCGTATTAACGCTGATGGCTTTCCACGTCCACGGGCGCATGCTACGCCGCCATGCCGGCCAAGCACTCTCCGCCGCCAGACTGGGAGTGGCCCAAGCGCTGAGGCCAATTAAGCCGGTCCTGATTAAAAAACGCCGCCGTCTGAGATACAATCCGCGTTCGCTCACGCGTTTATTCCGAAGCTGCTCAGCATTTTTCCGGTGATGCGTTGTTTCAAACTGAAATATTCTTCCCAAGGATCGCCGCCTAAACCGGCCAAGCGCGCGACTATGTTGCCCAGATTAAAGGTATCAGCGCGCACGTCTTGCTCTAATTCCTCCCAAGCCAAGGGCGTGGACACCGGCGCGTTGGCGCGTGCCCGGGTGGAAAAAGCGGCAACGGCGGTGGCACCCATGCCATTGCGCAGATAGTCGATAAAAATTTTATCGGTGCGTTTGGCCTTGGTAATTTTCGCCGTGAATCGATCGGGAAAAGTCTGCGCCAGATGTTCCGCAATGGCCTTACTAAAGGCTTTGATTTCAGCCCAAGGCCGCTCCGGGTTAATCGGCAAAGCGACATGCAAGCCTTTGCCGCCGGTGGTTTTCACGAAGCTTTGTAAACATAGTTCGCTTAACAAAGCCCGTATCAATTGCG
>CAZKHT010000267.1:0-3090 GCA_964552595.1 uncultured Burkholderiales bacterium
CTGTTGTCCGGGGCTCGGCCGAGGACTTGGCCGCCTGGATGACGCGCGCGGCAAATGATTATGCCAGCACGCCGCGGGCCCAACGCACCGCCCTATTAGCCTACTGGAATTGGTCGGAACGCTTGGTGGTAAGCGAAGAAAAACTTCCCGGCACAAAAAGCCTATTGCCTTATAACTATTACTTTCTGGCGGAAGCATTAAGCGCGCGCGCGGGACAGCCGGTCACGATAGAAACAGTAGCCGACGGCGGAGCGACTACATATCAAGTGGCCTTACCCACTCCGCGCGGCAATGTCGTGGTGCGCTTTTCGCACGAGCGCTTAGGCACGCAACCCAGTGCGACGATCATCATTTTGATATTCGGTAGCTTGCTCGCAAGCTTAGTCCCGCCTATTTGGCTGGCGCGGCGGCTGACGCAACCCCTGTCCACTTTAGCCGATGGCGCTGAGCGCGTTGGCAATGGCAATACCAGTGTGCGGCTGAATGAGACGGGGCCAGTGGAATTCACCCGCTTGATTAATGCGTTTAACCGAATGGCTAGCAACCTCGACCAGCTCGTGCATCAGCGCACTACCATGCTCGCCGGCGTGTCCCATGATTTACGCACGCCGGTGGCGCGCTGCCGCATGGCTTTGGAGTTACTCAAAACGGATTGCGAGCCTAAACTCATCGCCGATATGGAGCGCTATCTTCAAGACATGAGCGCATTGATTGCGAGCTTTATGGAATACGCAAAAGACATTGCGGCTGATTCCGGCCCGTTGATCGCGCTCCGCGAACTCTTGAAAGAAGTGGCTTCGGATAATACGCGGCTCAGCGTCAGTCCTGGCGTCTACCCGAATGTCCCCGCGCAGGCCATGCGCCGCGTGCTGGACAATCTCGTGAGTAATGCCCATCACCATGGCGGCGGCGAGGTGGAAGTGGCTTTGTTTAAATCCGGCAAACAAACCATCATCGAAGTGCGGGATCAGGGTCCGGGCATCGCCAGTGATCAAGTCGAGGCCATGTTCGAACCCTTTGCCCGAGGCGACGCGGCGCGCACCCGGCCCGGCAGCGGTTTGGGTCTGGCCATTGTGCGACAAATTTGCCGCGCGAATGGCTAGGAGATACAACTCTTAGCCCGTGATGGTGCCGGCCTGACGGCGCGTCTATTTATTTCGCCACGCCCCGTGGGGCAATGAATTTTTCATGGATTACTGCAATAAGTTTGCATCGCGAAATAGCAGCCAAGGTCCATTCTCTTGCTTGCGTAATATCGATAAGACATTGCCCGTACGCACGGTCACCGGCCCACCCGTTTTCGCACTGATGCTGACTTCCAGCACCGACCATACATAGGCGAAATTCCCCGACACCATTATTTCGCGAATATCGCCTCGGGAAATAATCTGATGCGTCGCGAGCACTCCACGCAGCGCTTGATCAAACTGCGCGCGGCCGCGCATGGGGGCTTGGCCAGCCACCAAAAAAATCACCTCCTCGTCCATTAATGTCAGTACCCTCTCCACATCGCCGGCGGCGGTGGCGCCATGCCAGCGCGCCAACAAGGATCGAATTTCCTGCTCATCTTGTGTCATGGTTTTCTCCAATTTGACCCAGACTTATGTACGCCAGCGCACCGAAAAGACTGGCCTCCGGGTCTAAGCTTTTTATCCTAGAGCTATTTCGCTAAACAGCATCTCTTGAATTCGAAGGAATATGAGGAGTACCTATGAAAAACCGTTTACGCGCGCTGTCCATTTTGCCTGTTTGGGTTTTAAGTCTCGCTCCACTGAGCGCACTCCAGGCGCAAGAAGCACCCGTCCTTCCTAGCGCCAAAACCCAAAATGGCGTGACCTATTTATCCGGGGGTGTGGGCGAGGGTCAAGCCGCCGCGATGAAAGCGGCTGCGGCAAATTATCCCGTGATGCTGACCTTCGCCGATCCGGGCGGCGCTTATCTTGCCGACGTCAAAGTGACGATTTCAGATCAAAAAGGCCATCCGGTCTTAAATACCGTGAGTAAGGGTCCCATGCTCTTAGTCGACTTGCCGCCCGGCCAATATCGTCTCAATGCAGAATATAAGGGGAACACCCAGTCGCAAGCGTTGTCTGTTAAGAGCAAGACGCCGACACGGCTTACGCTGCGTTGGCCTAGTTAACCGAATCACAGCCGAATTTCGAATTTCGAATTTCGAATTTCGAATTTCGAATTTCGAATTATTAAAAGGGAGATCTTGTCTTGGCTGATACAGAATTCACAGAAAAAGATTGGCGGCGTTTGCTCGCGAGCTTCGGCGAAGACCCTGATCGCACCGGCTTGGTGGAAACCCCCACGCGCTTGGTCAAAGCGTGGAAACATTGGACTTCCGGCTATAAAGAACAGCCTTCGGATATCTTAAAAACATTCGAAGACGGCGCCGAGGAATACAATGAACTCATCGTCGTGCGCGGCATCCCGGTTTACAGCCATTGCGAACATCATCTCGCGCCGTTTTTCGGACGGGCAACGGTAGGTTATGTGCCTGATGGCAAAATCGTGGGCTTATCCAAGCTCACGCGCTTAGTCGAATGCTTTGCCAAACGCTTGCAAGTGCAAGAACGCATGACCAGCCAAATTGCCGAAGCGCTGATGACGTATTTACAACCCAAGGCGGCGGGCGTGGTAGTCCGTTGTCGCCATCTGTGCATGGAAAGTCGCGGTATCAAAGTGCAGGGTGAGGAAACCGTCACCTCGGCCATGTTAGGCGAGTTGCAACCCAACCTCGCGATGCGCACCGAATTCCTGGCATTGGAACGCGAATCATAAAGGCCTCATGTCGTCGCCAGCGCGCCAAATGCATTGCGCCGCCCGCCTTCCCATGCTAGTTTTAAGCCATGTCTATCTCGATGCGTAAACTCGTAGCCGTATTCTTAATGCTCTGGCTGCCGCTATTCAGCATGAGCGCGGTGGCGATGGTGGCTTGCCCGCACGGCGCGGATACATCTGTGCATACCTCGACGGCCATGAGCGGCGAAACGGATATGAGCATGATGGCGGATATGGATGCTGCCGATCACAGTGCGCATATGCAGCGTGGCACCGATCATTCTCATCCCGCACCGGGACAGT
>CAZKHT010000268.1:0-3067 GCA_964552595.1 uncultured Burkholderiales bacterium
GGAATGGCGCCGGCCGTAAACATCGACGGGAGAATTGGGAAAGCAAATTGGGCAAAGCTGGATCACATTAATCTCACGGGTCACCACAAACACAATTTCCGGCCCGGTCACGGCAAGGTCGGGGATTGGCGATTTAGCGTGACCAATACGCATATCGAAATGGCCAAGGCTTACGGCATAGAACCTTATATGGCGGCGCTGGGTTATGGTCCGCTGGAATATCTCGATCCCAAAACTTACACACCCGCGCAACAAGCGATACAAGCTTATCTAGACCGAGGCGAGGCGTATCGCGATTTCCCCGATCAAGACTTATTCACCTTCGCCTTTAATAAATCCAATTTGGTCTCGGACAAATTTCCGTTCAAGCGTTATGAATGGCGCGAGCACACGCAAATAGAGCGTTCGATTTTTAGCGATGAGACCTTGATGTTTAGGGTGTGGGATGCGGCGGAGCAGGCGATCGGTGAATTAAATGCGTTTTTGGTGGATTTTCTACAGGAACCCTTTAGCGTGCGCGACGCGAGTTTGGCGAGTCTGAGCAGCTTGGTGCAAAAGCATAGCGCCGTATTCGGCCCGGCCCTAGCCCTGGCCGAGGAGGGGGCTAAGGCTCA
Source organism: uncultured Burkholderiales bacterium (assembly GCA_964552595.1). Classification (GTDB taxonomy): domain Bacteria; phylum Pseudomonadota; class Gammaproteobacteria; order Burkholderiales; family Thiobacteraceae; genus RBG-16-58-11. The sequence goes on from CAZKHT010000268.1 coordinate 615, forward strand.
GATTCAAAAAGAATTAAAAAACCCTGTAGTTTCGTACAATGTGGCCGATAAAAACCCTGTGCCTACGACCATACCTAGCCCTATGAACCAGCAAGTGGAGCTGCATTTCATACGTAATCCAGAAGAAATGGAAAACATTTTTCTTCAATTGCTAGGACTGCAGCGCACGCGGATTCAAGTGCGGGGCGAGGTACCTGGGATACTCGAGTTTCTGTTGCGACCCGCGGTAATTACAAGCGGAGTTAGCTTTTTCGGCGATGCGACTGTATGTGGGCAGCTTGCGGAGTTGGGTGTGCAGCCGGTGGAGGGACAAACACTAGACGCCTATCTTTTGTTTTATTCATCAGGCGATCAAGTATCGGAGGCGCTCAGAGACTATCTCGATCTCGAAGATGGCGTAGTCGTCGCGCCTATGACCGAGCGGCATTTTCGCAATCAGCCCTTGTTTTTAATTTCCATTCCCAAGGCGGGTACGCATCTCTTGTATGAATTGGTGCAGGCCTTTGGTTACGGCGCGGGGATTTCCCTGCCCGATACCCCGTTACCGGGCAATTGGTATTGCCTGGAATATTCCAATTCGCACACCTCGGCACGCGACTTTTTTATCGATAGTGTGCGCCGCGCGCCTTTCGGCAACCGGCATCATCCATTTCCGCATACACCTACTTTGTTTATTTATCGCAATCCCTTGGACATCGTGGTGTCCGAGGCCAATTATTATCATCGCGACGGGAATACCTTGTTTCAAGGTTATTTCGCCGGACAGTCGTTTGAAGAACGGTTGCTGCGCTTGATAGAAGACCCGTGGTTGATGGATAGCATACGCGATAGAGTGGGCGCGTTTATTCCCTGGCTAGCCTTTCCGAATGTGGTGCCCCTGTCCTTTGAAGAACTAATCGGCCCCAATGGCGGCGGCGATATTGAAGTTCAAACGCGTTTGATCTGGTCGCTGCAATTAAAGCTGCATGTAGATGGCAATGCGCGCGATTTCGGCGATTTAGTATTCAACAAAAATTCCGCGACCTTTCATGCGGGCCAGATAGGCGCGCATCAGACTTTGCTCACCCAACGTTCGCGGGTGAAGCTGGATACCTTGCCTAAGGATTATCTAGAAGCTTATGGCTACGATGACCACTCCGCGCCCAGTCATAGCCGGTTTTCACGGCGCATAGACGAGTTTAGAAGGCGGCCGCTGAAACTCGAGCCCGTACGGTTTAACGAAACGCCTATCGTGATGGAGTACAACTACCTCGGTCATAACATTGTCCGCTACCGGGAAAAATTTTTTGGCGTCCCCCTAGAAATGGTCATCGATGACTGGTCATCCTTAGACACATCGGCTGCGGGGGTGATTGTCGAAGCGAGCACCCAGGCCGTGCGTAATACGATTCAAAAAATATAGAAATGGCTCACATGACGGGGATAGAAACACTACGTTGGCGAAATAAGACTTTGGAGATGATAGACCAACGCGTGTTGCCGGCGCGCTTCGATTATTTGATTTTCGATTCAGCACAAAGTGTCGCGGAAGGTATACACAGCATGGTGGTGCGCGGCGCACCCGCTATAGGTTGCGCAGCGGCATATGGGGTGGCCTTAGAGGCTTTGCGCTTGCGCGCTACTGCCACCCATGATTTTGCCAAACAATTAAATCTTGGCTTCGAGGTTTTAGCGCAAAGTCGGCCGACGGCAGTGAATTTATTTTGGGCTTTGCAGCGCATGCGTCAAGTTTGGGAAAGCGTCGGCGGTGGCTCGCCATCGGTGATAGCCGAGCGCTTACTACAAGAGGCGCATGCGATGCGCGCCGAGGATATCCGTATAAATCGCGCCATGGGTGGCCACGGCGCGGCTTTGCTCGAGGACGGTGCGCGCGTTTTAACTCATTGCAATGCCGGCGCCTTAGCCACCGCCGGCTGGGGCACGGCCTTAGGCGTCATCCGCTCGGCGGTGGAAGCGGGGAAAAAAATTTCCGTCATCGCCGATGAGACACGGCCGTTTTTGCAAGGGGCGCGCCTCACCGCTTGGGAAATGGTGCAAGAGAATATTCCCGTGACCCTTATCACCGACAATATGGCGGGTTATATGATGACGCAAGGCGAGATAGACGCGGTGGTGGTGGGTACGGATAGAGTCGCGGCCAATGGTGATGTGGCGAATAAAATCGGCACGTATATGGTTGCGGTGCTGGCGCGGCGTCACGGCATTCCGTTTTATGTGGCTTGCCCTTTATCCACCATAGACCGCAGCATCGCCAGCGGCGCGGATATCCCGATTGAAGAACGGGCGCCGGATGAGGTGCGCGGATTTCGAGAAACACTGTTGGCAGCGCCCGGTGTGGCGATACGCAATCCCGCCTTCAACGTTACGCCGGCGGAACTGGTAAGGCGCTTAATCCCTTAAGCGGGCGTCGTGTTGGCTCCGGGTTGCAATTAAATTTGGAACCTATTCGAATA
>CAZKHT010000269.1:0-2997 GCA_964552595.1 uncultured Burkholderiales bacterium
AGTGAATATGTCTTCACCCCTACTGCCTGTTTCCAGCATAGGCGTTTCTATCCACAACTCGCCCCAGCGCTCGCCTATGGGTAATTCACCACCCCACGCCCCCATGGTGCAAACCAAACGCTGTACGATCACCACGATGATTTGTGTGCCTAGACGTCGGGCAAAGGCGCAAATGCGCTGCGCATGCAAACCCAGCGTTCGTAAGGGAAGATATTCGCCATCGCGGAACAAGGCTTCGTATTGCCGACGCAATTGCAATAAGCGCCAAGTCACGAATAATTTAATACGTCCCGTCGGCATGCTTTTGAGTAAGCTCGTCAAATACTGGGGGAGCGCGGTGTCCCCGGCGTCTTCGGTAGCGGTGGTGATTTCTTGGAGCAGGGTTTGCCGCGTGGCGTAATCCACGGGGCGGCGGTTGTCGGGGTCTACTAAGCTGAAATCCCACAACTCATTGCCCTGATAAATATCAGGCACGCCGGGCACGCTGAGTTTCAGTATCGTCTGCGCCAAGCTATTCAACATGCCGCACCAGGCAATACGCTGATGGAAATTTTGAAAGTCCTTGAGAAATCGGCGCGAGAGATCCGGATTCAACAAATCCGCGATGAATTTTTGCAAGGCGGCTTCATAGCTCAGATTAGGATTAATCCACGAGCTTAAATTCTTTGCTTCGCGAACCACTTTCACCAGGTATTGCTGTAGCCGCTGACATAAAATCTCACGCTCCTCGGGCGCGGGCGGCGTCAGTGGCCAAACGCCCAGCAGTGTTTGATACAGCAAATACTCGTCATTGGCACAAGGCGCGGCGAAGCCATCGACGTTTACCCGTAGCTCCCGATTTAATTTGTACCATCGCGCCAGATGATCGCGCCAGGCATTGGCCACCTCGGACAAAACATTGATACGCGCGCGCACATCCTCGGAACGTTTGCTGTCGTGGGTAGAGCTCGCCAGCAAGGTGTGTGGCCAACGCCGGGCGCGGTCCACATTGGCCGCATGAAAATCCGCCACGCTTAAACCGAAAATGCGTGGATCGCCGCCGACTTCATTTAAAGAAGTCAGCCGGTTATAAATATAAAAACTGGTGTCCTCCATGCCCTTGGCCATCACCGGACTGGTGAATTGCTGCATATTCATGGCGAAGGTCAGCACGCTTTGTTTATAGGCCTCGGGTTTGCCTTCGCCCAAAGTCGTGAGCATGGCGTCGCGCACAAAATCAAAGACGCTCAAGTCAGCCGCCTGGGTGCGTTTACGTGCATGCGCAACGGCCGCTTCGATATAGCGTCTGTCGGTTTCGGAAACCAAGTCCGCGGTGATATAAGTCCGATATACCGGAAAGCAGGCGACCACTTCCATAATCGCATCGCGCAAACTGTGCAAAGTGAAATCGCAGGTCTGGCGGCTGGCTTGGGCGATGCGTCCCAATTCATTCACCAATACGTTTAACTCGCTGGCCAGCGTGACTTTCATAATGAGTTTTTTGGCACGATATAAAACATCATCGAACACCAAGTTCTCGCCTATGAAGCCACTATAGCTGCGGCTGATTAAGGCTTCGCCTTGCGCATCGACGAAGAGGTTATTGACCAAGTTAGCGAAGTGATAGCCCGTGGTGCCGTGTATCGGCCAGGTTTCGGGTAGGCGCTCATCGTGGGCTACGATTTTTTCTATCAGTAGATAAATCGGTTTTTGATCCGCCGTGGCGGTCTCCCCAAAACGCGCACCCACGCTTTGTTGCAAGCGCGTGAAATATTGCAGCGGGTCATAGAGTCCATCCGGGTGGTCTATGCGCAAGGCGTGAATTTTTTTTTGCTCGACCAGCGCCAGTATCAAGCCATGGGTCGCCTCGAATACCTCGGCGCGCTCCATGCGCACGCCGGCTAATTCCTTGACGTCGAAGAAGCGCCGATAATTGATGTCATCGGCCGCCACCCGCCAGTAAGCAAGATGATAGGCCTGCATTTTGATTAACTCATGCAAGGCGTCGAAGCTCGCGGCATCGCCCGGCCGGCCGTTCACTTCCGCCACCATTTCTTCTATGAGCCGAGTCACGGCGGGCTCGCGCGCGCAGAGTTCGGCAAGGCGACGCTTATGGATGACCTTATCCCGTTCGCGCTCGGCTATTTTTTCTTCGCTGGTTTGACTTTGATCGGGTAAGTGTCCATAGGCTGTGCACAGGCTTTGCAACTCCGCGTGCTCCATGCCGTGCCGTGCTTGAAATGCCGCCGTCGACGCGGTCTCGCGGCTCAATATAAAAGGATAAGCGCGCGGGTCTATGGGAAAGAAATGCTCGAAATAATGCAGCGAGAAATGCCCTTGCTCGGCATCGAAGGCGAGTTTTAATTCGCCTTTCTCCAGCACCTCGCCATAGGTATTGCCCAATACCGGGAGCAAAACCTTACCGCGCAAGCTATCGCGCAGCGGCTCCCAATCAATGTCAAAAAATTCGGCGTAGCGCGAGGCCCGTCCATTTTCCAATACATCCAGCCACCACACATTGTCGCTGCCCACGCCCATGTGATTCGGCACGATGTCCAGCATCTGTCCCATGCCGGCGGCGGCGATGGCGGCGGTATAGGTTTCGAAATCCTCCGCGCTGCCCAGCTCGGGATTGAGCGCACTGTGGTCCACAATATCGTAGCCATGGCTGCTGCCCGGACGCGCCTTGAGAAACGGCGAGGCATAGCAATGGCTGACTCCCAGTGCGGCCAAATACGGCAGCAGCGCGGCGGCATCGCTAAACCGGAAATCGCGATTGAATTGCAGCCTATAAGTGGCGCGCGGTATCCAAGCGGGACGCGTCATAAGGCCTCGCCCTTAACATGCCACCACTGCACGCTCCATGGCGGAAATGTTTTGCCATCGGTTTTCGCCGGTTGCGCCATTTCCGGCTGTGGATAGAGCAAGACGCCCTGCGCTGCGCTGCTTAAGTTCAGTGCTTTGCTGTCCATATTCGCGATCAGCATTAAGGTGCTAGCGTCTTGCAAAGGCCAGGTC
>CAZKHT010000270.1:0-2988 GCA_964552595.1 uncultured Burkholderiales bacterium
GATGGTGGTTTTGCCAATGCCGGGTTGGCCTAGTAGCAAGGAATTATTTTTGGGTCGGCGTCGCATAATTTGTATAGAGCGCCGGATTTTTTCGTGTCGGCCTATGACAGGATCGAGCTTGCCCAGGCGCGCGCGCTCGGTGAGATCTAAGGTATATTTTTTCAGCGATTCGCGGCCACCTTCGGCTTCCGGATTTTGTACCGACTCGCCGCCGCGCACGGTGTTGATAGCTTGTTCCAGGGATGCGCGCTGCGCGCCGCTGTCTTTGAGCAAGCGCCCGGTTTCGCCTTTGTCATCCAGCAAGGCCAGCAAAAACATTTCCGAGGCGATAAACGCGTCATTGCGTTTTTGTGCTTCTTTGTCGGTGACATTGAGCAGATTATTGAGTTCGCGCGAGATGGAGACATCGCCGCCGTGGCCTTCGACTTGCGGCAGGCGTTGCAGATTTTTTTCTAGGGCTTGTTTGAGCGCGGCGACGTTCACGCCAGCGCGCGCGAGTATGCCCGAGGTGCCGCCGTCGTCTTGATTCAGCAACGCCAATAATAAATGATGAGGCTCTATATAAGGATTATCGCCGCCCACCGCCAGGCTCTGGGCGTCGGCGAAAGCCTGCTGAAACTTGGTGGTCATTTTGTCGAAACGCATATTGTTTCCTTTAGCAGAAATGTCTAAACGGTAGATAAGGCAACTAACCGGAATTTCAATAGGGTTATACGCCGTGCGCATGCATTTTGGGATTAAACGCGCTTTCGCCGTCGACGCGGCGTTTACCCTTTAGAATATAGCCCAAACTCCAAAGCTTAAGCCGTCGCATGCCTCGTCCCGATACGCCTCTCCATCAGCTTTTAGACGCCGCCGTGGCGCGCTATCGCGCTGGCGATTTCGGTGCAGCCCAAAGCTTATGTGAACAAGCTTTACACGCGCAGCCCGAATCAGCGCGGGCGCTGCATTTGGCTGGTTTGATTGCGAAACAGCACGCGCACTGGGCACAAGCCATCGAATACCTCGCGCGCGCCAATCAAACGGAGGCCCACAATCCATTTATTTTGCGTGATCTTGCCGAAACATATAGGCAGGCCGGTGACAGCGCCGCCGCCTTGCCTTTATTGCGTCTCGCGATAGAGCGCGCGCCTGAACTGCCGGATTTATATTCGGCCTTGGGTCTATGCTCCGAGGCACAGGGCGATTTTGCCGCAGCGGTACGCGCGCATGCGCAAGTCGTGGCCTTATTGCCCCGCTCCGCCGCGGCGCACAATAATCTGGGAGGTGCGCAACGTCGTGCCGGCGATCATGAGGCAGCCAAAAGCAGCTTTGAAGCCGCGTTGGCCTTGGAACCGCGACTGGCCGACGCCTGCTACAACCTCGGCAATCTGGCGCTAGAGGCAAGTCAATTCGACGCCGCCATTGCCGCCTTCGCACGCTATGTGGATATCGATCCGGGCAACCCGCCGGCATGGAATAATCTGGGCGCGGCTTGCCTAAAAACCGGCGCCCATGCGCGCGCCATTGCCTGCTTTGCAACAGCGGCAGGTTTGGCGCCAGGACATCCGGCGGCGGTGAATCACGCGATTACGCTTTTACATTTGGGCCAACAGGAAGCGGCGCTCGCCGCCTTCGCCGCGATACAAACAGCGCAAGCCAATAATCCGACTTACTGGCGTTATTACGCGATGGCTTTGCTCTATCTGCCGGACCAGGCGCAAACTCTACGAGCAGTGTTGCAGGAATTCAATCAGCGTTTTGTGCTGCCGCTTTTATCGCAGACTGAACCTGCATGGGATTTCACCCCAAGCAAGGCCACGACGCTACGCAAATTGCGCATCGGGTATCTCTCGTCGGATTTTCGCGAGCATCCTGTGGCGCGTAATCTACTCCCGGTTTTGCAACACCACGACCGCAGTCGCTTCGAAATATTTTTATATGCAAGCATAGGCGCGCCCGACGCCATGACCGCGCAACTGCAACAAGCGTGCGATCATTTTCAAATGGTCAGCCACCTAGACGACGCTAGCCTGGCGAAACAAATGCGCGAACAAGGCTTGGATGTACTGGTGCTACTCGCCTGGCGCTTCGATACCAATAGGCCCTTGGTCGCGGCACATAGACCGGCGCCCGTGTGCGTGAGCTATCACGACCCCGGCAGCAGTGGCATGGCGAGCATTCATTATTTAATCGGCGATAAGATACTCGCGCCTAAATCCAGCGCGGCAGAAATCAGCGAGCGCGTGCTTCACCTGCCCAGTTATTATTTGCATCTCCCGCCTACCAGCGCGCCGCCGGTCACATCCTTGCCGTCCTTGGAAAAAAATGGACTGTGTTTCGCCAGCTTTAACAATCCCGCCAAACTCCAGCCTAGCGTGATCGCGCTCTGGGCAGAATTGCTCAAACGTTTACCGGATGCGCGCCTAGTACTCAAGTATCAAAATATTTTTGCGGATGCTTATGTACGCGAACCTTTAGCGGCGCAATTTACTGCCTTGGGTGTGGAACCCGAACGTGTGCGCTTCATCGCCGCGCAAGAATCCCTAGAAGATCATCTCGCGCGCTATGGCGAAGTGGACATCAGCTTAGACCCCGTCCCTTTTAACGGCTCCACTACCAGCTTCGAATCTCTATGGATGGGCGTGCCCATTATCACGCTGCGCGGCGACACCATGGTGGGGCGTTGGGGCGCGTCTATTTTGACCCAACTCGGCTTGAGCGATTGGATCGCAAGCGACTCCGAAGCCTATTTAAGTATCGCTGCGCATTGGGCACAGAATCAAACCGATTTATCACGGCTGCGCGCGGATTTGCGCGTACGTGTCGCAACTTCGCGTTTATGCGATGCGCCACGCTATACCCGGCATTGGGAGCGGGCTTTACGCGCGATGTGCGCGCGTGCCGGTTCTAAAAGTCCGACCAGGCCAGTATGAGTCGCGGCACGCTGTATCTCATCCCCACGCCTTTGGGCGAAAGTAAGCTCGATGCTTTACTGCCGCCGGAGGT
>CAZKHT010000271.1:0-2970 GCA_964552595.1 uncultured Burkholderiales bacterium
ATAATTTGTCAATTTGAGTCGGCGTGGCTAGAGAAACAATTACCCAATTGAACGCGGGCAGGGAAAGTGAGCCCCAGGCATCCTTTCCTAACACTGCCAGTTCGTAAAAACCAAAATTCGACAGCATTTGCAATACACCAAAAATAAAGAGTGCGCGAAATAATCCGAGCCACATCATTAGTGTGCCACCCAGAATCGCGCCAAATATAGTCAACCAGAGTCCGATTAACTTATTAACAACGCCAATCTCGGCTTGCGAGAAGCCTATTTCTTTTATTAGAAACGGCGTGGTAAGTGACCCCGCGAAAGCATCGCCTAATTTGTACAGCACAATTAGGAGGAGCAAGGACCAGGCGTCTTTTTGGGAGAAAAAACTGTCTATGGATTGGGTTAAGGTTTCAAAACGTGCCTTTCGTGCAAACCACCATGCCAGAGGAAGCGCTGTTCCAATTTCCGTGACAATAAATAAAAGCTGAATCCACTTATTTGGATCACTTGGATTTAAACCTGCAATGCTCAGACCTACTCGCGCAAGCCAGTATCCGATAATGACGCCAGTTAGCATTGCGATAAATCCTATCAATTCGCGGCGTGGATTCGACGCTATTGATTTTGTTACGGAGCTCACACTTGGCAATAAAAATAGAGAAATGCCCGCCGCGCAGACCATAATGCCGGACATGACCAAATAAACTTTCGGCCAACTCCCCCACTGATCGGCCCAAATGAAAGCAATACCACCTGAAACAATCATCGCGAGGCGATAACCGAAAACCGACAGCGACGCTCCCAATCCACGTTCTGCGGTAGGCAATACATCTGTTCGATAGGCATCGACAACAATATCTTGAGAAGCGGATAGAAAGGCTACCAGGACTGCTACTTGAGCAAAAAGAAATGAATCAGCACGAGGAGAAAGTGCAGACATCCAAGCAAGAATGCCAGCTAAAGCAAGTTGCGTAACGACAAGCCAGCCTCGCCGCCGTCCAATAAATGGCGGTTCAAAGCGATCCATTAACGGCGCCCACAAAAACTTAAACGTGTAAGGGATGCCGACCAAGCCCAAGAAACCTATGGTGGCAATATCCAGCCCATCTATCGTTAACCAAGCTTGCATTGCCTGACCGGTCAATGCGAGGGGGAGTCCAGATGCAAACCCGAGTATAAAAACAGCAAATTGGCGACGAAAGAGTGCGAGCCGATTCATAGGGAAAGCTTATGAATAATGCTATCCGTCAAGCGACGCATTTTTATTGAGGTGATTAACCAAAAGATGCACTCAGTCCTAATTCTAGCGATAACTTAGATCGCGATGCCATATTCAACACTCAGCGGCGCATGGTCCGAAAATCGCTGCAATTTATACACTGAAGCGCTTTGCGCCAGCGCCGCCACACCGGGTGTTGCGATCTGATAGTCGATGCGCCAACCGACGTTTTTTGCCCAAGCTTGGCCACGGTTACTCCACCAGGTGTAGCAATCCTCGGTCGTGCTCGGATGCAAGCATCGGTACACGTCTTTAAACCCGACTTCATTAAAGACCTGGCCTATCCATGCGCGCTCTTCGGGTAGGAAGCCCGAATTTTTTCTATTGCCCCGCCAATTTTTTAAATCGATTTCTTGATGCGCGATATTCCAGTCGCCGCATAAAATCACTTCGCGCCCGCAGTTGATGAGTTGTTTTAGATGCGGGAGGAAGCGTTCAAGAAAAGCAAACTTGATTTGTTGTCTTTCATCCGATGACGAGCCCGATGGCAGGTATAGCGAGACCACGCTGAGATTACCGAAGTCGGCTTGCAGATAGCGGCCTTCGGCGTCGATGTCGGCGATGCCCAGACCTTCTATTATTTTTTCCGGTTGTTTTTTCGCGTACAAGCCGACGCCGCTATAGCCTTTCTTTTCGGCGTAATGGAAGTAACCGTAGTAATCCCCCGGCTGCAGCATCTCGCGGGTGAGATCGGCGGCCTGCGCTTTGAGCTCCTGGATGCAAATCACATCGGCATTCTGCGCCAGCATCCACTCGAAAAATCCCTTGTTCGCGGCGGAGCGAATGCCGTTTAGGTTCGCAGTTATAATGCGCAAAATCTTACTCGCGGCAGGTTCATGGAAAATTTTCGGCAAGAATTCATAGCGTTCGCCATACAGCGTCAGGTCTTAATGTTTGGTGAATTTCAAACGAAAGCCGGCAGACTGTCGCCCTACTTTTTCAATACCGGATTATTCAACGATGGCGCCTCTTTGGCGGCCCTCGCGCAATTCTACGCGAAAGCGATAATCGCGGCGCGCATGGAAGTGGATATGCTGTTTGGACCTGCCTATAAAGGCATTCCCCTAGTGGCGGCGGTGGCCATGGCGCTTGCCGCAGAGGGGCACAATTTGCCGTTTTGCTTCAACCGCAAAGAGGCTAAAGACCATGGCGAAGGCGGCTCGACCGTAGGCGCCCCCCTCAAGGGACGAGTATTGATTGTCGATGATGTGATCTCGGCCGGGACTTCGGTGCGCGAATCCGTGAGCTTAATTCGCGCCCAGGGCGCGGTTCCGGCAGGGGTTTTGATTGCCTTAGACCGCCAAGAGCGGGGCCAGGGCGAGTTGTCGGCAGTCCAGGAAGTCAGCCAGAGCTTTGGCTTGCCGGTGGTGGCGATTGCGACCTTGGAGGACTTAATCGGGTATTTACAGGGCCGGCCCGAGCTTTGCATAGAACTAGAGAAAGTACAGGACTATAAGGGCCGCTACGGCCTTAGGGGATAGATATGAAACGTGGAATTTGGATTTTTATATTGCTTGCTGCCAGCACAGGCGCGCAGGCGGTAATGTACAAATGGACGGACGACAAAGGCAAAATCCATTACGGCGATACCTTGCCCGCTGAATATGCGAATCGCGGTAGCGCGCAGAAGAATCAAGCGGGCCAAATCATTAAGAAAACCGATGCCCACCTAAACCCAGAAAAAATTAAGGTCCCGCAAGGAA
>CAZKHT010000272.1:0-2965 GCA_964552595.1 uncultured Burkholderiales bacterium
AAAGGTCCCGGGGCCCGTGGGGACGGCACTCCGGACCGGATGGGACGCGGACTATCCCGGCTACGGCTTCTTGTCCGAGAAAGCCGAGTTTGCGCGCATGTGCGGGCACGCCGGATTGAACTTCGTCGGCCCACCCGCGGACGTGATCGAGCGAATGGGCGACAAGGTCGCTGCCCGCCGCTCAGCACTTGAACTCGGCATCCCCGTGATCGAAAAACGTATCACTCGCGATGAAGTCTATTGCGCCGAGGAAGCATTTTTCACGGGCACTGCGGCCGAGGTCACGCCCATCCGCGAACTCGATAACCGGCGCATAGGCATAGGAAAACGTGGGCCCGTGACCGAGCGCCTACAAACTTTATTCTTCGATTGCGTAAGCGGAAAATCGGCGCAGCACGCTGCTTGGCTGACTTTAGTTTGAGTATTCTATGAACACCAAAGAAAACACAGTACGCGTAGTGGAAGTCGGCGGCGCCGATTTGCCCCTGCATTGCCCCATGCCCGATATGTTGTTGTGGAATGCGCATCCCCGGGTCTATTTACCTATAGAGCAAAAAGGCGAGGCCTTATGCCCTTATTGTGGGACTTTATATAGACTTAAAGGCGGCGCCCGCGCTTCGCATTAACCGCGCGGTCCCGCGCTGTACGCCACGAGGAAAATTCATGATGGCCTTGGTATTTCTGATGGCGGCGTCTCTCAGTTCCCAACCAAGCGCGGGACATTCTGATCCACGGCATGCAATCGTTCCTGGCGCATGCGCCGCATAGTCATCATCGCGCCCAATTGGGTGGGAGATATGGTGATGGCGCAACCCATGTTGTTCCGGCTTAAACAGCGTTACCCGCACGCTAGCCTGGACCTCTATGCACCGCAGTGGGTGGCGGCCGTGGGGCGCCGCATTGCCGAAATTAGCGAAGTCATCGTCCATCCTTTCAAGCACGGTGCTTTGCAGCTGAGCGAACGTATACAAGCGGCGCGCGATTTGCGCCGGCGGGCTTATGATCAAGCCGTGGTTCTTCCGAATTCTTTTAAATCGGCCTTGCTACCTTGGCTGGCGCGCATTCCACAGCGTACCGGTTATGTCGGCGAAATGCGCCGCGGCTTGTTGAACGACACTCGACCTCTGCTGGCGGATAAATATCCGCTAATGGTGGAACGCTATGCGGTCCTCGCACAAGCCGCGGGCGAAGAATTAGAAAGGCCTTTGCCTATGCCCAAACTGCAGGTGGATTTGCAAAGCCGAGACGCGGCCTTATTGCGTTTAAATTTGTCGTCGCAACAGCCCACCGTGGCGTTTTGCCCCGGCGCCGAATATGGCCCCGCAAAACGCTGGCCAGTGGCGCATTTCGCCCAGCTTGCACGCGAACTCAATGCGCAAGGCATACAGGTTTGGATCATAGGTTCAAACAAGGATCAAGCGCTGGGCGAGGCCATTCAGAGCGCGGCCGGCGCTCACTGCCGCAACTTATGTGGGCAAACAGACTTAGAGGAAGCCATAGATTTGCTATCCTGCGCAGATGCGGTGGTGAGCAATGATTCCGGCCTGATGCACATTGCCGCAGCCTTGGATAAACCGCTGATCGCTTTATATGGGTCCAGCAGTCCCAAGTTTACGCCGCCCTTATCGGCGCGGGCGCGCGTCGTGAGTCTGCAACTGCCTTGCAGTCCCTGTTTTAAACGAGAGTGTCCCTTGGGCCATTTTAATTGCATGAAACAATTGGAGCCAGCGCGGGTGAGAGCCGAGCTCGCCGTGGCGGGCGTGCATTTAGAAGGCACGCCGGCATGAGCGCCCCTTTTACCAGCCCCGAGCTGGTGGAACTGGCCTTCTATCGCGCCTTCGAAACCCGCGATGCGCAAGCCATGGAGCATATCTGGGCGAAGGAAGAAGATATTATTTGCGTGCACCCCATGGCAGCCGCTTTGAGTGGGCGCCAAGAAATTCTGCGCAGCTGGCAGGAAATTTTTTCCGCAGGCGCGACCATGCGCGTATCGTTAGAAATGGTACAAATTTATTCGGTGCAAAATTTAGCCGTGCATGTCGTCGTCGAGCACATAGAAGTCAGCAACGGTAAACGCGTGGCGCCTATTCTGGCGACTAATTTATATCGGCACAGCGATCAAGGCTGGCATATGTTGGCGCACCACGCCTCGCCCATGCCCAGCCCCACGCATGGCCAAACGCATCCTCATTTCCATTGACTATGCCCATCTATCGCGCCCCCTGGTGGCTGCCTGGTGGCCATTTGCAAACCCTATATGCGTATTTCTTCGTGGCCAAACCCCGCGTCACCTATAGGCGCGAGCGCTGGGAATTACCCGACGGCGATTTTCTGGATTTGGACTGGGTGGATGGACCTTCCGATCAACCGCTGGTGGTTTTATTTCATGGCTTGGAAGGCAATGCGAGAGGACATTACGCTCGCACCTTAATGCGCGCGGTACAAAAACGCGGCTGGCGCGGCGTCGTCGTGAATTTTCGCGGTTGCAGCGGCGTGCCGAATCGTCTGCCGCGCGCTTACCATTCCGGCGATAGCGAGGAAATTCAGCGCGCGATCCAACGCTTGCGTCCTCAGGCCGGCGATGCGCCGTTGTACGCTGTGGGGGTGTCTCTGGGCGGCAATGCCTTATTGAAATGGCTAGGTGAATCCGGTGATGGCGCGAAAGCCTGGTTGGACGCGGCGGTGGCGATTTCGGTCCCGGCAGATTTGCGCGCCGCCGGCATACGCTTGGATAAAGGCCTGAACCGGTGGATTTACACCCGGCATTTTCTGAGCACCTTGCGTAAAAAAGCCATCGCCAAGGTGAAACAACATCATCTGCCGATTTCCTCGCAAGAGATCAAAGCCACCCGCACGCTATATGCTTTCGATAATATTTATACCGCGCCTATGCATGGCTATGCCGATGCCGATGACTATTGGCGGCGCGCGAGCAGCTTGCCCTGGTTGAATTCCATCAGCGTGA
>CAZKHT010000273.1:0-2955 GCA_964552595.1 uncultured Burkholderiales bacterium
CGACGGCCTCGGAGGATATGCGGCCTAAAGTGTTCTCCACCGTTGGCCGTAGCCTTTTTCTGCGTCAGGATCTTTTAAGTGCCGCGACTTATTTCGCCGATGCGGCTTTCGCACGGCCGGGCGATAAGGACGCGGAACAAGCAGCGCAAATGACCGCAAAGAGTTTGGCGGCCGCGGGCTATAGTGATGAAGCAGCGTCTTGGTCGCGCTACATTCTCAGCCTACGTGCACCCGCGGTGAAGCCTAAAGCCAAGCCGCTCCGCAAACACTGAGGTCCGCTGAAGGAGTTCCAACCATGCACCCCAAAACACTAAACCCCGCGCCCATCTACCAAGCAACTTACGCGCTGCCTTGCACAACCCTGGGTTTACGCACGGCAAATGACCATCTGATCGGCATCGATTTTTTAGCGCCAGGAATCCCCGAAGTTGCGCCACGGACTCCACTCGCACGTGAAGTCTTAAGCCAGCTCAAGGCCTATACCCGCGACCCTGATTTTCAATTTGATTTGCCCATCGCCATCACGGGCACCGCATACCAGCAACGCGTGTGGCAAGCGCTGTGCGCCATTCCGCGCGGCACCACCGTCAGCTATGGTGAACTCGCCCGCCAACTCGCTTCCGGTCCGCGCGCCATAGGACGTGCCTGCGGCGATAATCGGCTACCGGTTATTATTCCCTGTCATAGAGTGGTTGCGAAACAAGGACCCGGTGGTTTCATGCATCAAACTTCGGCTGGCCCCCTGGCAATCAAAGCATGGCTGCTGACCCATGAGGCTAGGAGTCCTGCGTGAACGACGCGATGCGCCTAGACGCGTTTTGTGACGCGCTGTGGCTGGAGGAAGGTTTAGCCCAAAACACGCTCAATAGTTATCGGCGTGATCTGAGTAAAGTCGCTGCCTGGTTGCAGCGCCGCAACTTGGATTTACTCAAAGCCGGTCACGGCGATCTACTGGAATTCCTCGCAGAGCACGCGCCGCGCATGCGCGCCACCAGCATGAGCCGCTTGCTGTCCAGTTTGCGGCGTTTCTATCAATATGCCGTACGCCAAGGGACGTTGGTCAGCGACCCTTCTTTGCAAATCGAGCGGCCGAAATTGCCGCGCGGTTTGCCTAAAAGCATCAGCGAAGCCGAGGTCGAAGCGCTGCTGGCCGCACCGCCTACCGATACCGCGCTCGGCATGCGCGATCGAGCCTTACTCGAAACCTTATACGCCAGCGGCTTGCGGGTATCGGAACTGGTGAATTTAAAACTCAATGAAGTCAGCCTGGACGCGGGAGTGGTGCGCATCATGGGCAAAGGCGCAAAAGAAAGGCTAGTGCCCCTGGGTGAAAACGCGCTCGACAGCGTGCAACTTTATTTGCGTGAAGCGCGCGCTCTGCTGTTGCAGGGGCAGCAATCATCGGCTTTATTCATCACCGCGCGCGGTGGCCCCATGACCCGGCAGATGTTCTGGTATTTAATTAAACGCTATGCGGCGCGCGCCGGCATCGCCAAAACGCTATCGCCGCATAGTTTGCGCCACGCCTTCGCCACTCACTTGCTCAACCACGGCGCTGATTTGCGAGTCGTACAAATGCTGCTTGGGCATGCCGATATTTCCACCACCCAGATATATACGCATGTCGCGCGCGAACGGTTGAAACATTTGCACGCGACGCATCATCCTCGCGGTTAGCTCCACGCCTTCCACAGCAAAGACAGGCCGCTGAAAAGCAAAAGCGCGCCGATTAAACGCAGCATCTGGGATTGTGAAATCCCCACGTGCACACGGTTACCTAAAATCAAACCCAAGGCCATGAACGGCAATGCGCTTAAATAAGCGCCGAGTAAATGGGGTTGCAATAGCAATCCGGCGTAGGCGAATACCAGCCCGCGCAATCCGCCTTCCATTAAAAATAAGAGCGAAGTCGTCGCGCGAAAGACGCCTTTGTCGTGGATGCGATGACTCAAATAAATCACATAAGGTGGACCGCCGGTGCCGAATAAAGCGCTGACCACGCCACCGGTCAGACTGGCGGGCAAAGCCCATAATCTGGAGATCAGGCGATTTCCTTGCAAATTAAGCAGGCTGCGTATGCCGAAGGCAATCACGAACAGACCCAGCGTGGTGAGTAAGACTTGCCGATCCAAATGCACTAAAAGCGTGACGCCGGCGATCACGCCTATAATGGCGCCCGGCATGAGCGGGCGCAGCTCGGCCCACAGCACTTGCTTGCGATTCGCGCCGCCCAATAGCAAGGAGCCGGTGAAATCCATGAGCAACATAAAGGGCACCACCAGCTTGAGCGGAAATAAAAGTGCGAGCAAGGGCACGGCGACTAAACCGGAACCGAATCCCGAAATGCCGCGTATGAAATAAGCTGCAAGCAAAATCGCAGCGGCCAGCCCGAGATTGCCTGCGGGCAGCGCGCTTGCCTGATCAGGAATCAGGGCCGGATACCGCGTTCGATAGCGATGCCCACGCGCTTAATCTGGCGCAGCATGCCGAGTTTAGTGATGGAGACTCTGACCCAAGGCGAATGAAAATCGTTGCGTATCAATTGCGCGATATGTTCCGCCAACGCCTCTAAGATATCGAAATGTTTTTCGCGCACACTGGCTTCAATCGCGGTGACGACTGCGCCGTAATCGATGGTGTCTTCGATGCGATCCGTTTCACCGGCGCGCGTCGATGGCAGAGCGATGTCGAGATCCAATTGCAAAGTTTGGGGGAGACGTCTTTCCCATTCGTAGATGCCGATGACTAAATCTAATTTGTATTCGTGCAGGAATATGATGTCCACGGCTTTTTGCGTAGAATGAAAAAGTTCGACATTTTAAGGCTTTTCCTATGGGCGTGATAGCGCTTGCGCTGGTTGCGTACTTAATCGGTTCTATTTCTTTTGCGGTTCTCGTCTGTCGCGTCTTCGGCTTACCCGATCCGCGCAGCTATGGTTCGGGCAATCCCGGCGCC
>CAZKHT010000274.1:0-2932 GCA_964552595.1 uncultured Burkholderiales bacterium
CTTCTCGCGATACTCGACGGTGAGGGGGAAGAAGGGGGGGTTGTGAACGGTGGGTGGACCTTAATAAGTCCGTGGAGGTGGGGGCTGGGGAGGTCAAGCCGGGGAAAGTATTTGCCTTAGCGCAAAAATACTTTGGCCCGCTGAAAGCACACGCTCTGCCCGACAGACGGCCGCAAGAAGAGGCACAGCAACTAGGCACGCGGCGCGTTGTGGTAAAAGCGCCCGCGCAATTGCCGTATTTGGTGATGGCATGGAAAGTTCCCGTGTTGCGCAAACCCAGCGTTGATAAAGATCCCTATGCTTTAGAAGTCTTAAGCGGCGTGCTTTCCGCGAATGCCGCTTCCCGTTTGCCGACTGCTTTAGTACGCACTTCGCAAATCGCCGTCGACGTGGATAGCGGCTACGACAGCGTGCAGCGCGGCCCGGGTTTATTTGAAATAGACGCCACGCCTAGCGAAGGCAAAACCGTGGCCGAGGTCGAAACCGCCATCCGCGCGGAGTTGGAAAAAATTAAACGCGAGGGTATCACCGAGCAAGAGTTGCAAAGAGTCAAAGCGCAAGTGATCGCCGCTCAGGTATATCAACGCGACTCGGTGTTCTATCAAGCCATGCAAATCGGCCAAATGGAAACCTCGGGACTCAGTTATCGCGATATCGATTTAATCATAGAAAAATTAAAACAAGTCACCGCCGCCGAAGTCCAAGCGGTCGCGAATAAATATTTAATCGATGACACACTCACCGTGGCCAGCCTAGACCCACAACCGCTGGATAAGAAAAAGCCCGCAGGACCCCCGCCAGGATTACATCATGCTAATTAAGTCTCGCTCCTCCCGTTGCCATCTTACTCGCTCGGCGCAGGTGGCCGTGCTCAGCCGTCGTAGCGCCACACAACGCAATATTGTTTTTGGACTGATATTGCTCACGGCTGGGTTCTTACTCAGTCCCTTGGCGCATGCCGGCGTCAAAATCCAACATTGGCAAACAAAAAACGGCGCCAAAGTTTTGTTCGTGGAGAATCATGATATTCCCATGCTAGACGTGGCCTTGCATGTAGACGCCGGTGGCCGTAGAGATATGGCACAAAAAGCCGGCCTTGCCAGCATGACGGTCAGCATGATGCAACTAGGCGCTGCCGGCATGAGCGAAGACGTGATCGCCAATCGCCTGGCCGATGTCGGCGCGCAGCTCAGCCCTAGCTTTGATGCGGATCGCGCGGGCTATAGCGTGCGCACTTTGTCCTCCGCGCGTGAAAGAGAGCAAGCGCTGCAAATCTTGGCGCAAGTATTACAGGCGCCGGATTTTCCGGACGCGGTATTGCAACGCGAAAAAACTCGCAGCATTGCCGCGATTAGAGAAGCCGAGACCCAACCCGGCAGCATCGCCAATAAAGCTTTTTACAAAGCCATTTATGGCTCGCACCCGTATGCCTTTAGTGGCGGCGTCGACGCCGATAATATCGCGCGCCTTAGCCGCGCCGACCTAGTGAATTTTTACAAAGACCATTACGCGGCCCAAGGCGCGGTCGT
This sequence comes from uncultured Burkholderiales bacterium, assembly GCA_964552595.1. GTDB lineage: Bacteria > Pseudomonadota > Gammaproteobacteria > Burkholderiales > Thiobacteraceae > RBG-16-58-11. The sequence continues at coordinate 1,530 of CAZKHT010000274.1, forward strand.
GAGCCTTATAGGCGATATCAGCCGCGCTGACGCGGAAAGCATAGCCGAGCAACTCACCGCGAAGTTGCCAGCAGGCACCCCGCCCGCGCCCTTACCCGAGGTTGCGAACTTAAACCAAGCCAGCGTACAAACCATTCCGCACCCGGCGACGCAAGCCCACATCCTCATAGGCGCGCCCGGTATCGCGCGCGGTGATCCGGATTATTTTCCCTTGTACGTGGGTAATTATGTTTTAGGCGGCGGTGGCTTCGATTCGCGCATCTTGATTGAAATCCGCCAGAAGCGCGGCTTGGCCTATAGCGCTTATAGTTATTTGGCGCCCTTGAAACAGCCAGGGCCATTCCAAATGGGCATGCAAACCAAAAAGCAGGACGCGCCCACTGCGCTCAAAGTTGCGCAAGATACCTTGGCGAATTTTGTGAAGAACGGACCTACTGAAGCTGAATTAAAACAGGCGAAAAATAATATCGTGCTAGGTTTCCCTTTACGCATAGATACCAACCGCGAGATTTTGGAATATCTGGGCGTGATCGGTTTTTACGATTTGCCTTTAAGCTATCTCGATGACTTCCCAGCCAAGGTGGAAAAGGTCACGGTGCAAGATGTGAAAGCCGCATTTCAGCGTCATCTTGTGCCGGACAAATTGGCGACCATCATTGTCGGCGGGCCGGAGGCGGGCGCGCCGCCGCAGTAAATTCCCGCAGGTTCACTTGCGAGAAATTTATCTTTCTGGCATAAATGCCCGGTCTCGCCTACCGGGTTGAAACTCATTTCTACATCCTCGCCGCCAGATGAAGCCTTAAGCGCCTTGCTTAGCCGCTGCGCGCTGGGGGATAAGCTCGCCTTTGAGAAGCTCTATCGCGCCAGCTCCGCGAAACTGTTTGCGCTCGCCTTACGTATATTGAGAAGACAGGACTGGGCGGAGGAAGTATTGCAGGACGCATACATCAGTATTTGGCAGCACGCAGCGGATTTCGCGCGTGATAAAGCCGCACCTATGACTTGGATGACGCATATCGTGCGTAATCGCGCTTTGGATTGGTTGCGCCAGCCGCAGCGCGAAGAATTCGCAGATGAAGATGCGCAAGCAAGTTGGCGCGATGACAGCGCGGATTTATTGCAACGCTTAAGTGCCAGCCGCGAAGCAAAAGTTCTGAGCGACTGCTTAGCGCGTTTAGAAGCGAAGCAGCGCCAAACGATAGCCCTGGCGTTTTGGCAGGGGCTAGCCCATTCCGAGTTGGCGCAGCACTTGCAACAACCCATAGGCACGATTAAAACCTGGGTGCGGCGCGGTTTGGCCAGCTTGCGTAAATGTCTGGACGGCGCATGAATTACAGCGATCCCGAATTGCAGCGTCAACTCGCCAGCGAATATGTGTTGGGGACGATGCAACCCAGAACCCG
>CAZKHT010000275.1:0-2923 GCA_964552595.1 uncultured Burkholderiales bacterium
TTTTTTTTAATTGGTACGAAACCCCAGGCTTAAAGCCTTACCTCCCGTTCTTTATTTCACCGGTGGAAAGCGGCAATCTGGCCGGGCATTTATTGGTGCTGCGTCCCGGCTTGCAAGCCTTGGCCGATGCGCCGCTCTTGCCGCCGGAATGGTTTATGGGCTTGCAAGACACCTTGCAGCTGGTGCAAGCGCACTGCAAAGGCGTGGCAACAGGCGTCCATGCCTTCACCAAAAAATTCCAGCAAATAGACACCGCGCCGACCAGCTTGGCGCAGCTCGGACAAACGCTGCTTGCTTTACGCACTGCCGCGCGAACCTTGCTGCCTACCTTGAAAGAGCCTTTGGCCCTGGCTTGGGGGCAGGCTTTAAATGCGCAAATCGATGCAGCCCATGCTGAGCTTGCGCATTTCGCGCCCTGGGCTTGCGAGCCCGCGATGCTAGACCGGGCCGAGCTTGCGCCAGAGTGGCCTAAGTTGGGCCGTCTGCCGACCTTGCGCGAACTGGCTAACCAAGAGGGCGTGCCCCTCGCGAGTGCCAGCACTACCACGAGCCCAAGCCCGGTAGAACAGGAAGAAAAATACGCAAGCGCGTTTGCTCAGACGATACAGCGGGCGCAAGCGCGGCTAGCGGAAATTGAAACCCTGGTACAAGAAATCGACGCCTTCGCACTCATGGATTACGGATTTTTGTACGACGAAAAACGCCATCTCCTGGCCATAGGTTATAACGTCGATGAAATGCGGCGCGACGCCAGTCATTACGATTTATTGGCTTCGGAGGCGCGCTTGGCGAATTTCGTGGCGATTGCGCAAGGGCAGTTGCCGCAGGAAAGTTGGTTTGCATTAGGGCGGCAACTCACCACCGCCGGCGGCGATCCGATACTGCTGTCGTGGAGCGGCTCCATGTTCGAGTATTTGATGCCGTTGTTGGTGATGCCGACTTTCGAGAATACCTTGCTCGATCAAACTTACAATGCCGCCGTGGCGCGCCAAATCGAATACGGCAAACAGCGTGGCGTGGCCTGGGGTATGTCCGAATCGGGCTACAACACCACCGATGTGCAATTGAATTACCAGTATCGCGCTTTCGGTGTGCCCGGCTTAGGCTTGAAACGCGGCTTGTCGGAAGATTTAGTCATCGCGCCGTATGCCTCGGCCTTGGCTTTGATGGTCGCGCCCGATGCCGCCTGTACGAATTTGCAGCGCTTGGCGAAAGAAGGGTATCTGGCCAACTACGGTTTTTATGAGGCCATCGATTACACGCCCTCGCGTCTGCCGCGCGGACAAAGCAGCGCGGTGATACGCTCTTTCATGGCGCATCATCAAGGCATGAGTTTATTGTCCTTGGCCTATTTGCTGTTGGGGCAACCCATGCAAGCGCGCTTCATGTCCGATCCCCTGTTCCAAGCCACGCTTTTATTATTGCAAGAGCGCATTCCCAAGGCACCGGCTTATCCATCGCAAAGCGCGGAGTTGTCAGATGCGCGCGGCACGCCGGCATTCGCCGAAATGCCGGTACGCGTCTTGCGCAATCCCAATAGCGCGCTGCCCGAAGTGCAGTTGTTATCCAATGGCCGCTACCACGTCATGATCACCCACGCGGGTGGCGGCTATAGCCGCTGGCGCGAGCTCAGCGTCACCCGCTGGCGCGAAGATACGACGGCCGATGCTTGGGGCAATTTTTGTTATTTGCAAGACGTCGCCAGCGGTGCTTGCTGGTCCACGGCGTTTCAGCCTACGCGCAAACAGCCGCAGCACTACGAGGCGATCTTCTCCGAAGGCCGTGCTGAATTCCGGCGGCGTGATTTTGATTTCGAGACACATACCGAAATCGTGGTCTCGCCGGAGGACGATATTGAATTGCGGCGCGTGCATATCAGCAATCGCGCGCGGCATAAGCGCAGCATCGTCGTCACCAGCTACGCTGAAGTGGTGATCGCGGACGCGGCGGCGGATTCCGCGCATCCGGCTTTCAGCAATCTGTTTGTGCAAACCGAAATCATTGCGCCTAGGCACGCGATTTTGTGCACCCGGCGACCGCGCTCGAAAACCGAACACCCACCTTGGATGTTGCATTTAATGGTGGTGCACGGGGCCGATGCACAAGCGCCGTCATATGAAACAGACCGCTCGCGCTTCCTCGGCCGGGGCAACACCAGCGCCCACCCGCAAGCGCTGAATAATGATGGTGCCTTATCCGGCAGCCAGGGCTCGGTCTTGGATCCTATCGTCGCGGTGCGCTATGTGCTGAGCTTGGAGCCGGGACAAACCGCAACGGTGGACATGGTCACGGGTATAGGCGAGACCCGCGAAACCGCCATGAGCTTGATCGAGAAATATCAAGACCGTCGCTTAGCGGATAGGGTGTTTGAATTGGCCTGGACACATGCGCAAGTGGTGCTGCGCCAGCTTAACGCCACCGAGGCCGATGCGCAGTTATATGCGGGCTTGGCCAATTCCGTGGTGTATGCGAATGCCTCTTTGCGCGCGGAGCAGCATGTTTTATTGCAAAACCGGCGCAATCAATCGGGGCTTTGGGGCTATGCGATCTCCGGCGATTTACCCATAGTGCTGTTGCGCATAGGCGACGCCGCGAATATCGATCTGGTTCGGCAAATGGTGCAAGCCCACGCCTATTGGCGCTTAAAAGGCTTGGCGGTGGATCTCGTGATTTGGAACGAGGACCACGCCGGGTATCGCCAACTCTTGCAAGAGCAAATCATGGGCTTAATCGTTGCCCGTGCCGAGACCCATATGATGGATAGGCCGGGCGGGATTTTCTTGCGTCCCGTGGATCAGATTTCCAACGAGGATAGGGTGCTGCTGCAAACCGTGGCGCGCGCCATTATCAGTGACAGGCAAGGTACGCTGGCGGAGCAAATCAATAAGCGCGGCGTGCGCGAAGCCCGCGTCGTGCGTTTACA
>CAZKHT010000276.1:0-2922 GCA_964552595.1 uncultured Burkholderiales bacterium
GATTTATTCCGCCGCCTGATCCGGCTACGCATGCCAATAAACTATGTGGCGTAGCGAACCGACATAATTTTTAAAAGCCTTTAGTCTGTGCACTTCTCCTTAGTGTTAGCGGAGGTGCACTATGCGAATTCCAGCTTCGAAATTTCAAGCAATTCTTTTAAGTGGTGTTTTCGTCCTAGTCGGTTCTACTTGGGCCATGGACGAAGACGCGAATGAAACCGAGGCGAAATTAATTTATTCGCCGCAGCCGCAAACCGAGATCAGCTTAATTCCCAGCGCCCCTGAGCGTCCACGCTCCTCTTGCGATTTGCGCACGCGGGAATTGGACAAGGCAGCCTGTCGCAGCGTGGGTCAAACGCGCAAAATAAAAACCGCAATGCCGGTTACGCCTATGTTGAAACCCAGGATACCGGATACCAATTGGCGTAGTGAAAATAGCCGCTTGACCTCGAATTTGCGGTGGTATTGAAGGGGCTGCGACGATTGGTGCGCGAGGGCAATTCGAGCGGGCAAGGGCTAGCTACTCCGGTTAGCCTCCCTCGGAATGCCCCCAATAGCTCACCATGGAATCCATGAAGCGTCGGATATCACTGGCCTCGGGCGGTTTGACCAGATAGGAGCGCGCACCAAGGGTATATGCGCGCTGATGGTCGCGGGTTTCATCCGAGCCAGTGAGGACGACGACCACGGTGGATTTGAGCGCGGGTTGTTGGCGTATCCAGGTCAACACATCGTAGCCATCGCGATACGGTAGTTTTAAATCCAAAAATATGACGAAAGGCGCAGGATAAGGCTCCGCCTCGGCGTACTTTCCGCTGTGCGATAAATAGTCTATGGCTTCTTGGCCGTTGGTGACGACGGTGAGGGGATTATCGATTTTCGCGTTATTCAACGCACGCTTGAAGATGAAAATATCATCCTCATCATCTTCGACCAATAATATCGTTCGATTTGCTTTCATCATTTCTATGCCGCGCGTAGCTGTATCCAGAACCGGCTGCCGGATTTGCCATCCGACTCCACGCCTACCGTGCCGTTCATACGTTCCGCAGCCTTGCGTACCACGGCCAATCCCACACCTGTGCCTTCGGTAGGCGAATGCGGATGGATGCGTTCAAACATACGAAACAAGCGATGCTGAAACTGCGGATCTATTCCTATACCTTGGTCTTCTACCCATATCCTGACATCGTCGCCGCGCCTTTCCGACCAAATCCGAATTTGCGGAACCGTGCCCGGTACGGCAAATTTTATCGCATTCGTCAAATAATTGGACATCACCTGGGTCAAGGACGGCTCATGCCCTATCACCGGCAGCAAGGGCTTAATCTCCACCTGTGCTAAGGGCGATTTCATATTCGGATAATAGTCGAGCAAATCATGTATCAATGTATCCACGAAAACCGGACGCAGCTTTAATTCGCTGCGCGATACCCGGCTGAATGTCAGCACATCCAGAGCCATTTTATCCAGGCGCTCGGCGTTGCTGGCGATGCGTTTCAACTGCTCTATCGCCTGCGGCCTATTTGCCAGAACATCGCTGCAATCCTCCAACAAAGCCTTGCTATAGGCGTGCATGCCACGTAAAGGCGCACGCAGGTCATGAGATACAGTATAGGAAAACTCTTCCATATGGGCGACCGCCTCGCTGAGTTTGGCGGTGCGCTCCTCCACCCGTTTTTCCAACTCCTCATGAGCTCGTGCCAGCGCTTCTTGGGCTTTTTTGCGCGCCTCGTACAGGTTGGCGTTATCAATTGCGATGGCGGCTTGGGCCGCGATGCCTAAGACCAGGCGTTCGGCCCTCTCGGTAAAAATATCGGGCTCGGGGTGGCCAAAAAATAAACCGCCTATGATCTCGCCGCTGCGGGAAATGACAGGCACCGCAAGATAGCTGCGCACCGGAAGATGGCCCTGGGGCATGCCATGGTGCGGACCCATTTGGCCGTAGCGCGGGTCCTGGGTGATATCGCCCGAGCGAACCACGCCCTCGCCTTTAAATGTGGGATTAAAAATAGGCGTATTGCGTGGTAGGCCGAATTTTTCAAATGCGGCTCTGGGCGCGCCGGACAAGGTATACAGAAAAAGCGATTCGCCTCTATCGTCGATGACATTATAAAAAAATGCGCCGAATTTCGCTCCGCTCAACTCCTTGCCGGCATCCGTCACGGTTTGTACCAAGGCTTCCAAATCCAGTTGCGAGGCGATGGCGGTACCCGTCTCGTTGAGTAACTCCAGCACCCGAGTCTCGTCTTTTAACACCGCTTGTATGCGCTTCTCGTCCTCTACGTCGGTATTGGTCCCAAACCAGCGCGTAATTTTTCCTTGCGCGTCGCGTATGGGAAAAGCGCGAGAAAGAAACCACCGATATTCACCCCTGGCGCTACGTAAAGGAAAGGTGTCTTCCCAAGGGCGGCCACTGGCCAGGGCGGCTTTCCATTTCGGCAGCACCCCTTGCAAGTAGTCGGGGTGATGCACTTTTTCCCAGCCCCAACCCATCATCTCTTCGAGGTTAGATCCCGTGTACTCGTACCAGCGTTGGTTGTACCAAAAAATATGGCCGTCCGGCTCGGCTATCCAAGCCAATTGCGGAATGGAGTTGGCGAGCGCTCGCAGTTCTTCTTCCCGCGTACGTAAACTTTCTTCCGTATGCTTGCGCTGCGTGATATCTTCAATCACGGCGATGAAGCGATGCGGCTGGCCTTGCTCATCTTTTAAAACCACTACCGTGGTCGAGCTCCAAACCTGGCTAGCATCTTTCCGTAGATAGCGTTTTTCCAGATTAAATTCCTTGACCGCGCCCGACATCAAGCGCCGCATTTCTGCTTTCGAGGCAGGTAATTCTTTGGTGTAAGCCAGGTCGCGGAAGGTGTTATGGACGCGCTCTTCTTGGGGATAACCAAGAATTTACGGTAAGCCTCAGTT
>CAZKHT010000277.1:0-2920 GCA_964552595.1 uncultured Burkholderiales bacterium
TAGAAGTCATCTTGGATGTGGTGTACAACCACACGGCGGAAGGCAACGAACTCGGGCCCACCTTAAGTTTTCGCGGCATAGACAACGCGGCCTATTATCGTTTGATGCCGGACAATGCGCGCTATTACAAAGACTATACCGGCTGCGGCAACACCTTGAACATGATGCATCCGCGCGTCTTGCAACTCATCATGGACAGCTTGCGCTACTGGGTGCTGGAAATGCATGTGGATGGATTTCGTTTTGATTTGGCCGCGACACTTGCTAGAGAATTGCATGAAGTCAATCGGCTCGGCGCTTTCTTCGACATCATTCGCCAAGACCCGGTTTTGTCCCAAGTCAAACTCATCGCCGAACCCTGGGATTTGGGCGAAGGTGGTTATCAAGTCGGCAACTTTCCGCCCGGCTGGACCGAATGGAACGGCAAATATCGGGACGCCATGCGCGATTACTGGCGCGGAGAGGGTGGCTTAATCGGCGAGCTGGCTTACCGCTTGACCGGCTCTAGCGATTTATATGAATCGGATGGGCGCCGGCCTTATGCCAGCATTAATTTCATTACCGCGCACGACGGCTTCACCTTGAATGATTTGGTGAGCTACAACCATAAGCACAATGAAGCCAATCTTGAAGACAATCGCGACGGCGAATCGCACAACCGCAGCTGGAATTGCGGCGCCGAAGGGCCGACAGAGAATCCTGAGGTCTTGGCTTTACGCGCACGGCAAAAGCGGAATTTTTTAGCGACGCTCTTACTCTCGCAGGGGGTGCCCATGCTCACGGCGGGTGATGAATTCGGCCGCACGCAACACGGGAATAACAACGCCTATTGCCAAGACAATGAATTGAGCTGGTTGAATTGGAGTCTCAGCCCAGCGGATACGCAGTTGCTGGAGTTTACCCGCCTGCTCATACGCCTGCGGCGGCAACACGCTATTTTTCGCCGGGGACGATTTTTCCAAGGACGGCGCATACAGGGCGAGGACGTCAAAGATATCTTTTGGTTGACCCCGGATGGACGCGAGATGAGCAGTGAAGAATGGCAATCCAGTTTCGCTCGCTGCCTAGGGGTGTTTCTGGTGGGTGCCACGATTAATGAGCGCGACGACAGAGGCCGCTTGAACCGCGACCGGAATTTTTTACTCCTGATTAACGCGCACTACGAAGCCATCGAGTTCGTCTTTCCGGAATTTTTAATGGGAAATTTTTGGAGTCCCATGGTGGACACCGCGCAAGAAAATATGCCGGTGGATGACAGAGCCTCGGTCGCCATGGATAGATATCGCGTGCAAGGCCGGGCCCTGGTGCTACTCATGCAAAGAGAGGGCAATAACCATGCAACGCCGGCATGAGATGCCTTTTGGTGCGGCACTGCAAGCAGACGGGCGCACCCGTTTCCGGCTCTGGGCACCCGGCGCGAAAAAAGTAGACCTATGTTTAGAGCGCGCGGGCAAAGAAGAAATACTGCCCATGGTCGCTAACGAGTCGGGTTGGTATGAAAGCCTAGAGCCGGCACCGGCAGGCACACGCTACCGTTATCGCATCAATGACGGCTTGAAGGTCCCCGATCCCGCTTCGCGCTACAACCCCGATGATGTGCATGGACCCAGCGTGGTCATGGACCCGGCGCAATACGAGTGGACAGACGAGCGGTGGCGCGGACGGCCCTGGCTGGAAGCGGTGATATATGAATTGCACGTTGGCAGTTTTACGCCGCAAGGGGGGTTCCGCGGCGTCATAGACAAATTGGATTATCTGGTCGATCTGGGCGTGACCGCGATAGAGCTAATGCCCATCGCGGATTTTCCCGGTAGACGCAACTGGGGCTACGACGGCGTCTTGCAATACGCGCCCGATGCCAGCTATGGCCCGCCCGATGATTTAAAACGATTGGTGGATACGGCGCATCGCAAAGGGCTGATGGTTTTTCTCGATGTGGTGTACAACCACTTCGGACCGGACGGGAATTATTTGCATTGTTACGCGCCCCAGTTTTTCACCGAACGGCATCACACGCCCTGGGGCGCGGCGATTAATTTCGATAGCGATGGCAGTGCCGTGGTGCGGGATTTTTTTATACACAACGCGCTCTATTGGCTGGAAGAATTTCATTTCGACGGCCTGCGTCTGGATGCGGTGCATGCCATACGCGACGACAGCCGCCCCGACATCATTCAAGAACTCGGCGCCCGGGTGCAGCAATTCGCGCAACGCGACACGCCGCGCTACATCATGTTGGAAAACGTCAATAACCAGCCGCACTATTTACGGCCCTTGGGGGATGCCGTGGCGCAATGGAATGACGATATCCACCACGCTCTGCATGTCTTACTGACCCAGGAAGGCGATGGCTATTACATGGATTATCAGCCTAAACCGGCGCTGCATTTAGCGCGTTGTTTGGCGGAGGGGTTTGCCTATCAAGGTGAAATATCTCGCTACCGAGGCGGCCCGCGCGGCCATGCCAGTCCTGATCTCCCATTCGGCGCTTGCATTAATTTTTTACAAAACCACGATCAAATAGGCAACCGCGCCTTTGGCGAGCGTATCGCGCAATTGGCCTCGGAACCGGCTTTGCGCGCGGCCTTGGCGGTGCTCTTATTAGCACCCGCGCCGCCCATGTTATTCATGGGAGAAGAATTTGCGGCGGATGCGCCTTTTCCTTTCTTTTGTGATTTTCAAGGTGAGCTGGCGCAGGCCGTGACCCAAGGGCGGCGCGAAGAATTCGCGCGCTTCGGACAATTCGTTGACGCCGAAAAGCGCGCGCGTATTCCCGATCCCAATGCGGATGAGACCTGGGCCAGCGCGCGTTTGGATTGGGCCAATTTAGACAGGGTGGAGCACGGGAAGTGGCTTAAGTTGTATCGCGCCTTATTGCGGCAACGCCGGCAAGTCATGTTGCCCTTGATTGCGCAAATTC
>CAZKHT010000278.1:0-2896 GCA_964552595.1 uncultured Burkholderiales bacterium
GACCGAGCGTGTGCGTTTGCCCGCGGCCTGACGCGGCAAGGCCGGGACCAAACACAAAGGCGGAGGCAGGAACACCGGATCCACGCGTAAGCGCAAAGCTTGCAATAGGGTTTCGGCATTTAAACTCGGTGCCACCACGAAAGCAGTCAGCCGGGTTAAAGCCCCTTCGCTTTCTTGGGGCATCACGAACACGCCGTCCTGCACGCCGGGGATGGTGGTCAATTGATGATTCAGATGCGCGAGGGAGGTGCGCTTGCCGGCGATATTAATTAAATCGGCGAGACGGCCGTGCAATAAAAATTGCCCATCGGGCTTTAATTCGATGTGATCGCTTAAGACCGTGTCGTTTTCGATATGCCCACCTTGGGCCCAGGTCGCATTTTGCGCTTGGCGCAATGCCACTTCGGCGAAAGGCAACCAGGTCTGCGCTGCCACCGGCCGCCGGCTGGCGACTTGGCCTGCTTCGGTGCAACCATAAATTTCATACAAGGGCGCCCCGAATCGCTGCTCCGCGTGCGCCGCGAGCTGTTCATCCAAAGGCGCGGTGGCGCACAAAATAAATTCCAAGCCGGGCAAGCTACCCTCGGTCTCGAGTAAGGCCCGCAGATGCACTGGCGTCGTAATCAGCGCGCGCGGCCTGGGCATATTACTGAGTGTGGCATGCACATCCGCCGGAAAAAACGGTCGCCCCGCATGCAGGCGCGCGCTGCTTTGCAAGGCGAGTAAGGCACTGGATTCCAAGCCATACATATGCTGCACCGGCACGGTGGCGAGCAAGCCTAAGCCGGCTAAGGCATCCAATTGAAGTCGCTCGACCGCGGCGCGCGCGCCTAGGGTTGAGAGGCGCCAAATTTTTGCATAGGGTAACGGTGGACAGCGTGAGCCTGAGTTTATTACGATAGCCGCTCGTTGATCGGGCGCAAAATCGGGGAGATCGAACTCGACAGCGTCGGGCATGGCAGTTGCGCGCTGGAACCTTAGCTGTGGCAGGGCGAGCTCCGGCTTCTCGCTTTCACTTAAGCAATAGAGATCGGGATAACGACACTGCAATTGCGCCACCGTGACCGGCGCATGATTGGGCGGCAAGAGGCTGATTTGTCCACGCATCAGCGCGGCGGCAAAACCCACCACAAAATGATAGCGGTCACTGCATAAATTCAGCACATAGGCACGCTCGGGCAAGCGTGCGGCAAGCGCGTGCACGTCCTTGAGAAACGCGGCTACCGTTAGCTCGGTGTGCGCGTAGTACGCGAAAATATCGCGGCTTGTCTTGCCTCGAATGAATGGAATACGCGCTGCCATGCCTAGCGCACGTCCGCTTCGCGGCTCGCCGCGAAGTCTTTAGAAAACGCGGCAATGGCTTTGCGCACGGGGACGCGGGGATGGCTGGGATGAAAGAGTCTGCGAAAAATATATTCCAGCAGAAACATGAAAGCCAATAAAGGAAAAGTCAGAAAAGTGATAAACACCAGCCAAACTGAAAATGGCGTAAAAAAATAGAGCAGCAAAGAAATCCCGATTTGCGCGATAAAAAACCCCGCCCAGGCTGCGGTCACGCCACGGGTATAGCGCACGATTTCCGGCGTTAATGTGCCATGCACCCGCTGCGCCAGGCGCGTGATCAAAGGCGTTTCGCCATCGCGTAAGGTGCTGGCGAAGAGCCAGAATAAAAATACGTTAATCGCCGCATGCGGTATGCCGTAACTAAGCGCGGGATCCCAATGCGCTTGCGAGCCGAAATAAGCGAACAAGCCCCCCACCACGACCACGCCGGCGGCCCAGAAGGGCGTCAGATACGCCCGTTTAACCAAAACATAGGTCAAGCCCAGAACCGGAATTAATGAGGTGACGAAGCGGATGGAAGGCGCTTTATTGGCAATCACCGCGGAATGCGCGAACCAAGGATAGAGAACGCACAGCAGCACGAGTAAGACTTTGCCCAGCCGGCGGATGCTGCGCGGCATTTATTTCGTCCGATGTTGCTGAATATAGGCGTTAAGACTACGCAGAGAAGCAAAGGTTTTTAAATTGTCTTCGTCATCGGCGCGCAATTGGACGCCATAGGTTTTGGAAATGGCAAGAGACAATTCCAGAATATCGATGGAATCTAACCCCAAGCCCTCGCCGTACAGCGGCGCGACGGGATCTATGTTCGCCGGATCGGTTTCTAGATTGAGCGTGGCGACGATAAAACCGCTTAACTCACGTTCCCTAGCCAACTGATCAGCGGCGATGGCGGAGGTATCCGAGATTTCATTCATGGACGTATACGCAAGTGTGGCGCGCGGCTTGTGAATTTTTCATTTTTATAATCTCTACTAAATCATGGAACTGCTAAAAAAGTAACGCGGAAAAAAATGCCCATGCAATAAATGGGACGGGCCACGCTTAAATTCAAATAGGCGCCCGATTTTATCGACATCACTAGGTGAATTCAAGGCGAAGTCAGTGTGCCGACCGGGCGCAGCTCCAGTAGCGACGATAGCCACTGCCACTCTGTGATCCGAGTGGAACGCTAGGGAAAAATCCGACTCTGTAGTTAGAGTGGGCGGACCAGCGTTATAGGCTGTTTCCGCCGCCGCATGGGACCTGGGATGTATGCATTTCTTGGACGCAGCGCGGCGTTATGGCTTTTTTAAACAAAACGGAGGAAGTGTTTATCGTGAGTCAGCTTTTTTCGCCGTTTAGATTGGGCGGCTTGGCTTTAAACAATCGCATTGTGGTTTCTCCCATGTGCCAATATTCAGCGCGCGAGGGCGCGGCCACCGATTGGCATCGCATACACCTCGGGCATTTGGCGCTTTCAGGCGCGGGTCTAATGTTTATAGAGGCCACCGCGATCACCCCCGAGGGCCGCATCTCGCCTGCGGATTTGGGCTTATGGTCGGATGCCACG
>CAZKHT010000279.1:0-2882 GCA_964552595.1 uncultured Burkholderiales bacterium
TGTATTTACTAGCATCTTACTAGCCCCAGGTAAGGGACACCGCCGAAGGTGCCGGTGTTTTCTTCAAAGCTTTTTTTAAACAACTCGCTTTGGTCGAATTCCGGCGCGGTTTTAAAGTCCTTCACTAAATCTTTTTTGCTGACGTTCAGCATTTTGATTTTGAGTTGTGGGCTGGTCTCGGATTGCATCACCAAGTATTTCAAACCCCGCCAAGACGCTTCCAGCTTTTGAAATTCGGCGTGGTGCATGATGGCATTGAGCTGGTCGGAAATGAGTTTGTCCAACTCGGTGATGCGCATGTCTATGCTAGCGGCGAGATCTTTAGAGACCGTGACGGCGCCGGCCAAGACTTGATCGACCAATTCATACATCAGATGCTTAGTGTGCGCATGTTCCGTTTCATTGGTAGCCACATGACTTTCATCTATGATGGCATCCAGCAAACCGACTTCCTGGAGGGCATGGTGGTCCGTGGTTTGAACGGCTAAGGAAGGTGTGGTCATGATTATTCTCCTGATTTAGGATGCGACTGCCGTATCGCTTCCAGCTTGTCGGTATCGCGCACAATTTGGTCGAGCAACTCTTCCAGCTTGTCGTTACCTATGATTTTGTTGCGCAGGTCGGATAAGCGCGTGCGTATTTCCAGCAACTGACGCAAGGGATCGACTTGATCGACGATGCGTTGTGGTTCGAAGTCTTCCAGTTTCTCGAAATTGAGTTCGACGGAAAGGCGGCTGTCGTCGCCCTTTAAGGTGTTGTCGACTTGCAATGCTAAACGCGGCGCCACGCCTTTTAAGGCATCATCGAAATTGTCCCGATCAACCGCAATGAATTTGCGCTCTTTCAACTTCGGCAATTCGGTTTTAGGTTGGCCGCTATAGTCGCCGAGCACACCCAGTACGAAGGGCAGCTCTTTGGTTTCAATTGCGTTGCCGATTTCCACGTCGTAAGTAATCTGAACCCGCGGTGGGCGCACGCGTGAGAGTTTTTGTTGCGTACTTTCTTTTGCCATAGTAATCCCCTAAATGAAAAAAATAAGGCCGGCGTGCTACCGCGGCTCCCAGGCTAATTTGCGCCCGATGTCTATCATCACATCCCTTAAAGCCATCAGGGATGCACTCGGGTCGGTTAACAAGCGGCCTAATGAATAGGCGGTTTCGGCGTAATAATGATGTGCTCGCCAGGCGTCTTCCTCGGTCCGTAAATTAAGTTGCGCTGTCGGTTCCAAACGGCCGCCGACTATCCACGCTAAAAAGCGTTCCGGGATGCGTCCATAAGAGGCCGCGAGCCAGGCCCGCCCCGCTTCGCGGCGGACAAAAAAACTACCGCGCCAGGCGGATTGTCCCCAGGCGCCGGATAGAAGTGAAAGCCATTCCGCCGCCACCAAGGCATCTTCGCCGTGCTCCGGTGGCAAGGGCAATACGATTTCTTGTAAGGTGGCAGGATTTTCAAAGCGCCGCATAAAATCGCCGTAGTAAGCGATGTTGAGCAATGCCTGGTTGAGCATCGCCGGCGGCTCGTCGGCGGCGAGGACTTCGCTCAAGCGGGCAGCGGTATGCCGCGAGGAGAAGCGCTCGAGAATATCCCGCGCCAACTCGAAATCCACGACGCCGCAAGATTCCGCGCTGCATTGCGTGTGCAAATAGGCCTGACAGGAGATCGCTTCCACCGCGTTTTCCATGGCGTTGGTGATCTGCCGATGCAGTTCTTCAAAATAAATTTCATAGGCAATGGGCGTCAGAGCGGCGTCTTTTGCGATTTGCTCCACCGGCATGACCACGCCCGCGAGCAAAGGAAATCGGCGCCCCGCCAAATCGCGGCTACCCATGAGCGAACCCATGAAAACCCATTTTTGGTCGCGCGAGGTGTAGTAAAAATCGGTGAGGGTCGCGCTGTAGGCGCGCGTTGTGTCGGCGTCGCCCGCCAGATGCACCATCGCATGTTGAATTAACTCATCAAACTCACTGACCACCGGATGCGCTGCGTTAATGCGGACAAAGTCAGGACGGTTCGGCAACTTGCCGATAATCGCGTAATTGGCGGGTTCATCTAGGGGTTTCAAAAATGGCAGCACAGATGCGGGCCTCATTGAGTAATACGTTGCGGCAAACTAAGGCCGCGTAGGTTGGACAATGCAAATAAATTCGCGCCGCTGACAGGTCGATAATTAAAGCGTATGGACTCGCCTTCCGCGCGGCCGCTAGCGGCGGTTTTTATCCGCCACTCGACAACCTGCCCGTTATCGCCTTGACGCTGGGTGCGGGCTTCCGACAAGAGACGCATCAAGCCCAAACGCCCGTTGTAGTTGGCGACCTGCGTCGGCACGCCGGCGAATGACACCGCTTGCAAACGTGCGCCGCCTTGCGCTACGGCAGGGTTGGGCCAATTAAAAGCGACCCAAGGTTGCGGCCCATTGCGATAGCGCAAAATTTGTCCGTCTATTTCAATCAAGATCTCGGACATGCCAGGCGTGGGTATGGGCTGTAGTTCGAAATGCGAGCCATCGCCGTCTTGCAACACGGCGGAGCTGGTCGCCAACAAACGCGACATGCCGCTGAGAAAACTGGGGCTAAAGTGCACGCCCATATTGGCCCAGGTACGCGCGCTTAAACCTTCCGCGCGCCGTGTCACTAAAGGTCCGAGTTGTTGCTCAATAAAACGCGGTACTATGCCGTCGCCGGGGCGCATGAATTTCGCAATGTCGGACATTTGCGCCTCGTTGCCGGAATTTGCGAAGGGATATTTGCTGGCCAAGCTCTGCCAGCTTGCGTATACCCGCTGTTCCCAAGCGCGATTAATATCGTCTTCCACCACAGGCACCAAGGTGCCAAAGGCTTCTATAAGCGGCCGAACTAAAAGCGGCCGCACATAAGCGCGCGTGT
>CAZKHT010000280.1:0-2847 GCA_964552595.1 uncultured Burkholderiales bacterium
TCCAACCCCAACACCGAACAAGTCAGCTACCAGATTTACACCGATTGCTTGCGCCGCCTGGCCTCGCATAAGGGTCTGACTTTGGATTTTTTGGTACACGCGCCTGGCCGGCCCGACCCCGCCAAATTAATGTATGGCGATAACATCCATCACCGCGAAGCGCCGCAAGCCGTCGCCGATGGCAAGGTCGATGTAGCGGTGGTGTTCTATCATCTCGCGCTGCGCTATCAAAGAATTTTCCCCGAGCATTTTGATTTCGTCTGGCCCATCGGTTCACTCGGTGCGCAGGATTGCGATGTCAGTCATTTTCATGTCGGCTTGATCGGAGAGGGCGGCTTATGGGGTGCGCGGCTCTTAGATTTTTTAGCCAGCGATTTAGTGACGCAGATTTACGCGGAGCATGGATTACAAAGGCTTTAACGTTTTTCTGCTACTTTTCGCCTCAGCGCTCCAGTTCCGCTCGATTCCAATTCGCCAAGCGCGCCGCGGCCTCATAGGTAGATTTTAAAAACCCCATCAGCTCGGCTCGTGGATCTACCGCGGTGCGTACCGCTGCATATGGCAGAATGAATTCTTTCAGTTCGGGATGATAATAAGCGGCAGCGGGTTGCACCGCTGTCTGAGACAGCCCCGCCGGCTCCGGCGCCGCATAGGCGTAAAACGCGGCATCGGAAACCACGCCCCCACCCGGCCAAAAACCATGGCTAATCACTTCATGCGAATAGGCTTCGCGGGTGATGGGATCGGCACCCGAACGCTCGGGCGCGCGCCGCCCGGAAAAGCGGGTGAGCGCGAGATCAAAACTGCCCCAGAAAAAATGCACAGGGCTGCACTTGCCCAGATAGCCCGCGCGAAATTGTTCGAAAACGGGCTGCATGTTGAGTAAGGCGCGCCAAAAAGCTTGCACGCATTGCGGGTCATAAGCATGGTGCTGGGTATCTAGGTCGAAGCGAATGGGATGAGGCACTTCCACCGGCATAGGCCAAATTTTCACCGTGATGCCTAGCCGGGCCAGCGCTTGCATCAGCTCTGCGTAAAAGTCCGCTACTGTGCAAGGTCGCAGGGGCAGCGCCAGACCTTGCCCGTCTGAGCATTGCAGCTGTAACTGATGTTGCAAGAAATCGAAAGTCAGGGTCAGCAAGCGGTCTTGCGCGACGAGCGGCGGCGTTGCCAAACCGCGCGGCGTCACGCGTAAAGCCACATTCCAAAAGTGATTGGTGCGCGGGCTTAAGGCCAGGGCGATCTTGCCCACGATCTGGGTCCACATATGCAGAGTCGCATAGCTGTCCTCCCAGGCCGCCAGCGGCAAGGCGGGCCAAACAAGGTCGGATGAGGGTTGGTCGGTCATCCTCTTCGTCTATCCCATTATATGCTCACGCACACAAAGTACATTCGTCATCGCCGCGAGGGCGACAGACTTTTGCACAGACTCCTAGTGTAGTTCGATACCCGGAGTTGCGTGCCGCGATTTAAGCGGCGAGACAACCCGTGTCAGAGGATTAAGGAGTAATCGGAAGATAACCCGATTTTTCAAAATCCACTAAGGCGCCTATCCCGGAAGTCACGATACGGCTATAGGGGAGAATTTCTTGCGCGGTGTAGCCCTTCAGTTTCATCGCTACCGCGCATTCATACATCGCCACGCCGCCTTGACTCATGGCGTCGATCAGCGCGCGACTGGGATTGCCCTTGGGATGCGTGGCTTTCACTTTCTGATCATAAGCTTCGTCGGTGAGTAAAAACTGCGCACCGTCGCCTCTGAACACCATCGCAATTTCAAAGTCCTTACCGGGTTTCATGCCGAGCGCGGTGTATTGATCATAGAGATTTTTTGCGGCCAATACTTGCTTGCTGACACCATTGGGAACGGTGTCTGGCGAATTGACTTGTACGACCACTTTTAAGCCGGTGTGGTTCACTATTTGTAAAGGTGGCTTCATATTGTTCGGGCGCGTTTCCGCGCCACTCGTGGCCAGTTGGGCCAAGGTGGATGGGATGTTCGCCAAGGCCAGTAACAACACACTAGTGAGTAGGGTTGCGATGGTTCTTACAAAAGGGCGCATACGATTTCTCCTGAAATGAAAAGCACAAATAAATAGATTAAATTAGCTAGTGTTGCGTCGGCTCGGATGCGCAACAAAAAATGAGATTAAACGGAAGGGGATGCCTTACAGCAGTTAGTGCCAGGCGAAACGGTTTAGTTCAAATACAATTTTGGCGCCATCATGACGACGAAACCTTATGCGCAGGCGCAGGGAAGAAGTTTAAATTTCAGAAGTATCGTACTCACGCCGCTTGTCATGCTAGCTATTGAGCATGCGAATAATGGATTCGTCCAGATCATGATCATAACTAAGCACGCTGATGGAAGTCGGCGCCAGCATAAAGCGCCGGCCCTCTATCGCCGCCAGATTTATCCAGCGCGCGAGGACAATCCGCAAAATGTCTCGGTGCGCAAACACCAAGACATTGTTTGCCGATGCTCTAAGGCCGGTAACAACGCGATCCGCGCGCGCGGCAACCTCCTCTAAAGATTCTCCTTTCGGGCAACCGTCCTCGAATAAGTTCCAGCCCGGACGTTCGGTTCTGATCTCTGCCGTGCGTCGCCCTTCATAGCTGCCGTAATCCCATTCCATTAAATCCGTGTCTCTTGTCGCAACCACGGCATAGCCCGCCAGTTGCGCGGTATGCGCGGCGCCCAGCAAAGGACCGGTCAATACTTTTTGACAAAGGAATGGTTCCCAGGACGAATGCAATTCCCGAGCCCGCGCCTCCACGCGTGCGGTGACTGGAATTTTCTGGCGGGCGCTATTGGAATGCTGCCCAGAACACTCTTATTTATCTGGA
>CAZKHT010000281.1:0-2828 GCA_964552595.1 uncultured Burkholderiales bacterium
CTTCGACCACTTCGCGTATGCGCGCGGATGCGGCGGCTTGGCCACCGTTGACCGCGATGAAGGCTTTAGTCATCGCGATGGAAATTTTGGAAGGCTCGAATACCACTACGCTGCCATTGCGGCGTATGACTTTGTGTTCTGGGTATCGGGCTTCGCTGTTGCTGGCTGCTGCGGGTTGATTCGTGGACTGAGTCTGAGGGGTGGTTTCGCTGGCGCTGGTGGCGATGTGCATCGAGTATATCTCCCGTTTTTAATCGATTTGTGCTGCAAATGACGGGTGGTCAGGCCTGACCAAAACCACAATATATTGTGTTCGTCGGTCAGGTTGGAAACTAATTCTAGTAACTTGACCCCTCGGCTGCAAGAAAAATTTCATACTTTTTTTAGGCCCTGTTTTTCGGCCAAAAGCCGCGATTTTTTTCCGGCTTACCGGGTATGCAGGTCCGAAATACGCGCTGAGATTCTCAATCTCGGATGTTAAGATAAATCCGTTCCCGAATATCAGAATGTACTGAATGACAGCCACTGCCACTTTATTAATCAGTTGTCCCGATCAGAAAGGCTTGGTCGCGGCCATCGCTGATTTTTTGTTACGGCACAACGCCAACATCTTGCACGCCGATCAACATGAAGACGCCGAGCTGAAATTATTTTTGATGCGCGTGGAGTGGGACCTGAGCGAATTCAGCTTGGCCCCCGCAGCCTTCGAAGCTGCGTTTCAGCCGATTGCCGAAAAATTTCAAATGAACTGGCACCTGGCGCTGGGCAGCCAGCGCTCGCGCCTGGCGATTTTTGTGTCGCGCTACGATCATTGTTTGGCCGATTTGTTATACCGGCACCAGGCCAAGGAGTTGCACGGCGATATTCCGCTGATTATCAGCAACCACCAAGACACGCGCTGGATGGCCGAGGCTTATGGCGTGCCCTTTTACTATATAGAGGTACAAAAAGACACCAAGGCGGCGGCGGAGCAAGCGCAACTGGCTTTACTCAAAGAACAAGGCATAGACTTCATCGTGCTTGCCCGCTATATGCAAGTGCTGTCCTCCGATTTCATACGCCACTACCCCAGCCGCATTATTAATATTCACCATTCTTTTCTGCCCGCCTTCCACGGCGCGCGACCCTATCACCGCGCGCACGAGCGCGGCGTGAAATTGATAGGCGCGACTAGCCACTATGTGACCGAGAGCTTGGATGACGGGCCTATCATCGAACAAGATGTGGCGCGCATCTCGCATAGAGATCAGCTCGACGATCTCATTCAAAAAGGCGCCGACTTGGAAAAAATCGTGCTCTCGCGCGCGGTGCGCTGGCATATCGATAATCGCGTCTTGGTGTATGCGAATAAGACGGTGGTGTTTGATTAAGGCGTGAGGTCGTGAGCGGGCACATTCGAAATAGCCAGGCCAGTGCGGCGAGGCTAAGGCGGAGATGCGAACCTTATTACGATGAACTAATTTTCCGACCGCATACTTGCCCCTCGGTCGCGACCGCGCCAGATGTGTACAAGCAGCATCAAGGGTAGCAGCAGCCCGGCGATCCAATGCAATAATGGCAGCCAAGTTTCATTATCCGGACTGGCGAAGTAATACAAGGCGTAGCCCGTTAGGGCGAGCCAGGCAAAAAAACTTTTTATTGCGATACCGCTGCTGCGGTTCTTTTTCAAATGCCAGGCGCGCCGGGCGTGGATAGGCAAGACTGAACCGATTGCCACTAGCACCGCGAAACCCATCAAGCCATGTAAGCGTAGCCACCAAATTTCCAAAGGATGGGCAGTGCTACCGAACTCGCCGGCTTCTCGTAAAAAATAATGAAAGCTTAGCCAGGCCGCGCCGCTTAACCACAATAAGGTAAACACGCTATACAGCGCCCGCCGGTGCGGTATAGAAAATCGGATTAAGGGTGGAGGCAAAGCGCTCATATGGGAAGACCTATTCCCCAATGCGCGGCCCAGCGTCCGCTTTGTCCTTGGCTATCAAACACGCGGCTGCCTTGGGTCACGCTGTCATGTTCTAGCAGCAGTGCGCGCGCGTGGAATTGTTCCAACACGGTTAGCGCGTGCGCTGGATCGGCGTGCACCACTTTGGTCAGCGCGTCGGCCTCGATGCAGTTGCGTGCGATCACGGTAACGCTGCGCTGCGCACCGCAAGAGGTGCGCGTATGCGGATGTATGAGTGGGGTGAGAGTACGCCCCGCGGCGCGGCGCCGCGAAAAATAGGCGGCGGAAGTGGCGGCCGCGGCTTCGCTCAAGTCTATCAGAGCGAGCGTTTGGGTAGGCGTATGCGGATCGCGCACATACAAGGTTTGCGTGGTTGGGCCGAATAGCCGCAAATCACCACCGGCATTGACCCTCCCCGCATGCAGCCCAGCCCGTTGCAAGCTGGTAACCGCCAAATCGACCGCATAGCCCTTGGCAATACCGGAGAGATCCAGGCGTAATTTTCGCGCGAGCCGCACGCGCCGCTTGGAGAGGAGTTCCACATGCTGCCAGTTCCCTTGACCTGAAATACGGGGAAAGTCCGAATGACGAGGCAGATAGCCTAAACGCGTCAGCGTAGGCGCAACAGTGATGTCAAACAAGCCGCCGCTGTATTCCGCGACGCGCTGCGCTGTTTTGAGAACCTGCCAGGTATGGGGATCCACGACCACGGCGCGTGCATGCCCGTCACGATTGATGCGGGAAACATCGGAGTTCGGATCGTGGTAACTCATCAGCGCGTGGACTTCAGCGACTTGTTTAAACGCGCTTGAAATGGCGTTTTGCGCACCGCCCTAGCTTTCGCCCTTCTCACCTATTTCCACCTGGTTGACCTAGCAGGGCTGGG
>CAZKHT010000282.1:0-2827 GCA_964552595.1 uncultured Burkholderiales bacterium
AAACAAATCAAAATTAATCAGCGTGCCCTCCGGGACTAAGGTGCAAAAAACCACGCAAGGCGGAATAGGAAAAACGGCCCCCAAGGGCGATGCCAAGCCATGTACCGAACCTAAGCCGACCTGCGCTAAGGTAATGCCCGAGAGCAAGGCGGCGTAAGCCATTTGCGCCCTTGCCTCAGCTTGATCTCCTTGATCCTCACTGCCTTCGTACCAGGTAAGCAAACTATCCCGCACCGCGCTTAAACCACTGAGCGCCAAGGCATCCGTAAAAGGATTTGCACGCGTTGAGACATAGGACTCCAGCAACTGGGTCAAGGCATCCATGCCGTTGGCCGCGATTAAAGCCGGCGCGCAAGTTTCCAATAACTCGGGATCGACCACAGCGTAGCGCGCTATGAGCTTTTCGTCGCGAAAGGATTTTTTATAGCCTGCGCTCCCGGGTAAAGATAACACCGCGTTTTTGGTGGCCTCGGACCCGGTGCCGGCAGTGGTGGGGACGGCGATAAAGGGTGTCGCCGGGCCGCGATAGGGCAACTCGGGCCCCACGCCTTCCAAATGGTCCAGCACCGAATTACCGGGTTTTAAGAGGCCGGCGATGGCTTTTGCCGCATCCATCACGCTGCCCCCGCCTATTCCCATAACTACATCGAAGTTCCCGGCTTGGTATTGTTTCACCGCCTCATCGATGAGCGCGGGCGAAGGCTCGCCGCTGACTCGCATGATCTCGAGCTCCATGCCCGCCTCACGCATGGCTTGAGAGAGCGCGGGCCAGTGCCGGCTATGGGTGAAGGAACCAGCGCCGGTAACCAGCAAGACGCGCTTGCCGAATTCCGCGACCAACTTCGGCAGCTTGCCGATAACGCCGGCGCCGAATTCGATTTTCGGCAAAGTCGAAATAGAAAATGGGGCGAAATTCATGGTGAGCTTGGGGCTGATAGTTGATCGGTATGCAAGACGCCGCGCCTAGGGCTGGCCATCCAAGGTGCGACCTTGTCGCGCCATAGTAAATAGTGCGGTGTTAATTTGTGCGTGGCGGCCGCTTCCGCCGACATATAGGCCTCGTATAAAACAAAGCGGCTGGGGTCTTCCGCTTCTTGCAAAACATCGAAGCGCTGATTACCGGGTTCTTGCATGGCCAGGGTTTGATTGTCACGGGTCGCGGCGATGAAATCCGCGATATGGGCTGCAAGGACATGAACATAGACGAGCGTGATGTGCATGTGGGCTCCTCATTCGAGGAGCGGATTCTATCACCAGCGAGGAGCGCTGATGTAGCAAACTTCGATTAACCGATAACGCCGTGCGTGGAATTAAAATCCCGCCGCGCGCGGCTCGGATACGGCTTCCAATAAAGCAAAATTTTTAGCCTTCATCGCCAACTCGAGTGGGGTGATTCCACTCCCTGAACGTTGCCGGACATCGGCCCCCGCTTGCACCAAATATTTCGCCATTTCGACATGCGCATTGGCGCAAGCCTTGTGCAGAGGCGACCAGCCCTCGTGTTCGCTCGCATTGACCCGCGCGCCTTTGGCGATCAACATTTTTGCGATTGCAAGATGACCCCGGCTCGCTGCTTGCAATAAAGGTGTCCAGCCGTAATCGGTCTCCGCATTAACATTGCCGCCCTTATCGATAATAAATTTCAGGGCGCGCGCATAGCCGTTCAAAGCCGCCCAATGAATAGGTTCATAGCCGCGTTTGGCCTTGGCGCTGACGTTGGCTCCGCGCGAAAGCAACATCATGGCGGTTTCTTCTTGGCCATTGAATAAAGCCACCATTAAGGGCGTCCAATCGTCGGCGCGCCGCACGTCCACCCCCATGCCGGCCCGCACAAAATCAAACGCGGCACGCGTGTCGCCAGTTTCAACCGCTTGAAATAAGGTTTCGGGCACAAACGCTTTGCCCTGATGTTCAATTTGCTGGACGAAAATCGCGCTCTCTTCCGCGCTCATATCGCGCTCGGCGCTCCAAGGATCGGCTTCCTCCAGGACCTCGTGTTTATATTTTTCATTTAAAGCACTCAAGGCTAAAATTTCGCGCGTCACCTCGGGAGGAAAACCTTGACGGTGTTCATGATCCGCCACCAGCAATTCGGTGAATAAAGCATCTAATTCCTCACTCTCCCAAGCGGCGGAAATCTTCTCCAAAATTCTTGGAAAAGATTTGCTCATGCTCTTCGGAAATTTCTCCGGATGGGCGCTAAGGATGGCGAATAATTTTGGGTTCATAGGCTGCTAATCAGGCTCATGGAGGTTTTAACGTCTTCCATGCGCTTAGTTTTAGCAGTATTTCCGCGAAAAGCCGCGAAAATTTTTTCTGCACCCCTTAAAACAAAGGCTTAAGTGCGTGTCGAAAGCGGGAAATGACAGGCGACGCCACGTCGCACTCCAAAAATTAATGTATTAAAGATAAGCTTAACAAGCCGGACTCTAGTGTAAAACTAAGCGTCAAAATGCCATTTCTGCGGCCCAAAAAAAGGCCTAGACCTCTCAGTCTAGGCCGATTCCATTTTTAAACTCTCAAGCCGCCTGCGCCACCGCATCCTTTTTACTAAACACCAGATGCCCGCCGCGGGCATCGACGTGGATCACGTCTTTCGCGGCGAAGTGCCCGGACAGCAATTCCTTCGCCAGCGGATTTTCTATCTGAGACTGGATCGCGCGTTTCAGTGGCCGTGCGCCGTATACGGGGTCGAAGCCGGCGGCGGCGATTTCGGCGAGCGCCGCATCGGAGACGTCGATGCCGATTTCCAGCGCCGCTAAACGTTTGGCCCAAGAGCCCAAGTGGATTTTGGCAATGGATTTTATGTTCCTGTCGCCCAAGGCGG
>CAZKHT010000283.1:0-2720 GCA_964552595.1 uncultured Burkholderiales bacterium
TTAGTTCCGGGTTAGTGGCCCGTGCGCGCGGGCTTTTTCTTAATCCTCCTGCATGTTTTGCCAAGGCTGTTTTCCCATTAATCCGCGCTGCCTGCCATGGCTGACGTTGTGCGCGCCCAAGGCTTTCAACTCGATGAGTAAATCATGGAGATGGGTATAAGTCAGCGTGAAAAATTCCATGTCGACCACCGGCGCGCTAAAGCCCGCATAACTGAGCAGATCGCCTAGATCATGCATATCAATAAAGCGATTCACATGCGTATGCCCATCCAAACCGGCGAATGCCTGACGTAATTCGCGCAAGGTATCCGGCCCTAAACTGCTGAACATCAATAAGCCATTAGGCGCCAGCACTCGGTGAAACTCTTTGAACGCGGCGCCAACGTCGTTACTCCATTGCAAGGCGAAATTGGACCACAATAAATTCACACTGGATGACGCCAAGGGCAAGGACTCCAAATCGCCCGCGATATAGCGCGGCGCTTTCCCCGCCCAGGGCGCTAAGGTGCGTTGCCACCAGCTGCGCTGACTGTGCGCGGTCGTAACCATGCCCGGCGCGATATCCACACCCAACACCGTGGCTTGCGGATAGCGTTGCGCCAAGGCCCGGGTTTGGGTGCCCGTACCGCATCCGGCATCGACGATGCGCAGCGGCGCGTGCTTCATCAAATCCAAACGTTGCAACATGCGCCGGCCGACTTCTTTTTGTAGCACCGCGGCTTGATCATAGGTTTTCGCCGCGCAATCGAAGGAACGGCGCATAAGCTGTTTATCCACCCCTAGCTTAAATTCTTCAGTCATCGAGAAAGCGCCGTATGCTGTCCCCGACCGCGATCGGATGAGAAAGAAAAGGCGCGTGCGCCGCCCCTTTGAATACCTGGATTTGCGCTTGCGGCAAAGCCCGCGCCAAGGCCTCGCCCGCCGCTAAGGGCACCAAAGTATCGTGGCTACCGTGCAAGACCAAACTCGGATGGGGAATGTCCGCTAAATCGTCGCGCATATCGGCCTGGCTTAAAATCGCCAGTCCGCCCCGCAAGGTCTCCAAGGCCGGCGTGCCGCGTGCGAATAGCGTGCCGCGCAATTGCGCGATGATCGCGCGCGCCGCCTCGCCGCTGCGCGCTTGCAAAGACAAAAAGCGTTGCAGCGTGCCTCGATAATCTTGCTCTAAGCCGCGTGCAAATTCGGCAATGGCGGTGTCGCTTAAACCGTGTTCCCAATCCTCTCGCGCGCGAAAACTAGGCGTGGCCGAGATCAAGATTAATTTTTTTACGCGCTGGGGCGCTGCCTGGGTCATGGCCAAGGCGAGCTGCGCGCCCAGCGACCATCCCAACACATGGGTTTGCGCTGGCAACTCCGCCCACATGCTTTGCGCCATCCGCGCAAGATCATAAGGCGCGCAGGCGGCTTTGCCGCCATATCCCGGCAAATCGGGCGTGAGCACACGATATGCCGGGGCCAGACTTGCGCCCAGCGCCTCCCATATTCCGCCATGCATGCCCCAGCCATGCAATAGCACCAGCGCTGGCTTGCTCTTCCCGGAATTAAGCGGCGAGTTCATGCAAGTTCGTTATCAGGGTTCGCACATCGTCTTCGGTGTGGGCTGCGGAAAAAGAGATGCGCAAGCGCGCCTGATTTTTCGGCACCGTGGGCGGGCGTATCGCGGGAATTAAAATCCCGCGCTGGCGCAGGGCGGCACTGAGTTCCAAGGCCGCTTGATTGCTGCCGACATGCAGCGCTTGGATAGGCGTTTCCGAAGCCAACAACTGCCCGCGCCGCAAGCGCAGATGCTGTTTAAAATAGTGGATTAAAGCGCGTAAATGACTTCTGCGCTCGGGCTCGCTGTCGATGAGATGTAAACTTTTTAGCAGGGCCGTGGCCAGCAGCGGCGGGGTCGCGGTGGTGTAGATATAAGGTCGCGCCCGCTGCAACAAAGTTTGAATAATGATTTCGTCGCCCGCGACAAAGGCACCGAACACCCCACAGGCTTTACCTAAGGTCGCCATGTAAATAATTCGTGACGATGCAATTTGAAAATGTTCCAGCACCCCGCGCCCCCGCTCCCCTAAAACACCGAAGCCATGCGCATCATCGAGCAATAAATAAGCGTCGTAACGCTCGCACAATTCCAGTAGCTCAGGCAAGTGCGCGAGGTCGCCGTCCATGGAAAACACGGCGTCGCTGACGATCAGTTTCACGCGCTCCGGGGCCGCGACCAAGACCCGCTCTAGATGCGCCATATCCAGATGGTTGTAGCGCACCAAGCGGGCGCGCGACAAAACCGCGGCATCCGTCAGCGAAGCATGATTCAGCTTATCGGCGAGGATGACATCGTGCCGTCCCAATAAGGTGGAAATAATCCCGAGGTTGGCCATATAGCCGGAAGAAAATAAGAGCGTGGCGGGTGCACCTACAAAATTTGCCAAGGCCGCTTCCAAAGCATGATGGGCTTGGCTGTGGCCTAAAATCAAATGCGAGGCACCGGCACCCACGCCATATTCCGCCGCACCCGCTTGCGCCGCCGCGATCACTTCGGGATGCGCGGCCAAGCCCAAATAATCATTGCTGCAAAATGCGACATAGTCTTGGCCATCGACCCGCACATGTGGCCCTTGCGCGCTTTCCAATAACCGCCGGCCGCGTCCTAAT
The DNA here is from genome assembly GCA_964552595.1 of uncultured Burkholderiales bacterium. Classification (GTDB taxonomy): domain Bacteria; phylum Pseudomonadota; class Gammaproteobacteria; order Burkholderiales; family Thiobacteraceae; genus RBG-16-58-11. The sequence goes on from CAZKHT010000283.1 coordinate 2,647, forward strand.
TGCTGCCCTTCCTAGGCCTGCAATTCGGCTTTCAAAGCCGCGGGCCCAATTAATCCCAGCGTGGGTCTGTACCC
>CAZKHT010000284.1:0-2694 GCA_964552595.1 uncultured Burkholderiales bacterium
ATACCGGCCTGTCACGCCGGGGGTCGCGGGTTCGAGTCCCGTCCACTCCGCCAGAACCGGGCGAGTCTCTGATTGTTAGAGGCTCGCCTTTTTCCATTTTGGGTCTCATATCGGTAAATATAAAGGCCATTAATGCTCTCCGAAAAAATTCAAGAAACCTTGAAAGGCCGTGTGGGCCGCATCGTGATCTTCGTCATCCTGCTGATGATTTCCATTCCCTTTATTTTTACCGGCATAGAGCGCTATACACCTGGTGCTACGGCGGGTTCGGTGGCGCACGTCGGCGATAGAGAAATCTCGGTGACCGAGTACGATGAAGCGCTCAAGAGCGAACAGAATCGTTTGCGCGAAGCGGGAGAGCGCGATCCGAAACGTTTAAATAGCAAGGAAGTGAAAGCGCGGGTTTTGGACCAATTAATACGTCAGCAATTGATCATTCAACAGGCGAGCAAATTAGGCTATTCCTTGGATGAAGGCGCGGTCGTCGCCGCGATTCAACGTGATCCGAATTTTCAAGAGAACGGCGTTTTTTCCGAGGCGCGCTTGCAAGCCTTTCTGCAATACAACCGCATGAACCGCAAACAATATATCGCTGCGCTGGCGCAGAATCGCATGCTGCGCGAGCTTCTGGCTTTGCAGGCCGACACCGGCATCGCGTCACGGATTACAGTCGCGCGTTTGGCGAGTGTCATGGCGGAGCAAAGAGAAATCGCCAAAGCAGTGGTGAAGGCCGCGGACTACGCGGGGCAAGCCAAAGTCGATGCCGCGCAAGTCCAAGCGTATTACACCGCGCATCCGGAATTGTCGCGCGTGCCCGAACAAGCCCGAGTGCAATACATTGTTTTGTCGCCCGAGGCCTTGCTCGCCAATCAAACCGTGAGCGATGCCGAGGCGCAGGCTTATTTCAATGCCCATCCAGCGGATTTCGCGCCGGCGGAGCAACGGGAAATCGCGCAAATATTGATACGCGCTTTACCCGACGCCAAGCCCGCGGAACGCCAAGCCGCGCAGGAAAAGGCGCAGCAGGTATTGCAATTGGCGCAAAAAGCCCCTGGCGATTTTGCTGCCCTGGCGAAACAATATTCACAAGATCCGCTTAGTGCGAATCACGGCGGAGACATGGGCAGCATCGCCCGCGGCACGGTTTTCAAGCAAATTGAAGATGCCGCATTTAGTATGAAACCCGGCGAAGTGCGTGGCCCGGTGCAAAGCCCGGCGGGTTTCCATATTCTGTATCTGAAAGCGATTAAAGGGGGCGGAACGGCGCGCTATGAAGACGTGAAAGCCCGCGTCATGGATGCCGCCAAGCGCGACTTAGCCATGCGTAAATTCAATGAATCCATAGACGCGTTTGGCGATGCGGTCTACGCTAAACAAGACAGCCTGCAATACGCCGCCGAGCAATTTCATTTACCCATACAAAGCAGCGATTGGTTGGGCCGCGGCGGGCCGAAAGATGGCGTGTTAAAAAATGAGCGCTTGCTAAACGCTATTTTTTCCAACGATGCGATTAAAGAAAAACGCAATACCGAGGCAATCGAAGTCGCGCCCAACACCGTGGTCGCGGCGCGCATACTGGAATACAAGGCTGCAACGAGCAAGCCTCTAGAAGCCGCGCGTAGTGAAATTGAAGCACGCTTACGCACCGAGCAAACCGCCAAATTGGCTGCGGCTCAGGGCGCGAATTATTTGGCGGAGCTGAAAACCGGAAAAAATGTTCCGGCCTTAAAGTTTGACGCACCCGCCAAACTCGATCGCGAGCAAGCGCTTAAATCCGGCATGGATCAAGCGGCCATGCAAGCCGTATACGGTGCCACGGTACAAAAACTACCGGCATATGCCGGCATAGGCGCGGCGAATGGGGATTACTTCATTTATAAAATCACGGCCGTCGGCGAGAATGCACCTTTACTTGCACAGGCCAAGCAATATTTGCCTTTATCGCTGGCCCAAGCGCAGTCCGAAGCCGTGGCTTTAGCTTATATCGACAGTCTGCGCGCCCAGTACAAAGTGAAAATCAAACAGGATGTCGTAGATAAAATTGGCGAAGATAAATCCTGATTCAGACCAGGATATTTTTTCGCCTATCTGGGCATGCACGCAGCCGCGCTTAGCTCCACATGCCGGCGGTGGTATTAAAGCCGGCATCCACATAAGTCACTTCACCGGTCATGGCCGAAGCCAGATCGCTCAACAAAAACGCTGCGACGTTCCCCACCTCATCTTGTGTGATATTGCGCCGCAAGGGCGCATTTTTTTCCACGAAATCTAGAATCTTATTGAAGTCCGCAATGCCCGAAGCGGCCAAGGTTTTAATCGGACCGGCTGAAATCGCATTCACGCGTATGCCTTTCGGCCCTAAGCTTTGCGCTAAATAATAAACACTGGATTCCAAACTGGCTTTGGCCAAACCCATCACGTTGTAATTGATGAAAGAGCGTATCGCACCTAGATAAGAAAGCGTTAACAACGCGGCCTGGCGGCCCTCCATCATAGGCAGGGCGGCTTTGGCCAGCGCGGTAAAAATATAGGCGCAGATGTCGTGGGCGATATGAAAATAGTCGCGCGTAACCGCGCTTAAATAATCGCCAGCCAAGGCTTGCTTAGGCACGAAAGCCACCGCACGCACGATGCCGTCTAATCCGCCCCAGGTATTGCCCAATTCCGAAAACAATTTATCGCTCTGATTATCGA
>CAZKHT010000285.1:0-2687 GCA_964552595.1 uncultured Burkholderiales bacterium
AATAAACTGGTGCGTTTACCTTGGGCATCCAAAGATGGCTCCGCGAATAAAGAAAAGTAACGCGTGGTGCCATCGACCCGGGTGATCCGAAACTCTCCCTCCAAGATGCTGCCGTGGCTCAAAGCATGACGGGTGGCGTCGCGCAGGCGGTCGCGGTCGTCGGGATGCACCATGCCGACGACGCGCTCAAAAGTCATGCCTTGATTCAGCGCCACGCCGAAAATATCGTAGAGCTCTTTCGACCAGATTAATTCATTACGCGTGGGCGCATATTCCCACTCCCCCATTTGCGCCACGCGCTGGGCACGGCGTAAGCGCGCTTCGCTACGGCGGATTGCTTGCTCCGCGGCTAAGCGTTCCGTAATGTCGCGGATTACCGCGACATATAAGCGCTCACGTTTTGCGCGCAACTCGCTGACGCTAATCTCCATTGGAAATTCGCTTTCATCGGCGCGCAAACCAAAACCTTGCCGCACGCCGCCACTGGCTAATTTATCAATTTCCGTTTGAAAGTCGCAGCCCGCCAAACTGGGCATGACCTTGGGGAATAAGTGGCACAATTGGCTGCCGACCACGGTGGCCGCGGCATAGCCGAAAATTCGTTCGGCGGCCGGATTAAAAGCCAAAATCCGCAAGTCCTCGTCGAAGGTGACTATGGCTTCTAAGACATTATTGAGGACGGCTTCTACTCTTTCTTTCTGATCGAAGATTACCCGCTCGCGTAATTCCGCAGCCAGCACCCCACCCAACCATTGCGCGCACAGCTCCACCAACTCCATTTGCGAGCGAGAAATTTTGGGCATTTGTCCATAGTGAATAAAGCTCAGGGTGGCAGTGATTTCGGTATCAATCACCGCTGGTAAACCGAGATAGAAAGCGGATTGCGTCGACTGGCTATCTTCGAGCACATCGCGCAAAGTCCGGCCCCGCATGGCGACCTCATCGGCTAAACTTTTCCAGGTATTGATTTCCGGTCTTTGAAAACGGGCGAACACCGCCGGGACCTGCAATAAGCCATCGGGTTCGCGATAACTCAAGCACGCCGCATCCAGCCCCAAGCGGTTACAAATCAAGCACAATACTTCATACATGCGGCGCGAGCGCGTGGTTCTGCGGGTCGTGATATCCGCGAACTCTGCAAGCCAGGCCTCGCGATTGGCGGCGTCGTTAAACGTGTCTATGGTTTCCCGGATCTCCGGCGCAATGTGTGACGGCAAGGATTGCACGAGTCCATATTCGCCGCGCTTAAGCTGTCTTGCCATTTCGGTCGCTGCCACTAGAGGTCGCATTCCACTGCGCAGAGTCAATGCGATGGCGCCAAAAATAAGCAACATAGCGCCGCCTAAAATGGCCATTTGTCCTAAGAGATCATGCCACGAGCGATCTAAAAAACGGCTATGACTAATAGATACCTGCAGCTCGCCATAGCGGCGGCCGCCGACGACGACATCTTGCGACATCTCCATATCCGGCAGATTGGCGATGTGCCGGAACCAAGCCGGACTGGCCGGCGGTAGGCTAGGCGCTTGCGCTAAAACGCGGCCACCCTCACGGTCACGGTACACAAAAGCGACGTAAGGGCCATAGGCGACGCGCGCCTTCAACATATGCTCGATCAAGGTGTAATCACCGACCACCGCTTGCTCGCCCACCGAATTGGCCAAGACCTGCAACGCGACTTGGGCCTGGTTGGCCACCAACCCACGGTAGATGCGCACTTCCGAGGCCACAAATAACCAGGCGATCAAGGGATAGGTGAGCGTGAGCACCAGTCCCGTCACAATGAGTAAGCGGCTGAGTAAGCTCGTGCGTTTGAGCCCTGCGCTGATCACATTACTCTTTCAACCAAGTATTGCGATAGAAAGCGCGATAGGCCTCGTAGTCTTTGTCGTCCGCGGCCACAAAGCCCACCACTTCTTCCAGTTTTAAAAGATGCGCGCCCCGTTCCAAAATTTTTTGCCCTTCGGCATCGTTCGCCATGCCGATAAAGGCGCGCTTGACCGCGACTACGACGGACTTCGCGACCAAAGCTTGGTTGCTCATGATCGCCAAGTCAGGAAATTTTTGCGACTGCCACAACACTCTGTAGGCGAAGTTTTCGCGCTTGCCATAAGCCGCAATCACGGATTCACTCATGCCTGCCGCGGCGACTTTACCTGCCTTGAGCTGGCCGACTACGCCTTCTTGGTTTCCGGCAAAACTCGGCAGGACGTTGATGTGCTTGCGCAATAAAGCATCCATGATCACTTTGTAACCAACGAAGGCTTCCGTCGAAGGGAAGGCCACGAACAGATCTTGCAAATCATCTATGCTGCGTATCGGCGAATCTTGCGCCACGACCAGTTGCCCGCGTATACCTTCGGTATTCGGTCTGGCGATGACGGTCCAGCCCAACTTGATCCGCTCGGGAGAAAATAAATGATTGGTATAGGCGAACTGCGCTTCGCCGCGCACGGTTAAAGCCGTGGTTTCTTGTGCCGTTTTGGCGATTTTTAATTTCAGTTCGACGCCGCTTTTTTTTGAAATATATTCGAGTATGGGATTCCAATATTCGGCGGTGAGGGCGGGACTGCGTTGGTTTAAAACACTGAAATAAAATTCCGGCGTCTGCGCGCGGGCATTGGTGAAGATAAAGCTTAGGCATAACAGCCCGGCGAAAAAAACTTTGGCTGAGCGCATGGCAACTA
>CAZKHT010000286.1:0-2686 GCA_964552595.1 uncultured Burkholderiales bacterium
GCCGTACAAAGCCGCTTACGCAGTCACGCCGAAAGCGTTACCGAACTCTACCTGGATCTCACCCGCCAAGATCAGCGCGCCAAGGGCTTACAGCAACTCGCCGAGCAATTGCATGTGCGTATCGTCCCCGCCGAGCGCAAACGCTTAGATGGCATGGCCGGCAACGACAAGCATCAAGGCTGTGTGGCGCGGGTGAGCACGATTAAGCTCGCGGTCAGCATAGACGATGTGTTGGATGTCTTGAACGAGCCGCCCCTGTTATTAGTCTTGGACGGCGTGCAAGACCCGCATAATCTTGGGGCGTGTTTACGCTTAGCCGATGCACTCGGCGCGCATGCGGTGATCGCGCCTAAAGACAGAGCGGTAGGCGTGAATGCGACGGTACGCAAAGTGGCATGCGGTGCCGCCGAAGTCGTGCCTTTTATTTCTGTCACCAATCTGGCGCGCAGCCTGCGCGAACTCAAGGAGCGCGATATTTGGATCGTGGGCGCGGCTGGTGAGGCCGAGCAAGATCTCATGCAGGCAACGCTGAAAGGCGCCTTGGCCTGGGTGTTGGGCGCGGAAGGCGAAGGCCTGCGCCGGCTTACGCGCGAACACTGCGACGAGTTAGTCCGGATTCCCATGTTGGGTTCGGTGGACAGTTTAAATGTCGCGGTCGCAAGCGGCATATGCCTCTACGAAACGCGACGCCAACGGGCGCAGGCGGCGCCGGCCTAAAGCCATCGCTAGGCATGCGCTTGTGATGTGGACAAGTTGTCGCGGCGCGTAGCAAGGGTCTTGGGCAAGCTGCTGGCTAGGGAATTATCTTGGTTTTATCGGGTCTGGTTTGAGTATGGATTGCGTATGCCACGGCGCCTAGGATTTGCATGAGGGGATTTGCATGAGGATATTGCCGTCCCGGCGTGTCCTGCTGCGCATCGCGCGTTATGCGGTCGCCGCCGTGGTCTTGGCTGTCGCTTTACTCGTCATCGCGCTGCGTTGGTGGATATTGCCGGAGATTGCCAACTATCGCGAGGACATCGCGACCGCGATCAGCCGCGCCGCCAACCAAAGAGTCAGCATAGGCGCGATCAGCGCCGATTGGCTGAGCCTACGGCCTCATCTGAAGCTCAGCCAAATTCAGGTTTACGATCATGCGGGGCGTCCGGCTTTAAGCTTGGAGCGGGTGGATGCCACGCTCTCCTGGTATACCTTGCTCGCCGGTGAAATACGCCTACACCGTCTCGAGATTTCCCGTCCGCATATCGATATCCGGCGCGAACCCGATGGCTTAATTTATCTCTCGGGCATCGCCCTGAACGACGATTCCGTGCATCAAGATTTTGCTGATTGGGTCTTGCATCAACGCTCTGTCCAAATCAATCACGCGACCCTGGTGTGGGACGATAAATTACGCCGCGCACCGCCTTTGACTTTAAATGATGTCGGTCTGCTCCTAGAAAATCGCGGTCGCCAGCATAATTTCGGGCTGCTCGCTTCGGCGCCGCCGGCGCTGGCGTCCACCTTGGATGTGCGTGGCTCCCTGCGCGGCAAAGCCTTTACCGAATTTAATGAATGGTCGGGGCAGATATATGCCGATTTAGGCTACACGGATTTATCAGCCTGGAGTACCTGGATCGATTTACCTTATCGCATCGCGCAAGGGCAGGGCGGGGTGCGCGTGTGGACGGAATTAGCGCAAGGCAAACCCAGCGCGGCCAGCGCGGCCTTGCAATTGCGCGCGGTGAAAGTACGCCTGGGAAAAAATCTGCCCGAACTCGAGGTCGCGAAATTAAACGGACGTCTTAGCTGGAAAAATCTCGCCCGTGGATTTGAATTTCAAGCCAAGGAGCTTGTCGTGGAGACGGGCGCACAAGCGCAACTCAGTGTACAAAATGTGTATACCCGATTTGAAACCGCGCAGCCGAATCAACCCGAAAGCGGCGAGTTTCGGGCGCAAAATTTCAGCATTGCGCCCTGGTTAGCGCTTGCCGAATATTTTCCCTTGAGCGCAGCGCAGCGCGGCCAGTTATCGGCTTGGTCGCCGCAAGGCCAGATAAAAAATTTGGCCTTAAGCTGGAATGGCGCGGCGGCAGCGCCGCAGCGTTATAGCATAAAAGCCGAATTCCGCGGCTTGGGCGCGCGGCCGGTGGATAAGCTGCCCGGATTTACGAATCTAAACGGTGCACTGCAAGCCGATCAGCAAGGCGGTAATCTTAAACTCAGCGCGCGCGATGCCAGCGTGGAGGCGCCCCACTTGTTTCGGCAGCCGCTGCCTTTCACCGAGATCGAAACGCAAATGAATTGGCGGGTGCAGAATCAAATCTTGCAATTAACCGTCGCCAATGCGCGCTTCGCCAACGCGCAACTCAGCGGTCTCTTATCTGGAAGTTATACCGGCGGCAATGGCAGTCCCACTTACGTTAATTTTCAAGGGCGCTTAAACCGTGCCGATGCGGCGGCGGTCTATCAGTATTTGCCGCTCACCGTCACCGATGCCACCCATGGCTGGGTCAAAAACGCAGTCCTCCAAGGCAGCGCCGATGATGTGCGGTTTCAGCTCAAAGGCCCGCTTGCCCAATTTCCCTTTGCCCACGATAAAAACGGCATTTTCCGGGACACGGCCACCGTGAAACAAGGCGCGCTGCGCTATGCGCCGGAGTGGCCGCAAATCGACAATAACGAAACCGATTTTGATTTCCCAGCC
>CAZKHT010000287.1:0-2667 GCA_964552595.1 uncultured Burkholderiales bacterium
ACAAACGATAAGGTGTATTCCAGAATGCGGCGATGACAAAAAACAAAACCAAGATTGCCGCGGTGAACAGCAAAAAAGCCGCGGCGAAGGCGGTTAATAACAAACTCAGTAAACGGTATTTCTCTTCGGCGAATTCGGTGACGAACAAGGCCAAGCGCGTATGCGCGTGTGCTACCACGCTAGACGCCAAACTTTTTACCGACTCAAAAACACCGGGGCGCCGGGTGGGGATGGCTTGGGCCTCGTATTCCATCATCGTCTCGCTTAGCGTCTGGAGGCGAGGAAACCCAATACCGCACCGGCAGCGGCAGCGATGCCAACAGCGGTCCAGGGATTTTCTTTGACATAGGTATCGGTCGCAACCGCGGTTTGCTTGGCTTTCTCAACCACGATTTGTTCCGCATTGGCGAGGCTGGTTTTGGCGGCGCGTATTTTTTCCGCGAAGTTGGCGCGCTGGGCGCTAAATTCCGTTCCCGCCGCGCTGGCGGTGGCTTGCAATAAGGCATCGGCATCATTCACGATGGCTTTGAAATCATCCACCATTTTGCCTTTGGTGCGGTTGAAATCCTCGCGTGTTTGTTCCATTGCATTTCTCCTAAATAGTTATGCGATAAGCCGGTATTAACTATGCGCCCGGCGCGCTTGGTGCGCTGTGCGCCAGCGCACATAAGGTGGCGTTTTAGGACAAATGCTTATTCGCTGAGCAGTTCAGCTAAAGGATGCAGTTGTTCAATATGCTGAGAGATGACTTTGATAATGACAATGATGGGAATACCGAGCAGCATGCCCCATACCCCCCATAGCCAGGCCCAAAACAATAAGGAGACAAATACTGCCGCCGTATTCATGCGGGCAAAGCGACCCGTCATCCAGGTGGTGACGAAAGTGCCGATCAGCGTAGCGACGGTGAGCGAGGCGCCGGCGGCGAGCAAGCCCATGGAAAAGGAATTAAATTGCATAAAGCCTACGGTGCCCAGCACTCCCGCGGTAATGGCCGGCCCGGCATAAGGAATTAAATGCAGCAAGGCGGCGGCGACTGCCCAGGCACCGGCATTGTCCAAGCCTATCGCTTCCAGCGCCAACCATGTCAGCAAACCGACCAAGGCATTGGTCAGGAGCAGCATGAACATATATTTTTGGATAGAGTCATTGATGTCATCGAGTATGGCGACGGTAATTCTTTTTTTAGTCAGCGTGGGGCCGGTGAGATGCACCAGCTTGCGTTTAAACAAATCGCCGCCGCATAAAAAGAAAAACACCAAGAACAAGACCATGGTCAATTGACCAAAAGCGGTAAGCAGGCCGCGCGAGCCCATCCATAAAAAATTGCTTAATTTAAAAGTTGGCTGATCGATGACCACATGCGTGGCGCGCGGCTTCACTGTGGCTTGATCAGCTTGGGTGGTGGCTTTTTCCAAGGTGCTGGCGGCGGCTTGTACATTTTGCACATTGCTGAAGGCGCCCTTGCGCAAATGGCCCAAGCCTTCGGAAATCTTATTCGCGGCCACCGGTAATTGCTCCAAGATGGTTTGCACTTGGCCACGCAAGGAGTAGGCGCCCAAGCCCAATATCGCCACCACGCCCAGCGTGACAATGGTGGCGCCCATGACGCGGGGAATTTTGATGTGCTCCAACCACACCACCAAGGGGTTGAGCGTGTAGGCGATGAGTACGCCCAACATCAAGGAAATAAAAAAAGGCTGAGCCCAATCGAGAGCGTAAATCAGGGCCACCGTGGCGAGTATGGTGAGCGATACCCCTCTGGCGTCGACTGGCAAGTGCACGGTCAAACTGCTGTTAGCGGAAATCGCCGCGGACTCACTAAGCTTAGGATTCGCCTGGGTCACGCTAACCGTGGCGGTCCCCTCTTCGGCGGGCGCCTGTTCTTCCGGCGGTTCCTGCACGGGTTGGGGTGTAGGCTGAGGTGGCGGATCCTCTATGGGTTTTCCCGGAATAGGTTTTCCCGGCGTAGGGGCGCTCGTTGCCCCTAATTCCGCTATGGTGGTCAGCGATTTCATGGCGTGGCAAAAGGGAAAGATGCGGCGCGAATGCCCTGGGCTAAAAGAAATCTCATACGGACTGGCGGCACATCTTCCCTTCTCCGCTTATGCGGAAATAATCGTTTCGCGTCGTCGACGAAACCGTAAAAAACCCAAGACCCCGGCGCCCAATAGCAAGAAATGTATATATCCGCCTAAGGTATAGTTGACGCCGACGGCTAATAACCAAACGGCGAGTAATACAATGGCTGTCGTTTCGCAAACAGCTTCAAAAAGACTAATGGTTTGCGCCGCGGGGACGAGCGAACGACTGCGTACTTGCTCCCCATTGGATACCGCATTCATTTCACCGGAGCAACATGGGGTTTAGTCGGCTTATCCATCGGCAAGCCTTCCAGCAAATCGGCAAGCTCATCGGCGTGCTCTTCCTCGACCGCGAGTATGCCTTCCATCATGCGCCGAGTGGTGGGATCTTTGTCGCTCAAATACTGAATAATTTCCCGATAACTATCAATGGCGATACGTTCGGCGATCAAATCTTCCTTGATCATCTCTTCCAAGCTGGTGCCTGGTATATATTCCGCATGACTGCGGCTGGCTAATCCCGTGGGCTCTAAATCGGGCTCGCCGCCTAGCTGCACGATGCGTTCCGCGATCTGATCGGCAT
>CAZKHT010000288.1:0-2653 GCA_964552595.1 uncultured Burkholderiales bacterium
GTCGCGGCTTTTCCCTTGCCCGCGGGTTTGGCATTCTTCCCCTTTAAAAACCACCAAGCCGCACCGCCTCCCGCAGCCAAGACTAAGACGACGATGATAATAAGCAGCTTGCCCTTCTTTTTCTTAGGGGGTGCTTCGCCCTCCGGCGCTGCTTCCTCCGCGGGGACCGCTGCTGCTTTTTTTTCTGCCATTGCTGAACCTTATAAAGGGCAAAGTCGCGCTAAGCGGCGCTACCGGCGATTTATAACGCTCAAATGATTTGGAATCAAGTAGTTTCGCGAGTTTTTGTATGCGAAGTCTGAAAAGAGGCGTAAACCCGCGACTGGCTTAGGCGAAAATATCCACCAAGCCGCGTTTTTCTTCGGTCGCGCCGCGCTCCGCCGCGATGGGTGCTAATTCCGCGGGCAGGTTCACATGAAAATGTCCGTGTTTATCAGTCTGCGGATTGGATTGCGCTTGTTGCTGTTGTTGTTGCGAGAATTGCGCCGACACATTCACGCTGCCCATGGTCAAACCACTTTCCGCAAGCATTTCCCGCAACTTCGGCAGGGCCGCTTCTATGGCGTCCCGCACTGCGCCGTGAGGCGAGCTGAACACCGCGCTGGCCTGATCTTGATGCAGGTTAATCCGCACCTCCAAGGGCCCTAGATTGGGCGGATTCAACTCAATCCGCGCGCTTTGCTGATCAGTGGTCGCAACCCAGGTGACGCGTTGACTAAACGCGCGGTCCCAGCCGGCTTCGCCTACCGGTATGGAAATAAGGGTGGGGGCGGCCCAAGGCAGAGCGTAATTCGCTTTTGTGGTTTGAAAGCTCGCCATTTGTAACGAAAACGGATTGTTATTGGGTGCCGCATCCAGCTTAGGTAAAAGCTCGGGCAGCTGCGACGCCGGCTTTTCGCTAGAGGCAAGTTTTGCCGGTGATGCGGCGTCTTTTGCCGCGTTGGCGGCTTGCGAGCCGGGCTCTATTGCAGGCTTGTTCCAGGCGAGGATGTCCGTGCTTAAAACTTGCGAACAGGTCTCGGTGGTCCCCTTGTCGCTGCCTTTCTGCTCCGCCGGCGCGATATGGGTCAGGACCGGAAGAAAGAGCGCGCTGTCTGGCACTGCTGCCTGACTTGCGGACTGATCCTCCGTGCTCGCCGACAATGCTTTTTCGCTTCGCTCTGGGCCCATCAAATCCTGGGCCTTTACGCTGTCCGCGGTCAGGGCGCCGCCTTCCGTCGCTGCTGCTTGCAATAGTTTTTGTGTATTCAGCAGCTCTGAAAATTCTTTGGACGCCTCCCCTGGCGCGGCCGTAGGCCCGCCGGGTCCGCTTGCGGCTTGCGGCGATGATTTCGCGGAGGCAGGGCTGATGACCGTGATATGTACCGGCAAAGCTGAGTTTTCCATGCGCTTTCTTTCCGTTCGATGTAGCCCGACATTCAGGAAAGAGCAATTGCTATGCCAGTCCAGAATAGCCGCCAGTATTACGGCTCCTTCACGAAGCGCAGATCGCGGCGGCGCGCATATTCATCTTGTTCGCGCTGTTCCAAACGATTGTCTATGATGTTTTGTGCTTGCTGATGGCGCCGGCTTAAGACTTCATAGGTTTTCAATTTTCGTCGGGCCTCCAGCCACGCGCTTTGGCCGTTTTCCCACTGGGTTTTGCCGCGCTCGACTTCAAGCATTTGCTGTTTGATCGCAACATCAATTTTGCGTAGAAAAATTTGGTAGTCGCGCATCGCCGCCATATCCAAGCCCTGACGCATGGCCTGGCCCAAGCGTTGCTGATATTCGACTTGGAAGCCTTGCAGTTGCTTTAATTTGTCTTCCTGTAACTGCCAATGTTTTTTCAGAATCGCCATGCGCTGCGTTGCCGCTTCGACCGCGTCCCGCGCGAGATCGTATAAAGGCTGAAGTGGGAAACGACGCGGCATGGCGCTGCGCTCTAATGTTTCAACACGCGTTCAAGTTGCAAACAGCTATCGCCGTAGCCGGCGCGCTCGCGCATGTCTTGCTGGAGAAAGGCCTCCAATTTCGGATACAAAAGTATGGCTTCATCCAAGGCCGGATCGCTTCCCCGCACATAAGCGCCGACGTTAATCAAATCCCGGCTGCGGTGATAGCGCGAGTAGAGATATTTAAATCGCCTTACCCATTCCAATTGATGCGGCGAAATAATCTCGGTAATGGCGCGGCTAATCGACATTTCCACGTCTATAGCCGGATAGTGGCCTTGATCGCTCAAGCCTCGGGATAACACGATATGGCCATCGAGAATGGCGCGCGCCGAATCCGCCACCGGATCTTGCTGATCATCGCCTTCCACCAACACCGTATAAAACGCCGTGATGGAACCGCCGCCATCGCGGCCATTGCCAGCGCGCTCCACCAATTGCGGCAGCTTCGCGAACACCGAAGGCGGATAACCCTTAGTCGCGGGCGGCTCGCCTATGGCCAGCGCTACCTCGCGCTGCGCCATGGCGTAGCGGGTGAGGGAATCCATGATCAACAACACATGCTTGCCTTGATCCCGAAAATATTCAGCGATGGCCGTCGCGTACGCAGCGCCGTGTAAACGCAGCAGCGGTTGCGTGTCGGCGGGAGCCGCGACCAACACGGAGCGCTCCAACCCTTGCTCCCCTAAAATATTTTCGATGAATCCCTTGACTTCGCC
>CAZKHT010000289.1:0-2611 GCA_964552595.1 uncultured Burkholderiales bacterium
CCTGCGATTAACGCCAAAACTGCGTCCGCTATGAAGGTCTCCGGTATGCCGAAAGCCGCCTTGCCTCTCATGAAGCCTTGGGCAATCGCGGTCACGCTGGCCATGACCAAACCGAAAACCGGCGTGGTCTTGGATTTAAGCTTGCTGCAAAAAGCGCAAGCGCAGTCTAAACAAACGGCGGGTTTGGAAACCGTGGCGGAACAATTGGGGGCGTTGGACAGTTTGCCCTTATCGGAACAAGTCACCATGCTGGAAGACACTTTGCGGCAGTTGCCTAAAATGGAGCGCACTCTGGCCGCTATGCACAGCGCCTACCTGGCCCGCGATTTAAAAACATTATCGAAATTAAGTGACGAGCAAATTGCCCTGGGCGATCGCGCCTTGGGAAAAAAGTTAATGACGCTATTGGTGACTTTGCGTAATCAGCGCATGGCCGAACGCATATTGCCTTATCTCAAACAGGGCAACGCTTTTATCGCTATCGGCGCTTTGCACTTGCCGGGCAACCAAGGTGTGTTGAAATTGCTAAGTGAGCGGGGCTATCGTATCAGTGCTATGTACTGAGCACGCTAGTCGCGGAAATTACCGAATTGCAGCGGGAAGTCGCTGATATTTTTTTTGATGTAGGCGATGGCTTCTTGCAAGACGTCGCGCTTGGCACCGCTCACGCGCACGCTATCGCCTTGTATGCTGGCCTGCACTTTAAGCTTGCTGTCTTTTAATAGCTTGACGATTTTTTTCGCCAGATCGGATTCCACGCCGGTCTTAATGGTGGCCGTGCGTTTCACTTTATTCCCGCTGACTTTGTCGACTTTGCCCAGCTCCATGCACTTAATATCAATGCCGCGTTTAATCAGCTTGGCATTGAGTATTTCTTGCACTTGATCCAGCTTGAATTCGTCGTCGGCAAAAACCGTCAAAACATATTCTGCCTGTTCGACGCGTGCGTCCGAGCCTTTAAAATCAAAACGCGTAGACACTTCTTTATTCACCTGCTCCATGGCATTTTTAACTTCGTGCTTATCCACTTCCGAGACGATGTCGAAGGACGGCATGGCTGAGATTAACCTTTCTTAAGCGCGCGCACGGTCTGGCAGGAAATCGGCGCGCCTGTGCTGTCATCAAATTCCGCCGCTGCTTCTATGGCGAGGCGAGCGAGGGCGGCCGCAGATAATTTACTCTGGCCGTAAGCGGCGTATAAGGCTCCCATGGCGTAATCTGCGCCGGCGCCGTAAGCATAAAATTTGGAAAATTCTTGCACCGTACGATGCGGCGCCACGCCAAAGATGCCGTGTGGATTGGCGATCAAAACATAAAAACGCGAGGTCTCTAAATCGTCTTCTTTATCTTCATTGGCATTGAGAAAATAACGCTCCTTCATCGCCGCATGCAGTTCCTGCCAAGTGCGGAAAATACTGCCCACCGAATCCAGCGCGGGCGGCGAACTTAATTGCGCAAAATATTCGGAGACGATTAATTTAAACGTGGTGGTGCCGGTAATGGCGAGATAGCTATCGCCCACACGAAAGATTTTTTCATAGTTGGCGACATAGGCCGCCGATTCCTTGGTACTGCCCCATTTGGTCAAGGTATCGGCCGCGATGGCGTATTGGCCGTTTTTGCTGACGACGGCGAGGGTAGTCATGGCTTATTTGAAATGACACACATAGTCTAGGGTTTCGACGGTTTCAATTTCGAAACTGCTATTGCCCGGCACGCTGAAAGTTTGGCCTGCGCCATAGGTTTGCCAATCGTTCGCGCCGGCCAATTTGATTTTGCAAACACCGGCGTTGATTTCCATGTCCTCGGGCGCGCCGGTATTAAAAGTCAATCGGCTAGGGAAAATCACGCCACAGGTTTTCTTGCTGCCGTCGCTAAACAACACTGTGTGCGACACACATTTGCCGTCGAAATATATATTGGCTTTTTTTACTACGCTGACATTGTCGAATTGGCTCATGGGGTTTGCTTTTCTAATGGCGCTTGCGTTTGCGCTTGGCGGCGATGCGCATGCGCAGCGCGTTGAGTTTAATAAAACCGCCGGCATCGGCCTGATTATAGGCGCCGGCATCATCTTCAAAGGTCGCGATACTGGGGTCAAATAAGGAATCCGTTTTCGAGGCGCGGCCGACGACGGTGACATTGCCTTTGTACAGCTTCACTCTGACCCAGCCATTCACCTGGGCTTGGGTATGATCGATTAACACCTGCAAGGCGCGCCGCTCAGGGCTCCACCAATAGCCGTTGTATATCAGCGCGGCGTAACGCGGCATTAAATCGTCTTTCAGGTGCGCGACCTCGCGGTCCAAGGTGAGCGATTCGATCGCGCGATGCGCCTTCAGTAAAATGCTACCGCCAGGCGTTTCATAGCAGCCGCGCGATTTCATGCCGACGTAGCGGTTTTCCACGAGATCCAAACGGCCGACGCCATGCTTGCCGCCCAAGCGATTTAACTCCGTGAGCACTGCAGCCGGGCTCAAGGTTTTGCCGTTCAAGGCGATGACATCGCCGCGCGCGAATTCCAATTCCAAATATTCCGCCGCGTCGGGCGCTTGTTCCGGCGCCACGGTCCAGCGCCACATATCCGCTTCCGGTTCGACCGCGGGATCTT
>CAZKHT010000290.1:0-2579 GCA_964552595.1 uncultured Burkholderiales bacterium
CCAATAAATGTTGGCGATAAGGCGGAAAAGTATTGGTGACATTCACTTCGCCCATGGCTTCGAAGATCGCCACGCCCAAATTCGCGATGGCGATGGCAAATAACCAAGCGCGCAAGCGGCCCGTGTCGCCCATATTTACCCAGTCGGACACCGCACCCATGGTGCAGAAATTCGTTTTATTGGCGACCAGTCCCAAGACAAATGCAATGCCGAACGCGGACCACAAAAAATACGATTGCGCGCTGGCGAAGTTATCGAAAACCATGATGCTTACCTCTCTACTAGTTGGTATCGCGTCGAGACTGAAGCCCAACGCGTAAAGCAAATCGAGCGAGAACGGATTCTAATGATTTTGGCTGAAATGGCAATTGCCGCTGCTATTATCGGCCTGCGCCAATAATAGTTAAGCGTAATTTGTAGGGTCTGGAACCTGTGCCTCGGCAAAACCTTTTTTGCGCAACTGGCAAGATTCGCACTGCCCACAGGCGTAACCCCGCGTATCAGCCTGGTAGCAAGATACTGTTAAGCCATAGTCAATTCCGAAGGCTAGGCCTTGCTTAATAATGTCGGCTTTGCTTAAGGCGATCAGCGGCGCATGAATGTGCATGGCCTTGCCTTCCACGCCGGCCTTGGTCGCAAGATTTGCGAGTTGCTCGAAAGCGGTAATGAAAGCCGGACGACAATCAGGATAGCCGGAGTAATCGACCGCGTTTGCGCCTATAAAAATATCGCGCGCGCCCAGCACCTCGCTCCACGCCAAAGCCAGCGACAACATGATGGTGTTGCGCGCTGGTACATAGGTAATCGGTATGCCCTGGGTGGGGCGCGTGGGAATAGTAAGCGCCTTATCCGTTAGCGCCGAGCCACCGAAGGCGGCCAAGTCCAAACGCATGACTCTATGTTCGCGCGCGCCTAAAGTCTGGGCAATTTTTTCTGCGGCGATCAGTTCCGCGCGGTGCCGTTGACCATAGTCCAGGCTTAAACAAAAACAATCGAAGCCTTGCGCATGGGCGATGGCCAGCGTGGTCGCGGAATCCAGACCGCCCGACAATAAAATAACCGCAGGTGAATTCATCGTCAGTGCCCGGCAGCATTATCCCAAAGATATTTGTGTAACTGCACTTGCATACGCACCGGCAATTTGTCGCGCAAAATCCACTCCGCTAATTGTCGCGGGTGCAGGCTCTCATGCACCGGGGAGAATAAAACCGTGCAGCATTTTTCCAAGCCGCGCTCGCCCAGGACATTTTTTGCCCAGATGTAATCCGACTCGTCTTGCAGCACAAATTTTATTTCATCGGTGGCGCGCAACAGCGCCAAATTTTCCCAACGATTTTTTTCCACCTCGCCGGAACGTGGGGTTTTGATGTCGACGATACGCGCTACCCGTGGATCGACGCCGCCGATGTCCAAAGCGCCGCTGGTTTCCAAGGAGACCGAGTAGCCTTGATCGCATAAGGCCGAGAGTAAAACCAAACAATGCTTTTGTGCCAAAGGTTCGCCGCCGGTCACGCAAACATAAGGCGCGGCGTGCGCCGCGACTTTTTTCAAGATAGTACTCAGGCTGAAGCTTTCCCCGCCGCTGAAGGCATACGCCGTATCACAATAGTCGCAGCGCAAGGGACAACCGGTCAGCCGTATAAAGGTCGTAGGCAAACCAACGCGTGTCGACTCGCCTTGCAAGGAAAGAAAAATTTCAGTGATACGCAGCGTGGGTTCCACCACTGACCTACTGCTCGGCGCGTGGATGTTTACCGCGCTTCAAGGCGGCTATCGCTTCTTTCGCGTTGTTCACGATGGTAAAGCCAGGACAGAAAAAATCGTCGTACAACATTTGATGCTGGCGATTGGGATCGGAAGGTTTAATCGGCAACCAGCTCGCACTTTTATTTTCTGCCCATGTGCCGTCGGGGCGGCCGAAGGCATATAGCTTGCGTTCTCTGCCCTTGCAGCGTATCCCTTCGTAGGAAACATTCATCGCGCCAGCGCTGGATTTCACAATCAAGGTATACCGCACCACGCCATCGCTGCCTACGCTCACCGATTTGCTATCGATGAAAAATTGATTGCTGGCCGCAGCCGAGACTTGAAAGGGCAGGGCGTCTTCCATCTTGGGGTAGGCCGGCAATTGCGGCATGACTTCCTGCCAGGGCGCTTCAGTATCAAACTCGAAGTCGCTGTCGCCCCATGCGGCACTTGCCTGCGCCGTCGCAAACAGCGCGGCGAATAAAAAATAATAAGGGAAATACTTCATGTCGAAATGCTGCGTCTAGAAAAGCGGCCCGCAATCGGCCTGAAGCGGATTGCGGGCGCCAGACTCACTTAGTACGCTGGATGATTTGCAGACCTTTCAATAGATTCAGGGCCTGATTGATTTGGTAGTCCTGCTTAATCTGAGACTCCAAATCCAAGGGCTTATCTGAGGGCTTGACTGGCTTCTCGTCCTTGGGTTTGCTCGGTGCGGCAGGCGCGGGCGCGGGTGTTTTGGGCGCGCTCAAATCGGGTTTCGCAGGCTGCTCTTTGTCGTTAATCAAATGCCGCTCCAGATCTGCTTCCCGTACTGACAAACCTTGCTTCTC
>CAZKHT010000291.1:0-2571 GCA_964552595.1 uncultured Burkholderiales bacterium
GCATGTTGATAGAACATCACGCCGGTGCCATGCCTTTATGGCTAGCCCCCGTGCAAGCCGTGGTGCTGAATATTACCGATAGCCAAGCCGATTATGCCGCCAGCGTAGCCGCTGAGATGCGCGCCGCCGGGCTTAGGATAGAAACAGACTTGAGAAATGAGAAAATAACCTATAAAATACGCGAACATAGTTTACAGAAGCTGCCCTACCAAGTCATCGTCGGTGACAAAGAGGTGCAGGCAAATCGGGTGGCCGTGCGTTCCCGTAGTGGTGTTGATCTAGGCCAGATGTCGGTGGCGGACTTAATCGGCAAGCTACAAAGCGAACGCGACGCAAAAGCGTCAGGCTGAATTCGCAAGGAGCCAGTTAGCAGAGCAAGCTGTTTCTGCTGGCTGGCTCCTTGTTTTGACTTAGGAGATTGAGCTATCACTCAGGAAAAAGATGCGCGTGTGAATGAAGAAATCACCGCGCCGGAAGTGCGTCTTATCGGCGTCGAAGGAGAACAAATCGGCGTCGTATCCTTAGCAGCAGCGCAGGCCATGGCTGAGGAAAAAGAGATCGATCTGGTAGAGATCGCGCCCACTGCAAGCCCACCCGTTTGTCGGCTTATGGACTACGGCAAATTTAAATACCGGGAAAGTAAGAAGCGGCACGAAGCCAAACTGAAGCAGAAGCAGATCCAAGTCAAAGAAGTGAAGTTTCGTCCGGGAACGGACGAAGGAGATTATCAGGTAAAACTACGCAACCTGATACGTTTCCTAGCAGAAGGTGACAAGACCAAAATCACGCTGCGGTTTCGCGGCCGGGAAATGACTCATCAAGAATTGGGATACAAACTCTTGAAACGGGTCGAAGCTGATTTAGCCGAACATGGCCAAGTCGAGCAGTTTCCGCGCTTAGAAGGCCGACAAATGGTGATGGTATTAGCGCCTTCGAAGAAGCTTAAACCGGAAAAAAAGGAAGCGTGACAACGCGGCCTGTCGGCAGACACCGGTTTAATTTGATTAACGAATGCGGAGTAATACAAGATGCCGAAAATGAAAACCAAGAGCGGTGCGGCCAAGCGTTTTAAAGCGCTGGGCAGTGGCGCCGTGAAGCGGACGCACGCGAATTTGCGTCATATCCTGACCAAGAAGACCACCAAGCGCAAACGTCAGTTGCGCGGAATGACTTCAGTTCACGCAACCGATGCGCGTCGTGTACGCGCGATGTTGCCCTACGCATAAGAGGAGATCGCCATGCCTAGAGTCAAGCGCG
This sequence comes from uncultured Burkholderiales bacterium, assembly GCA_964552595.1. Taxonomy (GTDB): domain Bacteria; phylum Pseudomonadota; class Gammaproteobacteria; order Burkholderiales; family Thiobacteraceae; genus RBG-16-58-11. Next base: position 1,258 of record CAZKHT010000291.1, read on the forward strand.
GCGTCACCGCTCATGCCCGTCACAAAAAAGTATTAGACAAAGCCAAAGGCTATCGCGGCCGCCGTGGCAACGTATATCGCGTTGCCAAAGAAGCCGTGATGAAAGCCGGCCAATATGCGTATCGTGATCGGCGCCAGCGTAAGCGCCAGTTCCGTACCTTATGGATAGCCCGGATTAACGCGGGCGCGCGCGAATGCGGCATTAGCTATAGCCGATTTATGAATGGCTTGAAAAAAGCCATGATAGAAATCGATCGTAAAGTTCTAGCGGATTTGGCGGTGTTTGATAAACCGGCCTTCGCCAAAATTGCGGAACAAGCTAAGGCCGGCCTCGCAGCCTAAATCAGCAAGACCAAAAAAGGAGGCGGCGACGCCTCCTTTTTTATTTCTACCACGCGAATGAGAATGTATGTCGGCACTCGACCATCTAGATGCCATGGTGCAGGAAGCGCGCGATGCGCTGGCGCAAATCAATGTCGCCGCCGAGCTCGAGCAAGTCAAAGCCAAATGGCTGGGCAAAACCGGCGCGCTGACAGAGCTGCTCAAAGGTTTGGGCAAACTCGCCGAAGATGTGCGACCGCAAGCGGGTGCGCGCATCAATGCCGCCAAAGTCGCCATCGAAGCCGCCTTGAATGCCCGGCGCGAGGCGATTAAAGCCCAGGCTTTAGAGCAGCAGTTGGCGCAAGAGGCTTTGGATGTCACCTTGCCCGGTCGTGGCATGGGCGTGGGCGGCTTGCATCCCGTCACGCGCACCCTGCAACGCATAGAAGACTTGTTTCGCTCCATCGGTTTTGAGGTGGCGGACGGTCCGGAAATCGAAACCGATTTTTATAATTTCACCGCGTTAAATATTCCCGAGCACCACCCCGCGCGCGCCATGCACGATACTTTTTATCTGGATGAGACTCATGTCCTGCGTACCCACACTTCGCCCGTGCAAGTGCACTATATGCAAAATCACACGCCGCCCCTGCGCATCATCGCGCCGGGCCGCGTGTATCGCTGTGACTCCGACGTCACACACACGCCTATGTTTCACCAAGTCGAAGGTTTATGGGTGGACGAGAACGTCAGCTTCGCTGAATTGAAAGGCGTGCTGAGTGATTTCATGCGTCGCTTCTTCGAGCGCGATCAGATGCCGACGCGATTTCGGCCTTCCTTCTTTCCCTTCACCGAACCCTCAGCGGAAATGGACATAGGCTGCGTGATGTGTGAAGGCAGAGGTTGCCGCGATTGCTCGCATACCGGTGGGTTAGAAGTGTTGGGTTGCGGCATGGTGCATCCCAATGTGTTCCAGCACGTGCATATCGACAGC
>CAZKHT010000292.1:0-2484 GCA_964552595.1 uncultured Burkholderiales bacterium
TGATCGGGCTATAATTCAATTGGGACGCAATCTAAAACTCATCGTCGTCGCCGAAGGGGTGGAGATGGCCGCGCAATACCAGTTGCTGCGCGAATGGGGCTGCGATGAAGTGCAGGGCAATTATTTCAGCAAACCGCTGCCGGCCTCACAAATCGCCGAGCTCTTGCTGCATTCCCGCAATGATGCTTGGCGGGAAATCAACGCTAAGCAATCTTAAGCAAAATCGGATTAAAGGCTTTGGCCAATAGTTTTACGCGCGATCCGGCGCTTAAGCCCGCGATCTCATCGGGTGTGGACATGACCTTGACTATTTGATTCCCCACCAGCACCGTCACCGCATACAACACATCTTCACGCTGTATATTCAAAACCTCGCCTACAAATTCAAATTTCCCGCTGCCCATGCTTTGGCCGAATACAGTTTGGGGTGGGCCGCTGTGCACGATTTTGCCTTGCTCCAAGATGAGAACCCGCGTCGCGAGTTTATACACCTCCGCCAGATCGTGGCTCACCAAGACCGTAATGCCGCCCACACGCCGTTGATGCGCAATTAATTCATCATGCAAGCGACTACGCATTTCGTTGTCCAGCGCGGCGAAGGGTTCGTCGAGTAATAATAATTTGGCTTGCCGCAACAAAGCCCGGCCTAAAGCGACGCGTTGCTTTTGCCCGCCCGAGAGCGTCGCCGGCCGGCGCTGCCGCAACTCGGTTAATTGCAAGAGCGCCAAGATACGCTCTAGCTCATGGGACGACGACGCGCGCATGGCATAGCGCAAATTCTCCTCGACGTTCATGTTCGGGAATAAAGCGTAGTCCTGGAAAACCAGCGCGATATCCCTTTGCCGCGTCGGCCGCGCGATACGGTGTGCGCTGCTGAACCAGGGTATTCCCCAAGCGACAAGCTCGCCCTGATCCGGCGCCGCCAAGCCTGCCAATAGGCGCAGCAGCGTGGTTTTTCCGGCGCCGGAGGGCCCATATAAAGCCACTAAATCGCCGACCGCGAATTTTCCTTGTAGCGCTAAATTTAAATCGCCATGCGCGCCATGCAAGCGTTTGGCGAAATCGAATTCAATGCTCACGCAGCGCTCGCAGACGGCCTTTATTTAGGACATAGACCGTTAATAAGATAGTGAAGCTCAGCGCGAATAGAATTAGGGCATAGCGGTGCGCGGCGGCATAGTTCAAACTTTCCACTTCATCGTAAATCGCCAGCGAGGCGAGCCGGGTTTGCCCGGGAATATTCCCGCCTATCATCAGCACCACTCCAAATTCGCCTAGCGTGTGAGCGAACGCCAGGACCGCGCCACTGAGGAGCGCCGGACGCATATTGGGCAGCAAGACTTGGCGCAGGGTTTGCCAACTGGATTTGCCCAAGGTCGCCGCCGCTTCCGCAAGATGGGCGGGCAGGGCCTCGAAGCCCGCTTGTATGGGCTGGACCATAAACGGCAAACTAAAAATCACCGAGCCCAATACCAAGCCGGGGAAAGAGAAAAGCAATTGCAGCTGAAAGGTCTGTTGCAAGAAATGCCCGAAAGCATTGTTGGGGCTAAATGCCAGCAGTAAATAAAATCCCAGCACCGACGGCGGCAGAACCAAGGGCATGGCTACCAGCGCTTCGAAAACGGCTTTGCCACGGCTACGTGTGGCGCTTAACCAATAGGCCAAAGGCACGCCTATGAAAAATAAAATCAGCGTGGTCACGCTCGCGAGCTTGAGGGTTAACCACAGCGGCTGCCAATCAAAATTCATGATCGGGTTCCACCAATGTCAATTCATTGGCTTTGACTAAACCTTCCACGGCATCGCCCGGTGCTAAGGCTAAACGCCGCGCCGAGCGGGTGGTGATGACAGAAACGATTTTATGTCCGCGATAATCCAAGCGCACGGCGGACAATAGCGTGCCGAATTCTATGCTTTGCACCGTGGCCGGAATGCGATTGCGCAAGCTGATTTCTCCACTCAAATTTTTCGCCAGCGAAACCTCGGTTTCTTTGAAGAGCATGAGTATGGATTTGCCCACATCGAGATAAGGTGCAGCCTCGCCGTCCATGACGACGATAGCGCTATATATTTCTTGTTCGAAGGCGATCTCCACCAAGGCCATGTGTCCGCTGCTTTCCACGGCCGTGATCTGGCCCAGTAAGCGATTCATGGCAGGGCGTATCCGTATTCAGCCAAAATGGCGCGCGCCGCAGGGGTAAATAAATACGCGAGGAACTGAGGTGCGAGCTTGGGATAACCGCGTAAGCCGGTTTTCAATAAAACCAGGGATTGCGCGATAGGCGTATACAAAGCGGGGTCCACTTCCACCCAGCGCCCCTTGCCCTGCATCGCGGGCGCGCGCACCACCGATAAAGCGGTAAACCCTAGTTCGACGGCGCCGCTGTCGATATATTGCGCCGCTTGCCCAATGCTTTCGCCATACACCAATTTTGGGACGAGCGCCGGCATGAGCCCGGCACCGTCTAGGGCACGTAATGCTTC
>CAZKHT010000293.1:0-2477 GCA_964552595.1 uncultured Burkholderiales bacterium
GGGAAAGGCTTGCCTCAAGCAGGGTCAAAGGAGGGGCCAGGGCAAATTTTTGGCCCGGCAGAGGCCGTGTAAATTCGGAGACGAAAGGGTTGCTCATGGGGGGATGCGAGCGCGCCATATCGGCGATCACCAGCACCAGACTCTTAGGGTCGCTGTCCGCCACGCTGCGCATTTGGTCCGCCCATTTCGCGGCGATATCGCGATCCGCTCGGCCCTCGGCAATGCGCACCGCGACCCGGCGCAAATTTTCGATCAAGGCCAAGCGCAGCATAATGGGCACGGCCCACAGCTCGCCCAATTTCAGCGGTGTGACACTCTGAAACGCGCTGAGAAAGCGGCTCAAGCTTTCGGGATCGACGCGGCCGTCGCCATGAGCAATGGTTTCCAAAGCGAGGTCGTAGACGCGCGGTAGCCCCGCCGATGCGCCCTCCGCCAGGCGCGGTAATTCTCGGCTATAGCCCTTAGGCAGATGGCGTTTGGCGGTGCGGATTTGCTCTTCCACCAAATAAAAATTATCCAAGAGCCATTCGCTGGCGGGGGTGATTTGCAGATTGGCTTTGACGGCCGCCGTAACCAGATCGCACACGCCTATCAATAGCGCTTCATTTTCCGCTAAGCGCGCAAGTAAACGATCTTGTGGATAGTCGTCGGCGAGGCGATAGGTATCGGCTAAACGCTTGCCGTGCTGCTCCATTTGTTCCGCGCTATACAACTCGGAACGTAGGGGAGGTTCATCGACAGCATGAATTTGCGGATCGGCACTGCCGGGCAGGCGAATTTTTTTCGCTTGGCGTACATAACTGGACAAGGTATCGGTGGCGAGTTTCATCATTCATGCATTTCTATAAAACGAGGGCGCGAGCAGTGGCGCAAATCAATAAGCCAGCATGCCATTTTCCATAAACGCGGGGTCGAACTCGGCAACAATACGTGTATCGGGCGTCACCAAGCTTGGGTCCTTGCCCGAGTAGGGCAGGCAATGCAGTAGATCACGGATGACGTTCACGCGTGCCAGTTGTTTGTCATCGGCGCGCACCACGCGCCAAGGAGAAGCAGCATCGTGGGTATTTAAGAGCATGGCATCGCGCGCGTGGCTATACGCTTTCCAATATTTCAAGGCCACGCCGTCTATGGGGCTGACTTTCCATTGCGTGAGCGGATCTTTTTTGCGTTGTTTAAGCCGCTCGCTTTGTTCGGCCTTGCTGATGTCTAGATAATATTTGAACAATACGATGCCTGAGCGTAGCAACATAGATTCAAAGCCCAGCACCGAGGCCATGAAATCTTGATACTGCGCGGCGGTGCAAAATCCCATGACTTTTTCGACACCGGCGCGGTTATACCAACTGCGATTAAATAAAACCATTTCTTGGGCGGTGGGAAGAAACGCCACATAACGCTGAAAATACCAGGCGCTTTGCTCTCTATCCGAAGGTTTGCCGAGCGCGACGACACGGGTTTCGCGCGGGCTAAGATGCTGAATGATGCGTTTGATCGTGCCATCCTTGCCGGCGGCATCGCGCCCTTCAAACAGAATTAAAATTTTTTGATTGTGGCGGATGAGATGCCGCTGCAATTTGACGAGCTCAATTTGCAGTGCTCTTAGCTCTTGTTTATAGCGTGACTTTTCCAGGGCCGCCGGCGCGTCCGAAGAGGCATTCGCGCTTGGCTTCCTTTTGCGGTGTCGCGCTGTGCGCGCAACTTGCAGTCTTATCTCCTGCTCGGCGTGAGTTTATCGCCTGAGGAAGAATAGCTTAGGGCATCTATGCCTTCGTGCTCGGCCGATGCGCGGGAAGAAGGTCGCTCGCCAGTGCCGAAGATCAGCCAGGCCAATACAAATCCCATTCCGAAAATAAGCAGCGTAGGGGCCACCCACAACCAAGATGCAAAATGCTTGGCGGCGCCGCGCGATACCAATGCTTCACCCAAAGCGCCGCCGTCCAGCAATAAAAAAAGCACCAAGGTAATCCCGAAAATCAGAGGCAAACTTTTTTGAGAGAATATCTGCATAAGGCCCCCATTTAAAATTTTAACGACGAAAAAACGGCATGCGATTCTGCTGCAAAAAGCGCCAGGCGCTAAAAACGCTTAAGCCCAAGGATAGAAGACGGCGCGGCCGCCAAATTAATACCGCGGCGGCGGGCAAGACCCAGGTCGCCGGATGGGTACGGAAATAATAAAGCCCGGTACGCACTTTATCGATGACTTGCGCCGCTGAACGTAAGGCCGCGCCGTGGGCGCTTATTTGCGCGCGCTCTATGGCGCTGCGTTCGACCAATGCTTGACGTTTTTCTTCCAATTCCGCTGCGCTGAGTTTCATGGTGCTGACTCCAATTGTTGCCGGTCTTTGTACAGCTCAGCCAGACTGGCTTCAAATAAAGGCGGATGCGCCCGCACTTGGGTGCGTACTCGGGACCCCGCATACAAACCGGCGCCTAGGAATACGAGAAATAAACCGCCTATGGCGTACAAACGAT
>CAZKHT010000294.1:0-2387 GCA_964552595.1 uncultured Burkholderiales bacterium
CCATCCAAGTAATGCAAGACGATGCGCTCCGATTTCGGCAAGGCGCCGCTTAATTGCGTTTGCAAATGGGCGATCAATTCCTCACGGCTGGGCAAATGCGCCGAAGGTTTTGCTTCGGCATCGTCCTCGGGATCGATATGGACTAAGACGTCTAAGACTTCATGCTGCTCCAGCACCCGCTTGCGCGCCCGTTCGGCGATGTAATGCCCCTCGGAGACGCTGATTTTAGAATCCACTAAGACATGTGCGTCGACCAAGGCTTGGTCGCCCATTTTTCGCGTGCGCAATTCATGCAAGCCGCGCACCCCGGGGGTGGCTTCCAAGGTCGCGCGGATTTTGCGCACGCTGTCTTCATCTAGTGCGGTATCCACTAACTCGGACAGTGCTTGATAGGCCATTTTCCATCCCATACGGACTATCATGAAGGCGACTAAGATCGCCGCCACCAAGTCTAAGAAACGAAATCCCAGTAAGTTGCCGCCTATGCCTATGGCCACGACCAAGGACGAGGCGGCATCGGAGCGCGCATGCCAGGCGTTCGCCACCAACATTTGCGAACGCAGCCGTTTGGCGATGGCAATCATGTAGCGAAACAATAATTCCTTGCAGGCTAAAGTGATCAAGGCGATATACAGGGTGAACACATGCACTGCCTGTATGGCAGTAGGGTCTTGCAATTTCATGCCCGCATTCCAAAGCAAGCCCAAACCCAAGGTCACCAACATGCCGCCTAACAAAAACGTGGCCGCGGTCTCTATACGGGCATGTCCATACGGATGGCTTAAGTCGGCCGAGCGATGACTCTTGCGATTGGCATAGAGCACCAAAAAATCCGCCAGCAAATCCGAGAAGGAATGCAGGCCATCGGCGATTAAAGCCTGCGAGCGGCCGAAAATGCCAACAAGAATTTGCGACAAACTTAAAAAGAGATTGACCCAAACGCTGATCCAAGTCGACTTCTTGGTTTCAAGATAGCGTCGCAGCGGATCATTGTTGGCGGAGGACAACTCGGACATAAGGGAACCCAGAAATTCTAGCTATACTCGTATTCTACCAGTGGGCAGTCGATGACGTTTGCCGCGCGCCACTCAGATGTTATTTAGTTAAAGATCGAGAAAGAAACCATGACCATTAGCGATATTTTGAGCCGCGCGCAAAGCCGCGCCCAGCAAGCCAAGCTTCCCTATCATGGGGCGCTCACGCCTGAAGAAGCGCATCAATTAATGACGCTCACCGACCAGGCAAAATTAATCGACGTGCGTTCACGCGCCGAGTGGGATCTGGTGGGGACTATCCCTGGCAGTGTGCAAATAGAATTTTTAACCTACCCTGGCTGGCAGCCCAATCCGCATTTCGTGCAGCAACTCACGCAAATGGTTGATCGCGAAAATCTGGCGATGTTTATCTGCCGCAATGGCCAACGCGCGCACAAGGCTGCGGAAGCGGCGGTCGCAGCGGGGTTTTCCGAATGCTATAGCGTGTTAAAAGGATTCGAGGGTGATAAGGACAAAACCAGCCAGAAACGCGATGTGGATGGCTGGAAGAATGCCGGTTTGCCTTGGGTCCAGCCCTAAAGTAAGGGCGCAAAAAATAAAGGCCCCGTCGGAATGACGGGGCCTTTAGCCTTGGATCGCTGTTTAAACTTTAAATCGCGCGACCAAACCACGCAGCTCAGAGGACAAGCTTTCCAGCGCTTCCGCATGGCTGGAGGTCTCCTGAATCACATGGCTGTTTTGCTCCGCCATCTGCGCGATTTTTTCCATATGCCGCGAGATATCGGACGAACCCAAGGTGTGTTCTTTCACCGATTGCGTAATATTGTCCACGCCCGAATTCGCTTGCGATACCGAGGTGTTGACCTCGGCGAAGGCGCCCGCCACTTGCTCCAACATATTCTCGCCGGTCCGCAGCGAATTCAAACCCTGGTCTATGCTTTTTTCGACGCGTACCGATTGCTGCGCCAAGGTCTTCGTGACTGCGTCGATTTCGGTGGCGGATTGGGCGGATTTTTCCGCCAGCTTGCGCACCTCGTCGGCCACCACGGCGAAGCCGCGACCTTGTTCGCCGGCGCGGGCGGCTTCAATCGCCGCATTTAAAGCCAGCAAATTGGTTTGATCGGCGATGTCTTTGACCTGCTTCGTCATGCCGGTGATGGTATTGGTGCTTTTCACGAATTCGCCTACGGAAGCGGCGATATCGTTTACCGAAACCCGCACTGCTTCGATCTCGGCCACCAAGCTGCTCAAGCTCTGATTGCCTTCCTGTGTACGTTCATAACTGTCTTGCGATAATTTGCGTACGTGCTCGGCGGATTCCGCCACGCTTTCCACGCTGGTGGTCATCTCTTCCACCGCGGCGGCAGCGGAAGAGGCGCCGGAAGACGCAGC
>CAZKHT010000295.1:0-2302 GCA_964552595.1 uncultured Burkholderiales bacterium
TCGCCCATGCGTCGCCACATCGCGCGGCTGACTTGCCAGGCGCTATTGGCTTCCGCGCGATTGTATTTGCGGAAATGATGACGGAATTCGGTGAAGTGGCGGACTTCGTCGCTTTTGATGTTCGCCAAAATTTGCCGCAATACCGGCTCGCGCGTGTAGTGTTTTAAGCTGTGATAAAACGTCGCGGTCCCAGTTTCGACCACGCAGCCAGGAGCCATCCCCAGGGCTTGGCTAGGTTCCAATTCTTCGACGGTGCACAGCGCGCTGTATTCACGCACGAAATCGGCATAGGCGCCATCCCAGTCAAATTCCGGCCACACCGCTTGGACATAAGCTTTAAAGGCGCGGCCATGCTGCACTTCTTCGCGCTGCCAGCGTTCTTGCAGCCAGCGCACAACTTGCAAGTCGCCCTGGTAATGATCAATTAAATTTTGAGCATAAAGCTCGGATAAAATTTCAACGAATGAAGCCGAGGCGAGTAAAAAAAACAAATCATCGTCCTGCCTCACCCATTCCTTGCGGATGGCGCTGAAATCAATTTCTTTAAGCTGCCACACCGGGCCTAGTTCTGCGGGTGTTTGCATTCGATATTCCTTACTTTGAATGGACTGAACAAGCGCTGCAACCGCGGCTTGATAACACCGCCGCGCCCACCGTAGCCGCTTTTAATAATAGATCAGCGCGCCGAAAATCAAATGGCCTGCGCGATGGCAAGCGCTCAGGGCTGAGCGCGTAGCAGTTCACGGATATGATTACTCGCTATGACATAGGTAATGCCGGAAGGTTGCTTGAGCAGATTTTCTTTAGACTCGCGGATAAACACGCTGTTGACCACCCCGTAGACCACGCCGCTATTGGGATCGAAAACCGGGCTGCCGCTATTTCCCGGGTAGGCAATCGCATCCAATTGGAACACGTCAAACGGCCGGTCGAGGCGGCGCAAAGCCTTTGCCTCCAATTGCCGCGCGTTATACGCCGGCGTCACATAAGGCGTGATAGCCGCAACGGTGCCGGTGTGGGTTGCGAGGTGCTGGCCCAGAAACATGCCTAGCGGGAAACCGGTAAAGGCCACAGCCATGCCTTCGCGCACACTGTTTGAATCGCCTAAAGTCAATGCCGGCAGTGCCGGCCCGGTAATACGCAGCAAGGCCACATCGTGCTCGGGGTCGCGGGCGATCACTTTGGCTTCGTGAATTTCCGGTCGTTGCGCGGTGCCGGCGATAACCACTAATTGCTCTTTATGTTCATCATCAATCACCGCCGGCAGGACATGCACATTGGTCACGACTGTCAGGCCATCGCCCACGGCAAAACCGGTCCCGGAAAAAATCCGCGCCGGATTGCGCGTCGGTTGCACCGTGCCTATACCCACTACGGCGGGTTTCAGGCGTGTTAGAGTCTGCGGTAAATCCGCATACGCTGGCATGGAAGCTGCAAATAACAAAGCGCAAAGATGTGGAATGAAACCTAAGCAATATCGCATACTGGCAATCCCTTCATGCGTTTATCATGGTCTAACACATTATACGTGCTTACTCGGGCCGCCCGCATCCGGTAAAATGCGCGGAAAACTCAATCAAACAGAGGATTTATCAACATGGGTATTGTAGGCGTGGTGGGGCTAGGCTATGTAGGCTTGCCGCTGGCCGTGGCGTTTGGAAAAAAAGTACCGACTATAGGTTTTGATTTATCAGCCAGCAAAGTAGAAAGCTATCGCCGTTTTTGTGATCCCACCAGGGAAGTCAGTGACGAGGATTTAAAAGCCGCGAATCAATTGCGCGTCACCACTGACCCCAGCGCGCTCAAGGAATGTGACTATTTAATCGTCGCCGTGCCCACGCCCGTCGATGAAGCACATCAACCCGATTTCAGCCCCCTCGTCGGTTCTAGCACCAGCGTAGGCCAGAATCTAAAAAAAGGCGCCATTGTGGTGTACGAATCTACGGTCTATCCCGGCGCGACCGAGGAAATCTGTATTCCGATTTTGGAAAAATGCTCGGGCATGAAATGGAAGCGGGACTTCCACGTCGGTTATTCGCCCGAGCGCATTAATCCGGGCGACAAAGAACACACCCTCACAAAAATTCTGAAAGTCGTCTCCGGCGATGATGCGGAAACTTTAGAAAAGGTCGCGCAGTTGTACGAAAGCATTATCACCGCCGGCGTACATCGCGCCTCTAGCATTAAAGTCGCGGAAGCCGCCAAGGCGATAGAGAATACCCAGCGCGATTTAAATATCGACTAGATGAACGAGCTCGCTTTAATTTTTCACAAAATCGGCTTTGTAACCTTAGAGATGTTG
>CAZKHT010000296.1:0-2262 GCA_964552595.1 uncultured Burkholderiales bacterium
AATCTTGCGTGTCTTTATCGTCTTGCGCTTTTAATAAAGCTTGGGTCACCGCTTGCTTGGTCGCGGCCGGTAAATCCCCGCGCACGGCGAAGGTTAAATGCGGCACGCCTTTGCCTTGCAACACCAAGACCATGTTGTATCCGCGATTGGTCCAGTTGTTATACAAAGAACTATTGGCCACGCCGATGTCGATTAATTTGTATTGCATCGCATTCAGCACCGCGTTCGAGTCGCTGTAATAGGTAACGCTCTTAAAATACTTGGCCGGGTCTAAACCCATGTTCTTTAATTCGGTCAGCGCGAGCTGGGTAATCATCGCGTCTTTTTCATAAAAGCCGATACGCTTGCCCTTCATGTCTTCGGGGAAGGCGATACTGGGATCCATGGTCATAAACGAGGCGGAGAGTAAGCCCGGGATTTTTGCCACGGGTTCATAGCCGGCGGCGAAGTGGGCTTTCATTATCATATTGGGCGGCGCGTACATGAAATGAAAACGCTTGGCGGCGGCTTTTTTCAAATAGTCGTCATAGGTTTTCACCGCCTCGATACGCACCGGGGTTTTGAGCGTGCGGCTGAGATAATTGGCCAGCCCTTGATAATCCCGGACGACTAAAATGGGATTTTTAACGTAATCTTGTACGCCGAGTATGTAGTAATCAGCGGCGCGCGCGGGACTACAGAGTACGCTCAGTAGTAAAACCAGCAGCATAAAACTACGCTTCATTGTTATCTCCTATCGTTATTTCGCCACCGCTGACGAAAGCTCACCGCGGTAATCGTGTTAAAACTATAAAAACTGAGTGGGCGCCGTGAGACCGCCCAATTACATGACGCCAGGCTAGCCCTGTCAAGCAATTCACGGGCCACGTCACACTTTTAAAAATTGCTCCGCCCGCGCCAGCCAGCGCTTCAAATGTTTTTCCACGGCCTCTGGGTTCTCGCGCAATAGCTTGGAGGCGGCTTCCCGTGCTTGGTCTAGATGTTCGGCATCGCGCTCTAAATCGGCGATTTTTAAAAGCGGCACCCCACTTTGCCGCGCGCCTAGAAATTCGCCGGGGCCGCGCAGCGCCAAATCTTGCCGCGCAATTTCGAAACCATCGTTTTGCTCGAAAATTACTTTTAAACGGGCTTTAGCTAAGGCCGACAAAGGCGGGCTATAGAGCAAAATACACGCGCTTTTTGCGGCACCCCTGCCAACCCGCCCGCGCAACTGATGTAACTGCGCTAAACCCATGCGCTCCGCATGTTCTATAACCATGAGACTCGCGTTGGCCACGTCCACGCCTACTTCTATTACGGTCGTGGCGATCAATAATTGAATCTCTCCAGCTTTAAACGCAGCCATGATCGCGGCTTTTTCGGTACTTTTGAGCCGGCCGTGGACCAGGCCCAGGCGTAGATCTGGAAAAATCGCGCTTAATTCCGAATGGGTATCCAGCACATTTTGCAATTCCAACGCGTTGCGGCCAGCGCTAGCATTCGCACTGGCCGATTTTTTTTTGCCGGGATTGTTACTTGCGCCTAACGCTTCGGTGCCGCTACTGGCTTCGATCAAGGGACACACCCAATATACTTGACGGCCTTGAGCGCAAGCATCGCGTATTCGCTCTATGACTTCGTCGCGGCGTGCGACGTCGACCAATTTAGTCACGACAGGGCTACGGCCAGGCGGCAATTCGTCTATCACCGAGACATCGAGGTCGGCGAAATAACTCATGGAAAGCGTACGCGGAATCGGCGTCGCGCTCATCATGAGCTGATGCGGCAGGACTTGCGAGCCCGCGCCTTTATTATGCAAAGCCAGGCGCTGCTCTACTCCGAAGCGATGCTGCTCGTCCACCACCGCTAAGCCTAGGCGCGCGAATTCCACATGCGCTTGAAACAAGGCATGGGTGCCGACCACAAGCTGCGCGGCGCCGCTCTTCACTTCTTCCAACAAACCATCGCGCGTGCGCTTAGGCACGCTGGCGGCTAGCCACACGACTTTAATCCCCAGCGCTTGAAACCAACTTTGAAATTTCAAGAAATGCTGCTCCGCCAAAATTTCAGTCGGCGCCATGACCGCGGCTTGAAAATGATTTTCTATGGCTTGGGCGCAAGCCAGCGCCGCTATCACCGTTTTGCCGCTGCCCACATCGCCCTGTAATAGCCTTTGCATGGGATGGGGTGCGGCTAAATCCTGGCTGATTTCGCGCCAAACGCGTTGCTGCGCAGGAGTTAAGGTGAAAGATAAATTTTCCAGCAAGCGTCCGCTTAAACGCT
>CAZKHT010000297.1:0-2244 GCA_964552595.1 uncultured Burkholderiales bacterium
GAAACGCGTATTCAGCGCGGCGACACCGTGGCGAGTTTATTGAACCGCTTGCAAGTCGACGACGCCGCCGCCTTGAACTTTATCAAAACCGCCAAGGACACGAGAACACTCTATCAATTGGTGCCGGGTCGTAGTGTGCGCGCTCAAACCAATGCTCAAGGTGAGTTATTGTTGCTGCGTTATATCGCATCCGACGCGACGCGCCTGACTGTGGAACGTAAGGAGGGTCAATTCCACGCCAGCGAAGCCGCGGCGCCGCTACAAACGCGCACGGTGATGAAATCCGGCATGATACGCAGTTCGTTATTCGGCGCGACGGATGCAGCCGGTGTGCCCGATGTGGTCGCGACTCAACTCGCGGAAATATTTTCTTCCGACATCGACTTCCATTTGGATTTACGCCATGGCGATCGTTTCGCGGTGGTGTATGAAAATTTCTACAGCGAAGGCGAACCGGTAAAGCCAGGGCGCGTACTGGCCGCGGAATTCATTAATCAAGGCAAAGTTTACCGCGCGGTGTACTACCGTGATCGCAGCGGGCATGGCGACTATTACACGCCCGATGGCAAGAATTTACGCAAAGCCTTTTTGCGCTCCCCCCTAGAATTTTCCCGTATCACTTCCGGTTTTTCCTTGGCTCGCTTTCATCCCGTGTTGCAAACTTGGCGCGCGCATAAAGGCGTGGATTACGGCGCACCCACGGGAACACGGGTACGCGTCACTGCCGATGGTGTCGTCGCTTTTGCCGGCAAACAAAATGGTTACGGGAATTTAGTAGTCGTGCAGCATGCGGGAAATTTCAGCACCGCGTATGGCCATCTTTCCGCATTTGGTAAAGGCCTGCGAGTGGGGTCTCGCGTCAGCCAGGGCCAGATCATCGGCTACGTCGGCATGACCGGTATGGCAACCGGACCGCATTTACATTATGAATTCCGAGTGGCCGGGGTACAGCGCAATCCGCTCACCGTGCCCATGCCGATTTCCTTTCCGATTGCAGCGCAAAACAGAAACGACTTCCTAGCGAATTCGCGCCAACTCACCGCGCAGCTTGAAATGTTGCGCGAAGTGAATCTCGCCAGCGCAGACTAAAGCGCGCCCCATCACTGATTTCCAAATCTAGTGTCCGCATCCGAGCTTTTTATAGGTCTGATGTCGGGCACTAGCTTAGACGGCGTCGATGCCGTGCTAGCGGATTTCTCCAGCCCCCATGCGCGCGCTATCGCGCATACTAGCCATCCACTTCCTTCTGCTCTACGCGAAACTTTGCGGGCGCTCAACCATCCCGCGGCCAATGAATTACATACCGCGTCGCTCGCCGCCAATGAACTCGCCGGCCATTACGCGGCAAGTGTCGATGCTCTACTCAAGCAAGCGGGAATCTCCGCCGACGCCGTGCGCGCGATCGGCTGCCACGGCCAAACCGTACGCCATTGCCCTGAACATGCTTATACCTTGCAATTGAATAATCCGTCGTTGCTTGCGGAGTTAAGCGGGATTGATGTGGTGGCGGATTTTCGCAGCCGTGACATCGCCGCCGGCGGCCAAGGTGCGCCGCTAGCGCCGGCGTTTCACGCGGCGGTATTTAGCGATGAAAAAATTCATAGAGTGATTTTGAATTTGGGCGGCATCGCTAATTTAAGCAAGCTCGCACCTGGCGCGCCCGTCATCGGTTTTGATTCCGGTCCGGCGAATATATTGTTGGACGCTTGGTACGCGCAACATCATGCCGGCACCTTTGACGGTGGCGCCGACTCTGGTGCTGGCGACGCCTTCGATGCTGGCGGCGCCTGGGCCGCCAGCGGCCAAGTGCTTCCCGAATTATTGTCCGCCTTGCTGGCGACGCCGTATTTCGCTCTGCCGCCGCCTAAGAGTACCGGCAGGGAGTTGTTTCACGGCGCGTGGCTGGCGCAATTTCTGAAATCGACCTACGCCCCGCAAGACGTACAAGCCACACTCTTAGAATTAACCGCGCAATCTGTTTTCCAAGCCTTGCAAACCTATTGCGCAGGCGTGAAAGAACTTTATCTGTGCGGTGGCGGGACGCAGAATACCGCGCTCTATAATCGGCTCGCGTATTTGTGCGAAGGGGCGGGCATAAGCGCGGCAAGCACGGCGGCCTTGGGCGTGCCGCCTCAACAAGTCGAGGGTTTCGCATTTGCCTGGCTCGCTTATAGGCGCCTAAAGCATCTGAGCGGTAACTTACAAAGCGTGACGGGCGCGCCCCACGGCTGTGTTTTAGGCGCG
>CAZKHT010000298.1:0-2226 GCA_964552595.1 uncultured Burkholderiales bacterium
GGGGGATGATTCATTTTATTGGTATTAAGTGGAAAGGCGGCATGGGCATGCCAGCGTAACGAAAATCCGCGCGCAATTATGTACGCTAGCGAACGGAGACTCAAAACATCGGCGTGTAAAACAGAATATCTTCCCCCCATTCTTATAAATCATCATGCGGCGTTTTTTAAAATGGCTAGGCGGCATACTCGCTGCTCTCATCCTCATCCTTATCCTGTTCGTTTTAATCTTCGATTGGAATTGGTTGCGCGGACCCATTTCACGCATGGTCATGAATAAAACCGGGCGCGAGTTAATTATCAATGGCGATCTTAAAGTAAAACTGGGCTGGCCGCTGGTGCATGTTCGGGCCGCCAATGTCACCTTCGCCAATCCCGCCTGGGCCAAGGAAAAACAAATGGTGGACGTGCAGGAAGTGGATATCGGCTTGGATTTTCCGAGTGTCTTTCACCGCGAATTCATAATGCCGGAAGTCAGCTTAAAACAAGCGGAAGTCCATCTGGAACAAAAAGGCGATAAAAAAAATTGGCTCTTGGATATCCATCAGCAAGACGATAAATCGCGCGTGCAAATCGGCCGCTTAATGCTGGACCGGGGCAATTTGTCTTACGACAATGTCGACCAAAAAACCAGCATACAAAGCGAGCTCTCGACCCGCGCCGCGACCTTTGCGCAACAGGGCGACGCCCGCGTAGATTTCAAAGCTAAGGGACAATACAAAGGACTCGCCCTAAAAGCACAAGGCACCGGCGGTCCCGTCCTCGCCTTGCGCGATGAGACTGCGCCCTATCCTTTGGTGATAGAGGGCGCCGTCGGCAATACGTCGGTACGCGCCCAAGGCACGATTACCAGCCTCATTAAATTTTCAGCGATGGATATGCAACTGGCGCTGCGCGGCAGCAGCCTGGCGAATCTGTACCCCCTGCTTGGCATCGCCTTTCCGGACACGCCGCCATATAGCACGCAAGGGCATATCGTCCACGACGCCAAAATGTGGCGTTACGAAAAATTCTCAGGACGTATAGGCAAGAGTGATATCGGCGGTACGCTGCAAGTGGACCTCGCTGGGAAACGGCCTTTTCTGCATGGCGATCTTGTCTCCCAGCTCCTCGATTTTTCCGATCTAGGTCCGGTCATAGGCGCAAAAAAAGCCAAGGCCAAAACCGCTCATACCCAAGGCCCTGGGTCAGCCCAGCGCAAGAGCACCGACACCACTGCGTCGCCGACGCCTGCCGTCGCCGCACAGGCCACGACCAGCACGAGCAATACCGGCAGCGCGACCAACACCGGCCCGGCAAAACGCATCCTGCCCGATGCACCTTTTCACACGGAGCGTTGGGCTAGCGTGGACGCGGATGTGTCGCTGAAAGCAAAGAGTATTCTTCGGCCACAAGCTCTGCCCGTCGACAATTTAGTTACCCGCATCAAGATGCGCGATTCCGTATTGACACTGGACCCTCTGTCGTTTGGTGTAGCGGGCGGCAATCTGAGCGGCATCGTGGCATTGAACGGAAATCAAAATCCGATCAAAGCGCATCTTAAAATTCGTGCGCGTAAATTGCTGCTGAGTAAATTATTTCCCACCTTTAAATTAAACAAAGCCAGTATTGGCGAAGTAAACGGCGCCTTCGATCTCACGGGCACGGGTAACTCCGTGGCGAAAATGCTGGGCACGGCAGACGGCAAAGCCGCTTTGATCGTGGCCGATGGCGAGGTCAGCAAATTAATGATGGAAATGGTGGGCCTGCATCTCTGGGAAATTTTGCAATTAAAAATCACCGGCGATCAGACGATCAAAATCAATTGCGGCGTCGCCGACTTCAATGTCAAGCAAGGATTAATGCAACCCAATGTGATGCTGCTGGATACCGAAGTCACGCGCATTGATGTCACCGGCAATATCGATCTAGGCCAAGAAACCTTGGACTTAACCATGGTGCCCAAAACCAAAAAAACCAGCCTGATTGCCTTGCGCACGCCCATATTTATCCGTGGCACTTTAAGTCAACCGAAAGTGTCGCTGGATAAAACCAAACTGGTATTGCGTACTCTAGGAGCAGCCGCCTTAGGCGCCGCAAATCCGCTCTTGGCCCTCGTCCCGCTGGTCGAGACCGGCCCCGGCATGAACAGTCAATGCGGAAAATTAATCGAAGAAGCGCGAGACAATGTGGCCAATAAAAAATAATACTCAGTCCCCGCCCCCTAGCATGCATGCCGCGTCCTCAC
>CAZKHT010000299.1:0-2225 GCA_964552595.1 uncultured Burkholderiales bacterium
TCGGTCGACTATCTTCGGGGGTACCGAATTGGATACGGAGCATGTGGTGCGCGAGTTGGCCGAGGCAACCCGTGCCGTCGAAGCGCTTAACAGCCAAGGTTATTATTTAACCCGGGAGGAAAAATCCAAGTGCAAGGATCCTAAGCAAATCTTGGTGATAGACGATGAGGCCAGCATAGGCGATGCAGTCAGTATTGTATTGGGTGGCGCCGGCTTCGCCGTGGAAGCACTGACCGATTCGCGCGAGGCGATTTCTAAAATGCTAGCAATGCCCTGTCTCGCTTTGGTCTTGCTGGATGTGTTGATGCCGCACGAAAATGGCTTCGCGGTGCTACGGCGTATTCGTTCGCAACGCAGTTTGCAAAAACTGCCGGTGGTGATGTTAACCGCTCACGCGAATCCGGAATACGTGGCGGAAGGTTTAAAAGAAGGCGCGGATGGATACATACTTAAACCTTTCCGCCCTGAAAAACTCATCGTATATCTACAAGACACACTCAAAGCGCATTAAGTACTGAACGCTAGCGCAAAGCAGGCGCTAATCCGCGCTATCTTTTAATAACTTCCGCTGGAAAGCATAAAACGCATTGGCCACCGCCGAGGCTTCGGCCAAACTCAAGGTTTGGCGTAGCTCCTTGCGGTATTGCGGCAAGACGAAGCGTATGCCCGGTGCGAGATCGAAGGTGTAGCGCGCAACTTCATTTGCGACTTTTTGGAAGGCGACACAGGCCGCATCTAAATGCTCTGGGTAGAGCTCGCCGTCTTGCGTCAGCGTCAGCTGTATCGCTTCGCCGCTCATAGCGCAGCGTGTCTCTATGGTGCCCGCGCTCTGCAGCAAACGCGGCATGGCCAACGCATCCAGTGCGGATAAGGCGTGCAAAGTTTCATGCGGAAAATGCACTTGAATATCGGTTTTGGCGACATTAAACGGTGGGCAACCGATGTGGCCATCCACGATAAATATCGCGTCTAGCGCCGCCAGTTCATCCAAAGCCTCTCGGTCAAAGCCCTCGATCAAAGGCGGTGTTGCCGTGTGCAGCCAGCGCGACAAGATCGCTAAATAGCTTTCGCGGGTGCTCTCGCAGGCTTCTTTCAGCATGCGCCGTTCTAAAGGATAAGCCCGGTGCAAGCCCATCAAGGCTGCCAGCACGCGTTCTGAATTGGCTTCGGTTTTTGATTTTGAATTCATATTAATTGACAAGTGAGTTGCTAAACGCGTTGGCTCTGCGGCGCACAGTGTACCCGCAAGCCTTGAGCTTGTCCTTGCGCGGTAAAGAAGCGTCACAGCGCGGATTAAACCAAGATTAGCGATTCAAAGCCGCTAAAAATCACGTTATACTTTGCTGATGCAACGCCGCACAAGGGAGCAGTATGAAAATTGAAGCAGAAGACGTCGTTCGTTTTCTTAAAGACCAACCCGGGTTTTTCGAACAACACATAGGCGTGTTACTGGATTTGAATCTGCCCCATTTGCATGACGATAAAACCATCTCCCTATCGGAATATCAAGTCGCGGCTTTACGCGAAAAAAACATACTCCTGGAAAATAAGCTGCGGGAATTAATCCAATTCGGCGAGGAGAACGATGCCCTGGGCGAGCGCGTGCACCGCTTCAGCTTGGCGATGTTGGCGGCGGCAAATTTAGAATCCCTGCTGCAAGCGATTTACTACAATCTGCGCGAGGATTTCGCGGTGCCGCACATCGGTTTGCGCTTATGGCGCAGCGCCGAGAACGCCTCCGATCTGCCGGAATTTTCCCCCACCAGCAAAGAGTTACGTTTATACGCGGGCGGCTTAAGTCATCCTTCTTGTGGCACCCACGCCTTGTATGAAACCGGATCTTGGTTTGGTGAAGACGCGGTCAGGCTCAAATCTTTTGCCATGGTGGCGTTGCGCGGCGGCGAATCGTTCGGGCTTTTAGTCTTGGCCAGCGAAGATCCGGAACGTTTTTATCAAGGCATGGGCACCCTGTATTTAAAGCGCTTAGGCGAGTTGATCAGCGTTGCCTTGGCGCGCTATCTCAGTAGTGACGAAACCCAAACCGGCTGAGGTCCAGTCCGCAGCGCCCGCTCATCCCGACCTGGGATTACTGGGCGGTTTTCTATCACACCTTGCGCATGAACGGCGGCTATCGCCGCTGGACTGCACCCATTATCAACGCGCAGTGTTGGCTTTATTTGAGCTAGCCCAAGCCACCACCTTTCGTTATTTGGAGTTCCCACAAA
>CAZKHT010000300.1:0-2167 GCA_964552595.1 uncultured Burkholderiales bacterium
CGCCTTCCTGCCGCCGCAAGGCGGCGATTCGGCCGGGGGCCTGGTGTACCTAGAGGTTTACAAGGGGGAGGGCTGGCCGTTATTTTTATCAAACCCATGTTCAGGCCGACCGGCAAAAGGCTTTGGGCCTATACGGCGCTTTGATTATCGATCCGAAAGATAAAAGCAAAGACATCCTCGCTGATCATGAATATGTGATTCAAATGCAAGAATGGTTGGAGCGCCAAGGCCTCACTTATCCGGCGATGCTCATGGAAGGCGGCATGCCTAATTTTTTTACCTTCAATGGTAAAGCCTATCCGGCGACCGATACTTTGCGCATGAAAGTGGGGGAGAGCGTGAAGCTACGCTTCATAGGTACGAACAATAATTTCATACACCCGCTGCATGTGCACGGTGGGCCCTTCACCGTGGTGGCACGCGACGGCGAAACACTGGAACCCGCCGCGCGGTTCAAAGCCGATACGCTGAATGTCGGCCCCGGCCAACGCTAAGATGTCATGTGGACCGTTCGACAGTCCAGCCAATGGCTCATCCATTGCCACATCCCGCACCACACCACCAACAACAATGTCGAACAAAAAGGCGCGGGTGGTTTGACCATGGTGATCGATGTGCAAGCATGACGGTTTACTCAGGCATGCGATCAAAAAACGCCTGATCCACATAGCACCAACCCCATTCCTCGCCCGGCTCTATGGATTTGATAAGAGGATGTTGGCTGTGATGAAAATGCTTGGTCGCGTGTTTGTTTTTCGATGAATCGCAGCAGCCCACATGACCACAAGTTAAACATAATCTAAGATGGACCCAGGTATCGCCCATGGCCAAACATTCTTCGCAACCTTGCGTATGGGCGGTGACGGCGTGGATTTGATCGAAATGTTTACAGCTGCTGGCCATGACAATTCCTTCTTACAGGATGGGAGTGGCTAGTTTACCCGTAAGGGTTGCCAGCTTGTTCGTATGCGCGGCATTTTGTTGACCGGTGTGCGCCCTAGCGGTAGCCTAGCTCGCATTCCCCCAAGCCGCGCGCCGTCGCACCGGACGTGCTTGCAACACCTACCCTTACGGAAAAAATCATGGCCGGCACAGAGAACCCGAATGTCGATCCTAGCGATCCCTATGTGCGCAGCGCACAGACTTTCCCCCATCTCAATCATGAGATGGCGGCCCGGGTGCAAGCCTATGGACAAGAAGAAAGTGTCGATGTCGGCCAGTTGATATTCGAACGCGGCCAACGCGGCGCGGATTTTTTCTTAGTGTTGCAAGGCGGCATCGAAGTGTATGGCACGGATGATCGCGGCCAATCGGTGGTCGTCACCGTGCACGGCGAGCGCGAATTCACCGGCGACGTGGATTTGCTCAACGACAGGCAAATTTTAGTCAGCGCGCGCGCCATTGTTCCGAGCCGGGTAGTGCGGATTAAACGCGTGGATTTCCCGCGCTTGATTTCCGGTGAGCCGGACATCAGCGAAATCATCATGCGCGCTTTTATTTTGCGCCGGGTGGGCTTGATGCGGCATGCCCAAGGCGGCGTGACGATCTTAGGCGCAGCCAATGCCGACGATACCTTGCGCATACAACGTTTTCTTTCGCGCAATGCTTATCCCTACCATATGCTGGATACCGCAAGCGCCGATGCCGCGCAATTGGAAGCTCATTTTCAGTTAAAGCCGGAAGAAATGCCGGTAGTGATCTACGCCGGGGAAAAAGTTTTGCGCAATCCCTCCGACACCGAGTTGGCGGAGAGTTTGGGCATCGCGGAAAACATCGACCCCGATACTGCTTACGATGTGGTGATCGTAGGCGCCGGGCCGGCAGGCTTGGCGGCGGCCGTATATGCAGCTTCTGAAGGTTTGCAAACCCTAGTCATAGAAGCCTTGGCGCCGGGCGGTCAAGCCGGCACCAGTTCCAAGATCGAAAATTATTTGGGCTTCCCCACCGGAATTTCCGGCCAGGCCTTAGCGGCGCGCGCGCAAATTCAAGCGCAAAAGTTCGGCGCGCGCTTCGCCATTAGCCGTAAAGTCACCGCCATCGAAAATCAGCAATCTCCCTTTGCGCTGACTCTAGAAGGCGATAAACGCGTGACCGCCCGCACCGTCGTGGTCGCTTCCGGTGCGCGCTATCGCGCCCTGGATGTGGCCAACTATGAAACCTTCCAAGG
>CAZKHT010000301.1:0-2061 GCA_964552595.1 uncultured Burkholderiales bacterium
TTGCGATCAAACAGCAAGCGTCCTTCTTGAAATACCATGCCGATGTTGCGGCGCAAATACGGGATCGCGCGCCGCGACAGCTTGCCGACATTTTGCCCATGCACCACCACGCTGCCGGTGGTCGCGGGTTCTATAGCGGCGATGAGTTTGAGTAAAGTGGTTTTGCCGGCGCCGGATGCGCCGGTAAGCAAGGCAAATTCACCAGTCTCTATCGTGAAAGATAAATCTTTGAGCGCTTCCGTGCCGCCGCGATAGCGTTTGGTCACTTGGCTAAAGGTAATCATCTCGCGCTTGAGTCCGGCAAATGGTAAGCATAGGGGTTACGCAGGGACAGCACGCGAGAATAGCGCTTAGGCAAACAAGGCATCCACAAAATCTTTTGCGGAGAAGGGCCGCAAATCATATTGCGTTTCCCCCACGCCGATGAAACGCACGGGCACAGGCCGTGATTTGGCAATCGCCGCGATCACGCCGCCCTTTGCGGTGCCGTCTAGCTTGGTGACGACCAAGCCGGTTAATTTCAATGCATCGTCGAAAGCTTTTACTTGCATCACCGCATTTTGCCCGGTGTTGGCGTCTAATACTAAAAGCACTTCATGCGGCGCGGCGACGTCCGCTTTGCTGATGACGCGTTTTACTTTTTTGATTTCTTCCATCAAATGCAGCTGTGTCGGCAAACGTCCGGCGGTGTCGGCTAACACGATGTCTATGCCGCGCGCCTTGGCCGCGTTAATGGCGTCGAAAATCACCGCCGCCGAGTCGCCGGATTCCTGGCTGATGACGGTTACGCGATTGCGTTCGCCCCAAGCTTGTAATTGCTCGCGCGCGGCGGCGCGAAAGGTATCACCGGCCGCCAGTAAAACCGATTTGCCTTGCGCTTGAAAAAATTGCGCGAGCTTCCCTATCGTGGTGGTTTTACCCACGCCGTTTACGCCGGCGATTAAGATCACAAAAGGCCGGTGCGTGGAAACGTCTAAGGCTTTTTCCAAAGGCAGCAGCAAGTCCGTTAATGCCTGCTTCAATGCATCTTTTAATTGCGCCGCATCGCTCAAACCGGCACGCTTCACCTTGGCACGTAAACTGTCCAATAAATATTGCGTGGCGTCCACCCCTATGTCGGCGCTGAGCAGAATGCTTTCCAATTCTTCATACAATTCCGCGTCTATCGCCTTATGCCGGGCGAAGAGGTCAGTTACTGGCGTATTCAAGACATCGCGGGTCTTAGCCAAGCCCCGGCGCAGCCGTTCGCCCCAGCTGGCCCGCGTTTCCGGCGCGGGAACGCCGCTTTCCGGCGGGGGAGTGGGGGTCTCGGCTTCGGGTTTGGATTTGAAGAAACTAAACATAGGTAGGCGTGGTCTGATTCGAACGTATAATTTTATCTTCAATCCTCAGCAGGAACCATGTTAAATCCATGAAAAAAATAACGCTGATCTTATCGCTATGCCTCAGTGGTCTGGCACTCGTGGCGCAAGCCGCCTCGGAACCGCAAATGAAAGTACTCGGCAATGGGCTTAAAGTCATTGTTAAAGAAGACCACCGAGCCCCCATAGTAGTTTCTCAAGTTTGGTATAAAGCGGGGAGCATGGACGAGTTCAATGGCACCACCGGCGTCGCGCATGTGCTCGAACATATGATGTTCAAGGGCACCAAAGCCGTTCCTTCAGGTGAATTCTCCAAACAAATCGCCGCCGCCGGTGGCCGCGAGAACGCCTTTACCACGCATGATCAAACCGCATATTTCCAAACCCTGGAAAAATCCAAATTGCCGCTGGCACTGAAACTCGAAGCGGACCGCATGCGTAATTTGGTCTTGTCCAAAGCGGAGTTCGATAAAGAAATCGAAGTCGTGCGAAATGAGCGCCGCTGGCGTACCGACGATAAACCGCACGGGCGAGTGGAAGAGGCTTTAATGGCCACCGCCTTCCAATCCCACCCTTATCATTGGCCGGTCATAGGTTGGATGGATGATTTGCAGCATATGACAGTGAACGATGCACGCGCGTGGTATGAACGCTGGTATGAGCCTAATAACGCCGTCGTAGTCGTGGCTGGCGATGTCAA
>CAZKHT010000302.1:0-2041 GCA_964552595.1 uncultured Burkholderiales bacterium
TGACGATTGACGTACAAGTAACCACCATCGACAATGCGCAAGCGCCCTTTGCGCTGCATCTAGAAGGAGAAAAACGCGTGACCGCCCGGACCGGTGTGGTCGCTTCGTGTGCGCGCTATCGCGCCCTGGATGTGGCCAACTATGAAACCTTCCAAGGTCAAGGCATACACTACGCGGCGACCGCAATAGAAGCGCAAGTGTGCGGTGGCAGTTCGGTGATAGTGGTGGGAGGCGGCAATTCCGCCGGCCAAGCGGCCGTATTTTTATCGCGCACGGCGAGGCATGTCTATATGTTGGTGCGCGCGGATGGCTTGGCCGCGACCATGTCCGATTATTTGGTGAAACGTATCGAAGCCTCGCCCAAAATTTCCTTGCACACCCGCTGTGAAATCGTCGCTTTAACCGGCGACCGTGCTTTGCATAGCGTCACTTGGCGTAATCGCGACACCGGTGCCGCAGAAACCCATAGCGTGACCCATGTTTTCGCCATGATAGGCGCGGTGCCGAATACCGAATTTCTAAACGGTTGCGTCGCCTTGGACAATAAAGGCTTCATCAAAACCGGCAGCGATAGCCAGGGCCAAGTGCTGAGTTCGCCCTTCGCGACGACTTGCCCCGGCATATACGCCGTGGGCGATGTCCGCGCCGATTCGGTAAAACGCGTCGCCTCCGGCGTGGGCGAAGGCTCGGTGGTCGTCGCGGCTATCCATCGATTTTTAAATCCGGAACCGGCCTAAGTAGGCAGCCGCCATGGACGAAGCAGAGCGCAAAGCGCAAATCAAAAAAATCTTCGACACCGTAGCGGAAGGCTATGGCAGCAGCGGCATGGAATTTTTTCATCATGCGGCGGCGCAACTGCCGGGCATTTTTCATCTGCGTGGCAACGAGCAAATACTGGATATCGCAACCGGCACCGGCATCGCTGCCACCACCCTCGCGTCCCATGTGCCGCGCGGCAAAGTGGTCGGCATCGATTTATCCGAAGCCATGCTGGCGCAGGCGAAAACGCGGGCGCAGGACCTGGGCATACGCAATATCGAATTGCATAGCATGGACATGCAAAATATCGGCTTTGCCGATGGCCAATTCGATGCCGCGAATTGCTCCTTTGGTATTTTTTTCTTGCCCGATATGGCGAGCTTATTGCGCCACATCGCAAGTAAAGTCAAAGCGGGTGGGCAAGTCGTCGCCTCGACCTTTTATGAGGGTGCTTTCCAGCCTAATGTCGATTTATTTCTAGAACGGATACAAGGCTATGGTGTCACGCCGCCGGAATTAATCTGGAAACAAATATGCACCGAGGAAAAATTCCGCGCGCTCTATCAACACGCAGGCTTAGTCGACATCCATATCCAACGCCACGACATCGGCTATTACCTCAAAGACGCGGAAACTTGGTGGCGCGTCATTTGGTACGCCGGCTTTCGCGGCCTGGTCGCGCAATTGAGCACCGAGCAATTGGCGGAATTTAAGCGAACGCATCTGGCAGAAATCGCGTCCTTAAAAACCGAGCATGGGATCCCCCTGAATGTGACCGCTTTGTTTGCGAATGGGCGGGTGGGATGAGGCATGGCTAACCGCCTGTGGCTAAACCGCATTGTTTATTCTCTTGAACAAAAATCCGCGCCTATGCCGCCCGCCCGCGCCGCAATTCGCGCCGCATGCGGCGCTCAACAGTAATGACCTCACCCTCCGCATCCAGTAGCGCGTATAAAGTCCGACCACCGTGGGGCGACATGCCGCCTTGCACCGCGGCATCGCTGTCCAAATAAACCAAACGCGCACCATCACATTTTTTTTCTACCCGCCCGTAGGCTAGCAGGTAACGCAAAGTCGCCAACGAAATCCCGCGATGTTTCATGCGCGCCATGGCCAAAGTGCTAATTTTTCCGAGTTTCATAGCAGCCTCCTGGTTAAGAGAGGCTAGTGTATGATTGTGACTGGCTCATGACGTGAGCTAGGGTTTGGTTGGTGGGCGAAAGGATCTCCCCCTCTCCCTGACCCTACACCCGCAAGGAGTGCGCCGATGGGTCCCCGCTGC
>CAZKHT010000303.1:0-2016 GCA_964552595.1 uncultured Burkholderiales bacterium
TCGTGGGACGTAAGAGGAAATATCCGACCATGCTTGTCGCCAGGGCGCGCGAGATCTGGGTAGCTTTCCGCGAAGCCGCCTGGGGCTTGTTCTTGGTCGTGTTAGTCATAGGCGGCATTTACAGCGGTTTATTCACGCCCACCGAGGCCGCCGCGGTCTGCGCGGTGTACGCGTTTATCGTCGCGGTATTTATTTATAAAGAGCTGCCGCTGCGCAAAGTCCCTAAGGTCTTGCTCGATGCCGCCAATATGAGCGCCATGCTGCTCTATATCATCACCAATGCGATTTTGTTTTCTTTTTTACTCACTACGGAAAATATTCCCCAGCATCTGGCGGAATGGATCATCGCTCAGGGTTATACGCCTTGGATGTTTTTGCTGTTTGTGAATGTGTTGCTGTTTTTTGCCGGCGATTTCATGGAACCGTCCTCCATAATTTTGATTTTGGCACCGCTATTTTTGCCGGTGGCGAAAAGCCTCGGCATAGACCCCATACACTTAGGCATCATCAGGACAATCAATTTGGAGTTGGGCATGTTTACGCGGCCGGTGGGTTTAAATTTATATGTCGCCAGCGGCTTGGCGAAAATGGGACTCACCGATGTCACCAAGGCGGCGGCACCGTGGATATTCGTGGTGACCGCCGTCTTATTATTGGTGACCTATGTGCCCGAGATTACACTGTGGCTGCCCAACCTCCTGTATGGTGTCAGCAAGTAGGGCAAAGACTTTTGAAACCCCTGGTGCTCCCATCGTCTTAGCCTCACAATACTTAAGGAGCGTATGCAACAGTCCGTCGCCCCCGCGAAGGCGAGGGCGCAGGAATAAATATTTTCAACGAATCAACGAAACGCTGGATCCCCGCCTTCGTGGGGATGACCGGCCTACGCAGGGATGACGGCCTTCGTGGGGATGACGCGAATGGTAGTTTTGCAGCCCTTGCTTAATTAAATTTGAACCTTAGTAGATTATGAATCAGCCGTTTCTTGCGCCGTCTTCCGGTCTTGCTGCACGCACACTTGAGTCGCTGCCCTTCGACAATAGCTACGCCCATTTGCCGCCGGCTTTTTATGCCAAGCTTGCCCCTACGCCTTTGCCGGCGCCCTATCTGGTTAGTTTTAATCCCCAGGCTGGGGCACTCATAGAGCTGGACCCGCAACAAGCCGAGCGACCCGAGTTTTTGGAATATTTTTCCGGCGCAAAAATTCTTCCTGGCGCCGAACCCTTGGCCATGATTTACGCCGGCCATCAGTTTGGTCATTACGTGCCGCAACTCGGCGATGGCCGCGCAATTTTGTTGGGGGAGGTGGTCAATAGCCGAGGCGAACGCTGGGATTTGCATTTGAAAGGCGCGGGCGAGACGCCGTTTTCGCGCAGCGGCGATGGCCGCGCGGTCTTGCGTTCCAGCATACGCGAATATCTTTGTTGCGAAGCCATGCACGGTTTGGGCATACCGACTACGCGCGCGCTCTGTGTCATCGGCAGCGATGTCGAAGTGTATCGCGAGCAAATCGAAACCGGCGCGACCTTGGTGCGCATGGCGCCTTCGCATGTGCGCTTCGGCTCTTTCGAATTATTTTTTTACCGCAATCAAATGATCGAGCTGCGGCAACTCGCCGACTATGTAATCGCACTGCACTATCCGGAGTTAGCCGAGCAGCCTAATAAATACGCCTTATTCCTAGCCGAGGTCACGCAACGCACGGCGCGGCTGATGGCGCACTGGCAAGCCGTGGGTTTTGCTCATGGGGTGATGAATACCGATAATATGTCCATACTCGGCCTGACGTTGGATTACGGACCCTATGGTTTTCTGGATCAATTCGATGTGGGATTTATTTGTAATCACTCCGATCATCAAGGCCGCTATGCTTTCGATCAACAGCCGGAAATAGGGGCCTGGAACGTCTCCGCCTTGCCGCAGGCCTTGTCACCCCTGAGGACAATGCACAACGCCAAGGCGCCGTTAGCCGATTCCAACGCATGCTTCGCGCCCGAATATATACATTTTATCAGA
>CAZKHT010000304.1:0-2014 GCA_964552595.1 uncultured Burkholderiales bacterium
CCTTGGTGTTCGAGGCCAAGAGCTGTTGCCGTGCCTGAGTCGAGGCCAGCATATAGTCATCGTAGTTGCCCGGATACACGCGCAAGGTGTTGTAGTCCAGATCCGCCATGTGCGTGCACACGCTGTTCAGGAAATGTCTGTCGTGGGAAATAATAATCATGGTGCTGCTGCGCTGATTAATCACTTCTTCCAACCAGCGTATGGTGTTGATATCCAGGTTATTGGTCGGCTCATCCAGAAGCAAAATATCCGGATCGGAAAACAAAGCCTGAGTGAGCAATACCCGCAGCTTAAATCCCGGCGCAATCTCACGCATGGGACCGGTGTGCTGCACTAAGGGGATGCCCACACCCAGCAATAACTCGCCCGCCCGCGCTTCGGCGGTATACCCGTCCAGTTCCGCGAAACGCGATTCCAATTCCGCGGCATGCATATAATCGGCTTCGGTGGCTTCGGGGTTGGCGTAGATGGCGTCTTTTTCTTGCATGACACGCCACATCTCCTCGTGACCCATCATCACCACATCTATGACGCGCATGTCTTCATACGCGAATTGATCCTGGCGCAACCAAGCCATGCGTTCATGGCTATCCAAAGACACATTGCCGCCGGAAGGCTCTAACACTCCCGCGAGAATTTTCATGAAGGTGGATTTTCCGCAGCCATTCGCGCCTATGAGGCCATAGCGATTACCTTCGCCAAATTTTACGGAAACGTTTTCGAATAGCGGCTTGGCGCCGAACTGTATAGTGAGATTAGCGGTATTAAGCATGATAAGAACGATGGCGCGACAATGGGCGCGCATTGTACCGCAGATGCGCGAGGGCCGCGATTTTTACTCGCGGAGCTTAAACCGTAGCGAGGGCAGTGGTTTTGAGTGGCAGCATGATCCAGAAGCGCGTGCCTTGGCCTTCTTGGCTTTCGAATTCGATTTTTCCGCCGTGTTGTTCGATGATGGCGCGCGAAATATTCAGGCCCAAGCCGGTACCGCCTTTTTCGCGCGTGTCCGAGGCGTCGGCTTGGCAAAACTTCTCGAAGATCTGTGTTTGAAAACTCTCGGGTATGCCCCGGCCTTTGTCTTCCACCACAATTTGGGCGTACTGCTCTAGCAGGTTGAGAGACACCCGTACCGAACCCTTGGCGGGGGAAAATTTACACGCGTTGGAAATCAAATTCGTCAAAACTTGTATCAAGCGGTCTTTATCCCCCATGACCTCGACTTGCGGTAAACCGCGCGCGGTGACGATAGCGACATCGTATTTTTGCGCGTAAGCCTTGGTGGCTTGCACTGTCTCGCGGATGAGCGCCGAGATTTCCAAAGGACGCATTTCGAAGGCCAATTTTCCGGATTCGATTTTTTCAATATCCAAAATATCGTTGATCAAGCGCACCAAGCGGTCGCAATTATTGAGCGCGATAAGCGTCATGTCCTTGGCCCGTTGCGGTAAAGGACCTACCGCGTCCGCGGCGACCAAGCCGAGCGCACCGCGTATCGCGGTGAGTGGCGTGCGCAACTCGTGACTGACAGTCGAAACAAATTCCCGCTGCATGCGATCCAAGCGCCTGCGTTCGGTTAAATCGTAGGCAACGCCTAAGAAGCCATCGATATCGCCGGCAGCGTTATGCAGTGCCGTCACCGACAATAAAACCGGAAAGCGGCTGCCGTCCTTGCGTATATATGTCCACTCATTTTCGTCGGCCGTTCCGAGACGGGCTTTGGCGACAAAGGTTTCGAATCCCGGCGCGACCTCAAAACCCAGTTCTTGTGATAAGACTTTTGCCCGCGCAATGACTTCGTCGCCATCATGGATGAGTGCCGGGGTATATTTATTCACTATCTCTTCCGCGCTATATCCCAGCATGCGCTGCGCGCTTTTATTGAACACACGTATGGTGCCGGCAATATCGGTGGAGATAATAGAGAAATTGGCACTGTCGAGAATCCGGCGTTGCAAAGGGGAAATTCTTTGAATGGCGTCGGTGCTGTTCTTTGTTTCCGTTGCAACTATATTTT
>CAZKHT010000305.1:0-1977 GCA_964552595.1 uncultured Burkholderiales bacterium
AAATGCCCGGCGAGATTGCCGCTGTCCACCGATGAAATATAGAGCGGATGTAAAGGCTTTAAGCTGAGGGTGTCGTACCAATTATAAAAATGCCCATGATGGCGCTCTAAACGGCGCAGAGTCGCCAAGGTGTTGGCGGTACGGCTCAGGGTTTGTCCGGCGACCACATAACCGAAATCATAGGCGCTTAAATTCGCGAGCAGGGCTAAGCCTATATTGGTGGGCGAAGTGCGGTGCGCTACCACCGGCAACGGATGTTCTTGAAAATTATCCGGGGGCAGCCAATTCTCCGCTTCCGTTACAAAGCTCTCGAAAAAGCCCCAAGTGCGCCGCGCGAGTTGACGCAAGAACTGTTGCTGGGTGCCGCTGAGGCTGGCTTGCGCACGCTCTAGCGGCAGACTTAACCACCATGCGAGTAGAGGCGAACTCAGCCACAGCAATAACACAGGCAAAGCGGTCGCCAGTGCGATGGGGTGATACAGCAACAGCAAGACGATCACCGCGATCGCGACGGCGGGCGCTATCCACATTTTGCGCACAGTGCCGCTTAAATCATTTTGCGCGGTGCGTGCCACTTCGCTGGAAGGCGTCCACTCCAGCAGATGTTTGCGGCTAAAAGCGGTACGCCATAGAGTGCGCAAGATCGCCCCTAGGCTGTAATACGCCTCGTAAGGCAAGCAAGCCAAGCTGAATGCAACTTGCGCGAGCCGCTGCATGGCGGTTTCCGCGACGCTGCCGAGATGCCGGCGCCAGCGCATTTCTTTGGGCTTATCCAATAATTCCAAGCCCGATGCGATCAACTCGGGGATGAGCCACACGCCTATGACCGCCAGCGTCCAAAAACGCGGCGAGGCTAAAAATGTCCAAGCGCCAATCAGCGTGGCCGTGGCTGCGGCGGGCAATAAACTGCGGCGCAAATTGTCGAATAATTTCCATTGCGCCAACCACGACAAGGGATTTTTTTCGTAGCGTCCGCCAGGGAGCGGCACACGCGGCATCAGCCAAGCCAAAAGCTGCCAATCTCCGCGTATCCAACGGTGGCGGCGACTCACATCGGCCGCGTATTGCGCCGGATAGTCTTCATACAATTCGACGTCGCTTAAGAGGCCGGCTCTGGCATAGACGCCCTCTAGCAAATCGTGACTCAGAATGCGATTGGCCGGCAGGCGATCGCGCAATACGGTTTCGAAAGTATCGATTTCGTAAATGCCTTTGCCGATAAAAGAGCCTTCGCCGAATAAATCTTGATACACGTCGGAGGTCGCGCGGGTATAAGGGTCCAATCCCGATTCGCCGCCATAGAGGCGCGCGTAACGCGAGCGATTGGTCCCGGTGAGGCTGGGACTCACACGCGGTTGCAAAATGCCATACCCGCCGCGCACGCACTTAGTCTCGGGATCCAATTGCGCGCGATTCAGAGGATGCGCCATGGCGCCTATGAATTCGCGCGCCGCGTCGCGTGGCAATTGTGTATCGCTGTCCAAAGTAATCACGTAACGGATATCCGTGAGCACCGTGGTGTCGCCCACGATATGAGAAAAACGCGGGCCCAGCGCATCGTCTGTTTCCCCGCGCAAATAGGCGTTCAAATCGCCGAGCTTGCCGCGCTTACGCTCGTAGCCCAGCCATTTGCCTTCTTGCGGATTCCAGCGTCGGGGCCGATAAAAAAGAAAAAATCGGCTGCCCTGCTCCGCATATTTTGCGTTTAACGCCCGTATGCCTTCCGATGCGCGCAGCAACAGCGCTTGATCGGTATCCAAGGTTTCGCTTAAGGCGTCGGTAAAATCGCTGAGCAAGGCGAAATATAAATGCGCGTCGCGATTTGCCAGGAAGCGCACTTCCAAAGCTTCCAACATCGCATCCACGCCGTTTATGTGCGCCAACAGCGTAGGCACGGACGAGCTGGGTCCCGCCCCACGCCGTTAGCCCTTATACAGGCCCCACCCGCGGCAAGGAGCGGGCAGCGTACCCGATAAT
>CAZKHT010000306.1:0-1856 GCA_964552595.1 uncultured Burkholderiales bacterium
CCGGGATTTAATTTCTTCAATAAGGCCGGGCGGGAATGAAATTTTTCAGCGAGTCCCTCCAGCGGTGTTTGATAGCCCAGCGCGGTCAGCTTGGCCTTGTCTTCCATTTTTTCCGGTATGGGTTCAAAGGGACCGCTTACATCCTCGGGGCTGATGGTGTATTCCGTTAACACAGGCTGCTGGTCGGCCATCAAGGCTGCACGCGTGTCCGGATTCATCGTCCCCGTTTGCGGCAATTTGCGCGCCGCCTGGAATCCGGCTAGCGCGACGGTTGTTTTCTTGCCCAACGCGCCATCAATTTCGCCACTCGAAAAATTTGCGCGATCCAACATAATCTGCAACCTCAATACCGCGGGGCCTTTCAATTTTCCCGAGCTGGTCGTGAGATCCGCGCTGTCCGCGCTTCGCAAATCGCTTTTTGGGTAAGCTCGATCTTTTCTGGGGGAGGCTTTGGGTTCGCTGACACTCGCTGTCGCGCCTTCCGTGACGATGGAATTTTGTTCGGGCTTATCCGTTTGCGCGTGGACTGATAAGGAGAAACCCATTACTACCGCGAATACTGCAAAATATCGCCTCAATGTGCTCATCATGTTTCCTAAAATTGTTATTAAAGTTCGTCATTAAGGAAGCATAAGCAAGCCAAGTGCCTAGCTAAAATTACCGCGTCCGTGGCTTATTTGCCTCCGAAAAGGCAGGCGTAACGGGAAAAACGCGCGTAAGTTACACATTAGTTTGTAAAAAATACCGCTGCTAAAATGCCGGATCGTTCCTCGGACCCATTCACCGCATGAAAACCCTTTTCTCTTTAATCGAATCTCGCTTCCCTGCTGATTACCTCAGTCTATTTCAGGAACTTGGCATCACCCTGGAGCGTTTCGACTCCGCCCGCAATCTGCATCGTGCCTTACAGAAAAAGGCACCGGATTTTTTCATGGGGGAGTTCATCTACGGCTGGGGCAATGACTACGCGGGCGCGACGGTCTCCAACTTGGATGTCACTCTACGTACCCTGCAATGCGTCGCGCCCCAGGCCAAGATCATCGTGGTCATGCAAGCGCGCGAGGAAGCGCACATCGGCAAATTGCTGGCTTTGTTTTCTGTTCATGCCGTGTTGAAATTTCCGATCGCCAAGGAAGAAATGCGAGCGGCTTTGCTAGATCTTTCCCAGCAGGTCCGGGTTTAGAAAACCTATAAGTCACGCATCAATCTTTAATAGGCGTACGCGCGGTGGACAGCGGCGCATATCTTCTCATCCCTTCATCGATTCGCCGCCTTCTGTCCCCTCCTACTTGCACGGCTAAACACGTGTGACCACTTTCAGTGTCTCCAGTATCGACTTATTCCGACCGCGTCTTGCATTGCCTTGACTCGGCGTATTGCCGTGCTAAAAATAAATGACGCAACGATCCGATGTAGGAAGTCGCTGCCGCGCATTAAAGCTTTGCGCCCCTGTATCGTCACCGCGTCTCGCCGGTTTCACCATCCAGATTTGAAAGATATTGCGCGCAATGAGTTGGGATTCGGTTTTATCCAATATGGTGTCCGCCCCTTCGCTTTTTGCGCCGGCGGGATCGGTCACGCGAGCCGACGGCGCCTTGGGCGTGCTGGGTCTTTTGCTCATGAGCATCGTCGTGATACCAGTGTTTGTGCTGCTGGCTATCGTGCTTATTCGGTTTCGCCAGACTAATCGCGTCGCGCCGTATACGCCCGAGTGGGAAAAATCCACGCCCTTGGAAGTTGTGATTTGGGGCGTTCCCGCCTTGATCGTGCTCATACTGGGCATTATAGTTTGGTCGCGCACCAACACGCTAGATTCGGCCCGCCCGCTGCCTTGTGTGGTCTCCCAGCCATACCAC
>CAZKHT010000307.1:0-1801 GCA_964552595.1 uncultured Burkholderiales bacterium
TTGTGACAGCCAGCTCAACGCTTCGCTGCCGCGCCCTTCCGCGAGCAGCCCTTGCACAAATTCCGTCGCCACCTCGCGGCCTACGGGTGCGTAGTCTTGGTCATAGCGCAGCATGGCGCGATAGGCTTCGTCGGCGCGATGCTCCAGCAAATACGAACGTATCACCAAACGTCGTGCCCATTGTTGATCGGCGGGGAGTAACTCGAATTGCCACAACAGCCGCGACAAACTGCGCCGCGCATCGACCGCTTGTTTGAGTTCTAGTTGAGCCCAAGCCAAATGGCCCAAGGCCTTTTGCTGAAAATCGCGGGGTGCATCGGCAGGATATAAACGGGAACGCGCCAGAATTTGGGATGCTTGGTTGCCGGCGGAAAGCAAGGATAGGCGCAGCGATTCCCACTCATACCAAGCCGGACCGCGAACATCGCCTTGCGCTTGATCCACCATTGCCAGGCCCAAATGGGGTGCGCCGGCGCGATAGGCTTGCTGGGCATTGAAGAGCGCATCGGCCCGAGCTGAGAGAAGGAAAAAGAAAACCATGAAAAGCAGCCATGCGCGCATGGCGGCATTTTAACCACGGCCATGGACGAAATACCAATTCGCTTGCGGAAAAAAGCAAGGGCGGCCTTAGCCGCCCTTGCTTCAAACGAGGAAAGCTCGCCTTATTGCGTCGCAGCCTCTTTGCTACGTGCGGCTAACTTCTCTTTAATGCGCGCCGATTTTCCGGAACGATCACGCAAATAATACAATTTCGCGCGCGCGACATCGCCTTTACGTTTCACGTCTATGCTAGCGACTAAGGGCGAATGCGTTTGGAAAGTACGCTCCACGCCGACACCGGAAGCAATTTTGCGTACGATGAATGAAGAATTCAGGCCGCGATTGCGCTTTGCAATCACCACGCCTTCGAAAGCCTGTAGACGTTCGCGCGTACCCTCTTTCACTTTTACTTGTACCACTACCGTATCGCCGGGCGCGAACACGGGTATGGTTTTTCCCATGCGGGCGATTTCTTCGGTTTCGAGTTGCTGAATTAAATTCATCTGTCTTACTCCTTGTTTTCATCGCCGCACTGCGCGTGCGACGCCTGTTCGCATTTCACTTCTTCCAACAATTCCATTTCTTCTTGATTCAGCGCCCGCTGCGCCAAAAGATCCGGTCGGCGCATCCAGGTCCGCAACAAACTTTGCTTCAAACGCCAGCGCCGTATCTGCGCATGGTGGCCGGATAACAACACCGGCGGTACCGGCATGCCGGCATACACCTCGGGTCGCGTGTAATGCGGATAGTCCAGCAAGCCGTTGACGAAAGATTCCTCGACCACGGAAGCCGCATCACCCAAGGCGCCCGGTAATTGCCGGATGATAGCGTCTAGCACCACCATGACCGCTAATTCGCCACCCGACAACACATAGTCGCCTAAGGATATTTCGCGGTCCACGGTGCGCTGCAACAAGCGCTCATCCACTCCTTCATAGCGCCCGGCCAAAAAAATCAAACCCGGTTCGCTGACTAATTCCATCACCCCTTTATGCGTCAGGCACGGGCCTTGGGGTGATACATAAATCATTTTCGGCCGCGCCACGCCGGCCTGACGCTGTGCCTCTTGAGCGGCATTTAAGGCCCGCTCTAGCGGCTCCGCCAACATCACCATACCGGGACCGCCGCCATAGGGCCTATCGTCTACCGTGCGATAGGCGTCCTGCGTAAAATCTCGGGGATTCCAGGTCTGAAACGCATACAAACCTTGGGTCAGCGCCCGGCTGCTAATGCCGGCTTGCGTCAACGCGCTAAACATGGC
>CAZKHT010000308.1:0-1720 GCA_964552595.1 uncultured Burkholderiales bacterium
AGCGCCGCATCGGAGACGTCGATGCCGATTTCCAGCGCCGCTAAACGTTTGGCCAAATAGCCCAACTGGATTTTGGCAATGGATTTGATGTGCCCTTCGCCCAAGGCGTGGAACACCACCACT
The DNA here is from genome assembly GCA_964552595.1 of uncultured Burkholderiales bacterium. GTDB lineage: Bacteria > Pseudomonadota > Gammaproteobacteria > Burkholderiales > Thiobacteraceae > RBG-16-58-11. The sequence continues at coordinate 124 of CAZKHT010000308.1, forward strand.
TCGTCGACGCGATTAATAAACTCCGGCCGGAAATGATTTTTCACTTCGGCCAAGACCGCGAGCTTAATCACTTGCGGATCGTCGCCGGCCATTTGCTGGATCATATGGCTACCCAAGTTGGAGGTCATCACGATCACGGTGTTTTTGAAATCCACGGTGCGGCCCTGGCCGTCGGTCAGGCGACCATCGTCCAGCACTTGCAGTAAGACGTTGAACACATCGGGGTGGGCCTTTTCCACTTCGTCTAGCAAGAGCACGGCATAGGGTTTGCGCCGCACCGCTTCGGTGAGATAACCACCCTCTTCGTAACCGACATATCCCGGCGGCGCGCCGATCAAGCGCGCGACCGAATGCTTCTCCATGAACTCGGACATGTCGACGCGTATGAGATGGTCTTCGGAGTCGAATAAAAATCCCGCCAGCGCTTTGCACAATTCGGTTTTGCCCACCCCCGTAGGCCCCAGGAATAAAAACGAACCATAAGGCCGGTTGGGATCGGACAAGCCCGAGCGCGAACGCCGTATCGCGTCCGACACCAGGCGCACGGCTTCATCTTGGCCCACCACGCGTTGATGTAGGGCATCTTCCATTTGCATGAGCTTGGCACGCTCGCCTTGCATCATCTTGGACACGGGTATGCCAGTGGCGCGCGACACGACTTCCGCGATTTCTTCGGCGCCGACGCGAGTACGCAGCAATTTATGCTGCACCGTGCTTTCCGCTTCGCTGTGTTGCGCTTGTTTCAATTGCGCTTCCAATTGCGGTATCTGTCCGTATTGCAGCTCGGACATTTTTTGCCAATCGCCTTGGCGCCGCGCTTCTTCAACTTCATTGCGCAAGCTATCTATCGCTTCTTTGATATGCTGCGCCCCTTGCACTTGGGCTTTCTCGGCCTTCCAGATTTCGTCGAGATCGGCGTATTCGCGCTCCAGTTTCGCCAGCTCATCGCTGAGTAGGCTTAAGCGTTTTTGCGAGCCTTCGTCTTTTTCTTTTTTCAGCGCTTCGCGTTCTATGCGCAGCTGTATCATGCGCCGCTCTAGCCTATCCATGGCTTCCGGTTTGGAATCGATTTCCATGCGTATGCGCGCCGCCGCCTCGTCTATGAGGTCTATGGCTTTGTCCGGCAAGAAGCGATCGGTGATATAGCGATGCGACAACTCCGCCGCCGCGACGATGGCCGGGTCGGTAATGTCCACGCCGTGATGCAGCTCGTATTTTTCTTGCAAGCCGCGCAGAATCGCGATGGTGTCTTCCACGGTCGGTTCGCCTACTAATACCTTTTGAAAACGCCGCTCCAGCGCCGCGTCTTTCTCGATGTATTTGCGATATTCGTCTAGCGTGGTTGCGCCTATGCAATGCAACTCGCCGCGCGCCAAGGCGGGCTTTAACATATTGCCCGCATCCATGGCGCCCTCGGCTTTGCCCGCGCCTACCATGGTGTGCAACTCGTCTATAAAGACGATGGTGCTGCCCTCGTCTTGCGCTAATTCCTTGAGCACGTTTTTCAAGCGCTCTTCAAATTCACCGCGATATTTCGCGCTCGCCAGTAAACCCGCCATATCCAATACCAAGACGCGTTTATTTTTTAAGGTCTGGG
>CAZKHT010000309.1:0-1664 GCA_964552595.1 uncultured Burkholderiales bacterium
CGCTGAGAAGCCCGCGCAACTGCTGCGCCACCTTCAGCGGCAGGCGTTTGAGGTAAGTCAGACTCGCATACCCGGTGCCGAAATCATCTAAAGCCAATTGAAATTCGCTTTGCTTCAACTGCGTGAGCGTACTCAATACCGCGCTGGAATAATCCATCACCGCGCTTTCGGTCAGCTCGAATTCCAGCATGGAATGATCTAAATCGTATTTTTCCAAGACGGCGACGAGACGTTCAAATAAATCCGGTTGATGAAATTGCTTGGCTGATAAATTCAAAGCCAGACGCACCATGGGCAAGCCGATCGCGCGCCAGGCCTGCAATTGTTTGCACGCCGCCTCCACGACCCACTCGCCCAGGGCGAGGATTAAGCCGCTGTCTTCCGCCACCGAAATAAATTCATCCGGATAACGTATGTCACCTTCCGATGGTTGCCAGCGGATCAAGGCTTCCATCCCCACGATCTCCCCCGACTGCACATCGAACTGCGGTTGGTAATGCAGAAAAAATTCATTTCTTTGTAAGCCGTGGCGCAAGCCGACCTCGGTCAGCATGCGCTGGTTGGCTTTGGCATTCATTTCAGGCGTGAATAACTGCACATTATTGCGCCCGCTTTCTTTGGCCGCGTACATGGCGGCATCGGCGTGCTTGAGCAGGGTTTCCATATCATTTCCATCCAGGGGAAATACGCTGATGCCTATGCTGGGCGTGATGCTTAGAACGTTCCCGGCGATTTCCATGGGACGACTGACCACCGTCAGCAGTTCATGCGCGATACGGTAGGCTTCATCCCGCGACGCCCCTGGTAAGACGATCACGAACTCGTCCCCGCCCAGTCGGCTGGCGATGCCCGTATCCACCAGCCAAGCACGCATGCGTTCGGAAACGATTTGCAATAATTTGTCGCCCACCAGATGGCCCAAGGAATCATTGATGTTTTTGAACCTGTCCAAATCGAAGTACAACACCGCTAGCGTCGTATTGCGGCGACGCACGTCTTGAATAAAATAATTCAAGCGTTCTTGCAGCAAGGCGCGGTTCGGTAATTCCGTCAGCAAATCGTAATAGGCGAGTTGTCCTATGCGGGCTTGCGTCAGATCACGCTCTTTCTCCCAACTAATTTGATTTTTAAGCACGCGTTTGTAAACAATCCAGCCCCCCAAGCCTAAAAGAAAAATCAGTAAGAACGGCAGTTGCGCGCGTCGCGACCAGGTTTCCCAAAAATGGCTCACCGGTAAGCCAACAAATAAAGTCACGGGATAGCGCTCTAGCCGCCGGAATGCATACACGCGATAAATCGAGTACATGCCCACGCCCTCGGCCAGCCCTTGTTTAGGAAAATCCAATTTCGATAAGGTCGTGTATATGGTTTCCGCGGACTTGGGGTCGCCATAAGTGCGTTCCAGATCGTTGGGTTTGGGCATGGGAAAACGTCTCAGCAAAAATCCATCGTCGCGTACCAAGCCCATCGCCGCGCCCACCGGCAGAGGCACGTCCTTCCACAAATATTGTTGCCGCTCTATGGGCAAAATCGCGCTTAACACATACACCGCCGCGCCGTCGGCATCGCGCACGGCATGACGCAAAGGCATCACCCAGCTTTGCATAATGGGCCCAATGTGTGATCGCGCAAGCTCGAAGTTGTGTCCCTCGCGCAATCTTTGC
>CAZKHT010000310.1:0-1616 GCA_964552595.1 uncultured Burkholderiales bacterium
GGAAAAGGGCAGTAGGGGTGAAGACATGTTCACGTGGCAGACGGTGATAGTGGGAACACGACCGGCAGATACCGGCCAAGGTTTGCGGGTGCAAACGGTATGCGATACGGCGCCGTTTGCGGTCATCGATTTTTCGGCTCCTGCCACGGCTTAACGCGGTAGGGCTGGCCTATTTGCGCAAGGAGTACATCATGCAACGCGCGTTATGGAAAGGTGCTATCAGTTTTGGCTTGGTACATATTCCGGTCGAATTGTTCTCGGCGGAAAAGCCCAGCGAATTGGATTTGACCATGCTGGATAGGCGGGACTTCGCGCCCATAGGATATAAGCGCATCAACAAGGAAACCGGCAAGGAGGTCACTTGGGACGACATCGTCAAAGGCTATGAATATGAGCCCGGCGAATACGTGGTGCTGAGCGAGGAAGATTTAAAGCAAGCCAATGTAGAGGCCACGCAAACCATAGATATCGTCACCTTCGTCGACGCCCGCGAAGTACCTTTGTCGTATTACGAGCGGCCGTATTATTTAGCGCCGACCAAGGGCGGGGAAAAAGTCTATGCGCTATTGCGCGAGACCTTGCGCCGCGCGGACAAAATCGGCGTGGCCCAAGTCGTGATACGCACTAAGCAACACTTGGCCGCCTTATTCGCCATGGATGAGGTGATCGTATTGAACACCTTGCGCTATGCGGAGGAATTGCGCGAGCCCAGCGATCTGGTCTTGCCGGATTTGCATTCAAAAAAGGCGGCGCCCACTGACAAGGAAATCCAGATGGCTTTGTCCTTGGTCGAAGGCATGAGCGAAGCCTGGGAGCCGCAGCGGTTTCACGATACTTATCGCGAAGATGTGCTGGCCCTGGTCAAGAAAAAAGTCAAAGCCCATCAAACCAAAACCATTACCCCGCCGACGCCCGAGCCTAAGGCGCGGCCCAGTGCACAAGTCATCGATCTTACTGCTTTACTCAAGCGTAGCATCGAGGAGAAAAGCCAGGGCGCGGCGGCCAAGCCGCGTAGCGCCAGCGCGAAGCCACGGGCTGCTTCAAAAACCAAAGCCGCCGCCGGCGCCACAAAAAGGGAGGCGGCACCTCGCCGGTCACGCGCATGAGTCTGCAAAAATATTGGGAAAAACGCGATTTCAAACAAACCCCGGAACCGCGCGGTAAAGTCGCTAAAGCAAAAGGCCAGTTATCTTTCTTTATTCAAAAGCACGACGCGACACGCTTACATTATGACTTTCGTTTGGAATTGGATGGCACGCTTAAAAGCTGGGCTGTGCCTAAGGGGCCTAGTTTAAATCCCGCGGATAAGCGCCTGGCGGTGCATGTCGAGGATCATCCCTTGGACTATGGCACTTTCGAGGGGATTATTCCGCCACGGCAATATGGCGCCGGCACGGTCTTGCTGTGGGACAAAGGCGTCTGGACCCCGCAAGGCGATGCGCGCGCGGGCTATAAAAAAGGCCACTTAAAATTCCAATTGGAAGGCGAAAAATTGCATGGCAGTTGGGCCCTGGTGCGCATGGGCAAACCCGCCGCGCAAGGCAAGGAAAATTGGCTATTGATTAAAGAGCACGACGCGGAAGCGCGCACGGGTGCAGAAGCCGATATCACCGGTT
>CAZKHT010000311.1:0-1607 GCA_964552595.1 uncultured Burkholderiales bacterium
AAAATTGGTTTGCTTGCGTGAGATCTTGTTTTGGCCAACGTATTTCGTTGACCAAGGGTAGCCAATGCCAGAAACCCAAAGCCACGAGGACGATACCCAAGGTCCATGCGCTATAACTGCCGACCAAGGATAAATAAGGATTCCAATTTGAATGCGCGCCCGCCAGGGTGGCGAATACATTGATGCCATCGCCTATGGCCAGGACGGCTAAGCCGCTTAAGAGCAAAGTCCATCCACGGTGGCGGGCGATGGCGCGATGACGACGGCTGATTGCGATCATGGCGATCAAGATCACCAATATCACACCTAGCTTCACCCACTTTAGCGCTACAACTTCTTCCACCTTGGCGCTCCCCTGCCGCTTAACGATGTACGCACACCAGTTAAGCCGGTTTGCGTGTGATGGTTGTGACTAGCTTGAAGGTCTTAGTAAAACGAATCGCCGGCATTTTTTCGCGCCGGCTTATTGCTCCCGACCGTCATTGTTATGAATCTTGTCTCAAATTTCAATTAAAGTTTGCAGGCTTTTCATATTATGGAAATTGAGGCGACAAACGGTATTTCTAACGGACCCAACGCAACAAAAGCAGCATCGCGGCGGTGGCAAGCAAGGCACTGAAAGCAAAGGCCCACGCCGCACCAAATTGTTGCCACAAGCCACCGAAAAGCAATCCCGCTGGAATCGCCGCGGCGCCGGTGAGTAAGTGATACCAACCAAATGCGGTGCCGCGGGTTTGCGCTTCCGAAAAATCGCTAATCATGGCGCGCTCCGGACCTTCGGCCAGTCCGGAAATTAAACCGAAGGGCAAAACCATAATCCACAGAATTGTGGCGTTACCGGCCAGCGCGAAGCCAGCGAAAGTCAGCGCCGAGCCCAGCCAGGCGAATGCGATCACATGCGCGCGCGGGATGCGGTCCGCCCATTGCCCGCCTAGGGTTGAAGTGAGGGCTTTGCAAAAATTGAGCAGCGCCCACAAAAGGAGCAGCGTGACCACGCTCATGCCCAGCTCGTGCCCACGCAGCACGATAAAAGTTTCCGAAACGCGGGCGAAGGTTAAAAGCGCCAATACCCATAAATAGCGGCGTAAGCGCGGCGCCAGCAAAGCCCAGCGCAATTTAGGCAAACTCGTATGCGATTTTATTTGCGTGGGTTGCGCTTTGACGAACAGGATTAAAAGCAATACGGCGGCAAAGCCCGGGATGATGGACCAAAAGATTACCTGGCGCGGCGACAGCACGGACCAGGTTAAAATCGCGGCAGCAATCAAACTGCCGCCCACGGCGCCCGCATTATCCAGGGCGCGATGAAATCCATACGCTAAGCCGCGCGACTCGGCAGGCGTGGCGTCGGCCACCAAGGCATCGCGCGGGGCACTGCGTATGCCTTTTCCCATGCGGTCCACACTGCGCAAAGCAATAAGCGCGGGCCAACTCGGCATCACACCTAATAAAGGCCGGGCAAGATTGGACAAGACATAACCGAACACCGCGAGGCCTTTACGTTTGCCGCCCAAAAGATCGGAATAACGGCCCGACGAAAGTTTGAGCAAAGCCGCGGTAGCATCGGCGATGCCTTCCATCGCGCCTAATAATAGCGCCGCGGCCAC